>NZ_JAWVWO010000008.1:0-250363 GCF_033657265.1 Flavobacterium sp. MMLR14_040 | reverse complement strand
TCTTATTCTTTTGTTCTAACATCTCTGTTAAAACGGCTGTCAATTCAATATGTCTACGAACGTGTTTCAATTTTGTTTCGCTTGTGTTTCAAAGCGGGTGCAAAAGTAGAACCTTTATTGACATTCGCAATACTTTACCAGCACTTTTTTTCAATCTTTTTTAAAACTATTTCCTAACTTTCTGATAACAATAATTTTAGATCAAAATATTTTTTTAATTAAACAGGGATTTTTCTTACTATTTACATTCGACACGTAAATTAACACTTTTAAAAAACTCTCTTTTATCAATTTTAGAGCCTTATCATATGTTTATATTCATTATGGAGACATATATTCAAATAATCTTAACCTGAAAATTAGAATCAATACTCAATTTTCTCAAAAACACTTTACACTATATATATAAGCAAGAGTAATGCACAAGTAAATCCTTGTGCATTTAAATAAACTTTAGAATATCTTACTCCACAATCTTAGAAATCTGAATATTTGCAATAAGTTTTACATCTTCTCCCAAACCCAAACCTCCTTTATCTGTAATCTTGTTCCAGGACATTCCAAACTCTTTTCGATTTACTGTTCCTGTTATTTCAAATCCATGTTTCACATTCCCATGTCCGTCATTTTCAAAACCTCCATATTCGACATTCAATTCGATTGGTTTGGTTACGCCTTTTAATGTCAGATTCCCGATCATCTTATAACCATTGTTACCCTCTTTTAAAAAGGATGTAGAATCAAAAAATATTTCAGGATAAGTATGAGCTTCAAAAAAGTCACCACTTCGTAGATGCTCATCTCTTTGTGACTGATTTGTATCTATGCTTTTTACATCAATCCTGAATGAAAATTTTGCATTGCTAAAATCTGTTCCTTCAGAAATTACATTTCCTTCGAACTTCCTAAATGAACCAGTTACAGAAGAGATAACCAAATGTTTGATTTTAAATAATACTTCGGAGTGCACCGGGTCTATAACCCATGTTGTTTTATTTTTCATAATTTTTACAATTTATTATATGAGCAAAATTATATACATTTACTATCTAATATATACTAGTTACCTCTTAGTAAGTAGTTACTTTTAAGTAAGTGTAATTTTAAACCAATTTGATATGAATCAAAAAAATGATGTTTGCAGACATAGATTAATGATTGCAAGAGATACTCTGGAGGTTATCCAGGGAAAATGGCGATTGCCTATAATTATCTCTTTAAATCACGGAAACAAACGTTTTGGAGAAATACAAAGAGATATTACTGATATTTCTCCTAAAATGCTTTCGCAGGAACTAAAAGCATTAGAAACAAATAAAATTATTACCCGTACTCTTTATGACAGTATGCCTATAACTGTAGAATATTCACTTACACCGTTAGGAGAGAGCATGAAGAAACTATTAGATGAAATTTTAAACTGGGGTATTCATTTTAGAAAAGAGATTTTAGAAACGCACATTGACAATTGAAATATCAAGTCCTAATAGAGTTCCATGTCTCTGTTACTTTCTAAATACAATTTATAATTTGCAGAAATGCAAAGAAACTTTTCACTTTAATATTAATATTTTATCCAGATTAATTATGCTCCTTCAAATCTGGATACTACTATTTTATTGATTAATTTAGTTTAAAATAATTTAGATACTAACAAACACAAGTTTGCGCATACAATACCTATGAAAAATAAAAAAGGATTTACGACTACAATATTACATTCAGACCGACTGTTAAAACCTGAATTTGGAGCATTACATCAACCTATACATACAGCTGTAACGTGGGGATATGAGGATGTAAACGGACTTATTGATGTTTTTCAGAATAGAACAAAAGGCTATGCTTATTCAAGACAAGGCAATCCAACGGTGACTGCATTAGAAAATAAGGTTACACAAATGGAAAATGGTTTTTCTTCAGTGGCTTTCTCCACTGGTATGGCTGCCATTACTGCCACTATTTCATCACTTTTAAAAAAGGATGATCATATTATTGCAAGTTCCTACCTTTTTGGTAACACAAGAAGTATCATGCAGACATTTACAGACATTGGTATTCAAATATCTTTTGTGGATGTTACTAATATAGAGAACGTAAAAAAGGCTCATCAACAAAATACTCGTATGGTTTTTGTTGAAACTATCGCAAATCCGGCTACTCAAATAGCGGCATTGGATGAAATTGGTACTTTTTGTTCAGAGAATAATCTACTATATGTTGTTGATAATACGATGACCTCTCCTTATCTTTTTAAATCTATTAATGTCAAAGCCAGTTTGGTTATTAATTCATTGACAAAATATATAGGCGGTCACGGCAATGCACTTGGAGGCAGCGTTACAGATACAGGTTTATATGACTGGAATAATTTCTCCAACATTGCTCCTATTTTAAAAGAACAAATTTCTCCGGCTTTACTTGGCATTACTCAAATTAGAAAAAGAGGCTTGCGAGATGGAGGCGGTACATTATCTCCGGAAGCTGCGCATAGTATTTCGGTGGGTACAGAAACTTTGGCTTTAAGATTGGAAAGAACCTGTAGCAATGCTTTAATTTTAGCTCGTTTTCTGGAAGATCATGAATTAGTAAAAAAAGTTAATTATCCTGGTTTAGAAAGTCATCCTCAACATAAAATTGCATCAGAGTTATTTGATGGATTTGGCGGTTTGATGAGTTTTGAATTAAACGATAAAGTTGATTGCGTAACTTTTTTAAACCGTTTAAAAATTGTCATTAAATCCAGTAATCTGGGAGACACGAGAACTTTGGCTATTCCGGTCGCAAGGACAATTTTTCATGAACTTGGTGCCGAACGAAGAAAAGAAATGGGAATTGAAGATTCTCTAATCCGACTATCAATCGGAATTGAAGATACACAGGATTTAATTGACGATTTTACTCAGGCGCTATACTAAATCTTTAATTTTTAAATTATAAAAAAATCCAAACCCCAATTTTTAAGTTGGAATTTGGATTTTTTATTTAAAATTTATCGAAATATTATTCTAAAATAAAACTCACACTTACATTTGCTGTAACTTCGATTTCTCCAATAGCAAGAGTTTCGTTTGAAGCTCCCATTGTATCTGCTGATTCTTTCATTCTCATTGCAGCATACATTGGCTGTGGGTGGTAAATTTGTGAATTATCAGAAATCACGTAAGCCTTCCCTACTTTTTGTCCTAAAACTGATACGTAATCTTCTGCTTTTACTTTAGCATCTTTCATTGCTAATTTACGAGCATCTGACTGTAATTGAACTAACTTAGAAGTTTCAAAAGAAACTTTATCTAAACGGTTAATTCCTTGTTGAACCAAACCTTCCATTAATTCATCATATTTAGATAAATCTTTTAATACAATTTCTACAGTTTGAGTAGCATTATAACTTGTTTTCTTTTTTTCGTAATCGTATTGCGGGTTTAGCGCAACTTGTTTGGTTTTAAAATCTGCTGTTGGAACATTCATTTTTTTAATGAATTTCAAAACCGCATCCATTTTTTCGTCATTTTGTTTTTTGACGTCTTTAGCATTATTTCCTTTTGTTTCAACTGTAGCAGAAATCAAAACCTGATCTGGAGCTACTTTTACTTTTCCTTCTCCATTTACATTGATTTGAGGAATTTGTTTGGTTTCCTGGCCGTAAGACATAGTCATAAACATGATTGTTAAAAATAATACTAGTTTTTTCATTTTTGTTAAATTTTAATTATTCAATAATGGCATTTCAAAAGTTGTGCCACATTATATTTTCCCCAATTTTGCAAGGACAAAAAGTATCACAATAGGAATCGCCAGCAAGATTACCATCAACGTATGATCTGTTAACAATGATGGTTCTTTTATCAAAGTAATCAAATAGCCACCCACAGCACCTCCAAAATGGGCCGTATGACCAATATTATCGTTTTTAGCACGCATTCCGTAAATAGAATACAATAAATATAAAATTCCGAAAAGATAGGCTGGAATTGGAATCACGAAAAATATTCCCAACATCATATCCGGCTGTAACAGAATTGCCGAATATAAAACACCCGTCACTGCGCCAGAAGCTCCAACGGCTCTGTAACTATAATCGTTTTTATGGAAAACCATAGTTAATAAACTTCCAAAAATTAAACTTCCAAAATAAACCAATGCAAACGAAAAATTACCCAACCATCCTAAAACCACAGGAGCAAAAAACCAAAGTGTAAGCATATTAAAAAGTAAATGCATTATATCGGCATGCAAAAAACCGGATGACAGCATTCTAATTTGTTCTCCGGAACGGATACTTCCTACATGAAATTCATATTTTCTCATAAAAGAATAATCTTCAAAACCTTTCCAGCTAATTAAAACATTGGCAACTATAATCCCAATTAAAATGATATTCATAAAAATATTTAATTTGAAATGTAAATATAGTCATTCTTAAACATATGTTAGCATGAGACCAAAATATCCGTCTTTATTCATTTTTATTTTATATTTGTAAAAAAAATTACATGCAATTTCTTGTTTATATATTGGCCTACCCTTTACTCTGGCTCATCTCTATATTACCTTTTCGAATATTTTATTGGCTGTCTGATTTCGTATATTTTATTATATATCACATTGTGGGTTATCGTAAAAAAGTTGTAAGAGAAAATCTTGCAATGACTTTACCGCATTTAAATGATGCTGAACGAAAAGAAATCGAAAAGAAGTTCTACAAGCATATGTGCGATATGTTTTTGGAGACTATCAAAACGATGAGTATCTCGCCTGAAGAAATGGAGAAAAGATTTCAGGTCACTAATATCGAACTCGTACAGGATTATGCAAAAAAAGGTAAAAGTGTAATTCTCGTTGCTTCGCATTATGCCAGTTATGAATGGCTTTTGACCATTAATCCTAAACTTGGTTTTCAGGGAATTGCCATATATAAAAGAATCGCGAATCGCTATTTTGACAAATTAATCCGCGAAATTCGTTCGAAATATAATACAGAATTAATTGAGACAAGGCAAGCTATTCCGACTATGGCTCAACACCAGCGTGAAGGAAAATTAAGTTTGTACGGGTTGGCAAGTGATCAGTCTCCGAAACTGGACAGAATTTTTCATTCAATGAAATTTATGGGTATTGAAGTTCCTGTACACACTGGAGCCGAAATGCTTGCAAAAAAATATGATTTAAGTGTAATTATGGTAAAAGTAAAAAAAGTAAAAAGAGGTTATTATGAAGCCACTTTCTTAACTATTGCCGATAATCCTAACGACTTTGAAAATTTTCAAATTACTGAAAAGTACTTAAAAGAAGTAGAAAAACAAATTTACGAGTGTCCTGAATATTATTTATGGACACATAAAAGATGGAAACATAAACTTGAAAAATAATTTTCTGAGAAAAATTAAAAATCCAAAAAGCGCATATTGTTTTTTGGATTTTTTTTGTTTTAGACAAAATCATTTTAAAAAAAGTTCTTGTTAATAAATTGATCTTACTTAACAGTGAATTAAATAATTGTTGTTTTTTGCTGCTAAATTTGAGTATAAACTAAAAAGATAATGAAAAAAATTACTTTTTATTCTCCTTTCCGTTTCGATTAAACAAGTAATTATATTTAAAAAAAAGAATAATATTTTTTTAGCTACAAATTATTAAAGAATAAGCAACGAAACCCATCATTCATTTTATTATTTAGAATAAATAAAGATAACTTGTTTTGTTTTAACACAACGTTTACATTTGCGCTATTCGAAACAATTCTAAATAACATGAAAGGAAAAATATCATTTTCAAAGTTGATCTGCTGTTTAATGTTGCTGACAGCTGTAACTTCATTTGCTCAAACAGGTACTATTAAAGGTAGAGTTTCATTATCTAGCGATGAAAGTGCTGACAATGTTTCTGTAACTATTAGAGGAACTAAAATTGGAACCAACACAGATGCTCAGGGAAACTATGAGATTAAAAACATCAAACCGGGTAATTATACTTTAAGAGCTACTGCAGTAGGTTTCTCTTCTAAAGAAAAAAGCATCACTATCCAAGAGGGAGATGAACTTACAGAAAACTTTACATTGACAACTTCATCAGAAACTCTTACTGAGGTATTTGTAAAAGGAAATGCTAACAAATATACTAAAACGGAAAGTGAATATGTTTCAAGAATGACGATCAAAAATCTTGAAAACTCTCAGGTTTACAATGTTGTTACTAAACAATTAATGAAAGACCAATTGGTAACCAATCAGGATGAAGCGTTGAAAAATGTTCCGGGTTTATACCAGTTATGGGGAGCTACTAACCGTGCCGGTGATGGAGGTTCTTGGTTTTCACTACGTGGATTTACAACTCAGAGTTTGGTAAGAAATGGTATTGCAGGAAAAGTAAACAGTAATTCTGATGCTGCAAATCTTGAGAAAATCGAGGTTATCAAAGGGCCATCTGCTACATTATTTGGAAACGTGCTTTCTTCATACGGTGGTTTAATCAACCGTGTGACTAAAAAACCTACTGAAAATTTCGGTGGCGAAATCGCTTACCAAAGCGGAAGCTATGGTTTTAATCGTTTGTCAGCTGACGTTAACACGCCAATTAACGACGATAAAACAGCATTATTCAGATTGAATGCTTCTGTTGGTACAGCAAATACTTTTCAGGATTTTGGGTATTCAAAAAGTTACTTTATAGCACCCTCTTTCTCTTATCAGGTAAACGAAAAACTGAATATATCTATTGATGCTGAAATTGGAAATCAGGATAACTCAGGTATGCCATTAATATACCTTTCTGCTTCCAGTGCAGACTTAGGATTTAACAACGCTAAAGATCTTAACATCAACTTTAAAAGATCATTTTTAGGAGATGAATTTATGACCAATACAAAAACATTTAATGTTTTTGCACAGGCTAATTATAAAATCTCTGATGAATGGACTTCGCAAACTGTATTCAGCAGCAGCTCAAATAAGGCAGCTGGTTTACAAACCTGGTTTTATCTTTTAAAAGACGAGCAATTATCAAGAAATGCATGGGATGCAAATGGTAGAGATAATGCTATAGAATTTCAACAAAACTTTAATGGTGATTTCAAAATTGGATCAATGAGAAACCGTTTCTTAATTGGTGGTGATATCTATCACGGTACAAATAAATTAGGATACCAAAGTTTGCCTGGTTATGCTCCATACGATACAGTAAACTATAGCGGAACAGCGGCTAATTATTATGATTTTAACCCAACCAATGTAAAAAATGCGCTTGTTGGAAATGGAAATACTCCATATACTACGAATAGTGCTATATCAACATACAGTGCTTATGTTGCTGATGCGATTAACATTACAGAAAGCTTAATACTTTCTGCTGCAGTACGTTTTGATCATTTTGACAATCAGGGTACATTTGATGCTGTTACAAATACAAAAGCTGATACGTTTTCTCAAAATGCACTCTCTCCAAAATTTGGAGCAGTTTATCAAATCATAAAAGACCAGTTATCTGTATTTGGTAGCTACCAAAATAGTTTTACAAACAAAGGGTTCTTAAATGCAAATGTTGATGGTGCTCTTCAAATGAAACAATTTGACCCTGAAAAAGCCAATCAGTTTGAAGGTGGTGTAAAAGTAAATGCTTTTCAAAATAAAGTAAGTGCTACAATTAGTTATTACAAAATTAAAGTTGAAGATATTGTAACAGCCGATCCAAATTTGCCAAATGCAAGTATACAAAATGGTACACAATTTAGTAAAGGTTTTGAATTAGAAATTACGGCTAACCCAATTGCAGGATTAAATTTATTGGTTGGCTATTCTAAAAATGATTCTGAGTTAAACGATTTAAGACCAGCAACTGCAGGACCGGAAAACTTAATTAACTACTGGTTCAGCTATAATTTACAAACTACTACACTTAAAGGTTTAGGTTTAGGATTTGGAGGTAATTACGGAGATGCTACATACATCTACAACGCAGGACCTGGACAAACTTTTGAGCTTCCGTCTTACTCTGTTGTAAATGCTGCATTATACTACGATCAGCCTAAATACAGAGTTTCATTAAAAGTAAACAACCTTACAGACGAATTGTACTTTAATGGTTACACAACAATCAACGTTCAGGCTCCACGTACAATTATGGGAAGCTTAACATACAAATTCTAATCGAATTTAAAACATATAAAAATGCCCCGGACTCACGTTCGGGGCATTTTTTTTAAATAAAAGGTAGATGTTTTTTTTTACCGCAAAGTTCGCAAAGATTTTATCTTAGGCATGCCTTCTAAAAGCACAAAGTTCACAAAGCTTTGTATGACTTAGCTTTGCGAACTTTGCGGTTAAAAATAATAAGTGGTATATTTTTTTACTTAAATTCCCACAATTGCTTTTATTTCGTCTATAATTCGAAGTGCCAAAACATCTGCTTTTTCCTGAGATGGAGCTTCGGTATAAATACGAATAATAGGTTCTGTATTTGATTTTCTTAAATGAACCCATTCTGTAGCAAAATCAATTTTTACACCGTCTATTGTAGAAATGTCTTCGTTTTTATATTTTTCAGTCATCGCAACTAAAATAGCATCAACATCAATTTGTGGTGTTAATTCAATTTTATTTTTGCTCATATAGTATTCAGGATAAGAAGCACGCAATGCCGAAACTGACATTTTTATATTGGCTAAATGTGTCAGGAACAGAGCAACTCCAACCAAACTATCACGTCCGTAGTGCAATTCAGGATAAATAATTCCTCCATTTCCTTCACCGCCAATAATCGCGTTGTTCTTTTTCATCAATTCAACCACATTTACCTCGCCTACTGCACTGGCTTCGTAATTTCCCTTATGTCCAACAGTTACGTCACGCAAAGCACGTGAAGATGACATGTTTGAAACTGTATTTCCAGGAGTTTTGCTCAATACATAATCAGCACAAGCGACTAATGTATATTCTTCACCAAACATTTCCCCATCTTCGCTGATAAAAGCCAAACGATCCACATCCGGATCAACTACAACTCCCAAATCAGCTTTTTCTTTTACTACTAGTTCAGAAATATCAGTTAAATGTTCTTTTAAAGGTTCCGGGTTATGAGGGAAATGCCCGTTTGGTTCGCAATATAATTTTACTACTTCAACGCCCATTAATTCTAATAATTTCGGAATAATAATTCCGCCAGAAGAATTTACTCCATCAACAACAACTTTAAATTTTGCTGCTTTTACCGCTTCAACATCAACTAAAGGCAAATTCAAAACCTCGTCAATATGAATATCCATATAAGCGTCGTTCATTGTAATTTCGCCTAAACTGTCCACATCCGAGAAATCGAAAGCTTCAGCTTCGGCAATTTCAAGAATTTTAGCACCTTCGGCACCACTTAAAAATTCTCCTTTTTCATTCAGTAATTTTAAAGCATTCCATTGTTTTGGATTATGAGAAGCCGTAAGAATAATTCCGCCATCTGCTTTCTCCAAAGGCACGGCAATTTCTACAGTTGGCGTAGTCGAAAGTCCAAGATCAATTACATTAATCCCTAAACCAATTAAAGTATTTACAACAAGATTGTGAATCATCGGCCCAGAAATTCTGGCGTCACGACCAATTACAACCGTTAGTTTTTCTTTTGAAGTATTATTTTTTAAAAAGGTTCCGTAAGCCGATGCAAATTTTACAGCATCAACAGGAGTCAGGTTATCGCCTACTTTTCCTCCTATCGTTCCACGAATACCGGATATTGATTTTATTAAAGTCATTTTTTTGAGTTATGGTTACCGGTTACAAATATAGATTTTTTTAAGTTACTTAAGAGGCTAAGGCGCTAAGGTGCTAAGTTTTTTTTTAAAGATACTAAGGTGCTGAGACACTAAGATTCTAAGTTTTTTTTTAAAGTTGCTGATTCTAAATTTCTAAGATTAAAAAAAACAAAATGTTAAGTTTATACTGTGAAGTCTACCGGTAAAAGCGATTAAAAAAAGATTTCATACTTTTACTAAAACAACTTAGATTTCTGGCAACTTAGAACCTTAGCAACTTAAAAAAAAGAAAACTTAGAACCTTAGCGCCTTAGACTCTTAGAACCTCAAAAAAATGAACTTCCTTGCCCACATATATCTTTCCGGTGAAAATGATTTAATTAAAATTGGCAATTTTATGGCCGATGGAATTCGCGGAAAACAATTTGAACATTTTCCGGAAGATGTTCAAAAAGGAATCATTTTGCATCGCTCTATAGATACTTATACCGATTCGCACGATATTTTCAGACAAAGCACCAAACGGTTACATGAAAAATACCATCATTATTCGGGGGTGATTGTAGATATTGTTTACGATCATTTTTTAGCTAAAAACTGGTCTAATTATTCTGATGAAAAACTCGAAAGTTTCATTAATAGATTTTACAGTTCCTTACATGAAAATTATGCCATTCTGACCGAAAAAACGCAAGGTATGATGCCCTACATGATTGATCAAAACTGGCTTTTGAGCTACAGAACCGTTGAAGGAATTCATCAAATTTTAACGCAAATGGACAGAAGATCAAAAAATGTATCAAAAATGCAATTTGCCAGTGAAGAATTAAAAGAATTCTATGAGGAATTTGAACAAGAATTTACCGTGTTTTTTGAAGATATAAAACTGCATGCCCGTCAAAAACTACAATCACTATGAAAAAAATTACGCTTTTATTAAGCCTTATTTATATTAGCTGTTCCGCTCAGGTTGCTACAAATCCAACAGGATTAGTAACTTCAAAAGCGATGGTGGTTTCTGCCCGCGAAGAAGCTTCTAAAATTGGGATTGAAATCATGAAAAAAGGCGGAAATGCTTTTGATGCCATGATTGGTACAGAACTAGCTTTGGCGGTTTCTTTTCCATTTGCAGGAAACATTGGCGGCGGCGGATTTATGGTTTACAGAAAAGCAAATGGTGAAGTTGGATCTCTGGATTATCGTGAAAAAGCGCCTTTGGCAGCATCAAAAGATATGTTTCTGGATAAAGACGGAAATGTTATAAAAGGAAAAAGTACCGAAACCGCACTGGCTATTGGTGTTCCGGGAACTATCGCCGGAGTTTTTGCGGTACATAAAAAATTCGGTTCATTACCAATGTCCGAAATCTTAAAACCAGTTATCGCTCTTGCCGAAAGAGGCGTAATTGTTACCCAAAAGCAGGAAAAAAGCATGAATAATTATCGGGAATCGATTGTAAAAGTAAACGGTTCTACAACGCTTTTAGCAACTCAGTTTAAAGAAAAAGATACAATTAAATATCCTGCCCTTGCCAATACACTAAAACGAATTTCTAAAAATGGACGAGATGAGTTTTACAAAGGAGAAACAGCCAAAATTCTTGTAGGTTACTTAAAGAAAAAAGGCGGAATTATTACGCTGGAAGATTTAGCTAAATACGAAGCCAAGTGGAGAAAACCGCTTCAGTTTAATTATAAAGATTTAAAAATCACTTCGATGTCGCCACCAAGCAGCGGTGGAATTTGCCTTGCGCAAATCCTGAAAATGATTGCTCCTTATGATTTGGCAAAAATGGGTCATAATTCACCAGAAGCAATTCAGGTAATTGTTGAAGCAGAGCGAAGAGCCTATGCCGACAGAAGTCAGTTTTTGGGCGATCCGGATTTTGTTAAAATTCCCGTAAAGGCATTACTTTCTGATACCTATTTAAAAGATAGAATGTCAACTTTTAATGTTGAAAAAGCCAGTTTATCATCAGAAATAAAAGAAGGAAAAATAACATATAATGAAAGTACCGAAACCACTCATTATTCAATAGTAGACCAATTTGGTAATGCTATTGCTGCAACAACAACCTTAAATGATGGTTATGGTTCTAAATATTATTGTGACGAATTAGGTTTCTTTCTCAATAACGAAATGGATGATTTTAGCGCAAAACCCGGATCTCCAAATATGTTTGGTTTAGTTGGAAGCGAAGCGAATAGTATTGCACCTCAAAAACGTATGTTGAGTTCTATGACACCAACAATCGTAGAGAAAAACGGGAAACTTTTTATGGTAGTAGGAACTCCGGGAGGCTCTACTATTATAACTTCTGTTTTACAGACTATTTTAAATGTTTATGAATACAAACTCAGTATGCAGGAAGCTGTAAATGCGCCGCGTTTTCATCATCAATGGCTGCCGGATCTTATTAATTTTGAAGCTGATGCTTTTGATATCAAAACTTTAGACTTATTAAAATCTAAAGGTTATTTAATAAACGAAAAACCAACTCCCGTACTTGGTAAAGTCGATGCTATTTTGGTTTTGCCAAACAAAAATCTCGAAGGAGGTGCCGATTTTCGAGGAGACGATGCGGCTTCTGGTTTTTAAATTCTAAAAAAATAAACGGAAATAATTTACATTTTCGAATTCTATGCCCTAAATTTGTAGTTTACCTAACTTTTTAAACAAATAATGTTAAGAAAACTTTTTCGCAGACTAGAGAGCATTATTGCTTTAGCTCAATCTATATTGACACCAAAGCAATTTATTTTTTTATCAAGTGTATTAGTTGGTATTTCCTGCTCATTGGCTGTAATTGTTTTAAAAACATTTGCACACAGTGTTTTCTCTTTTGCGACCTATATAAACGGAATTCTTAAATTAAATTTCATTAATGGTATTTTACCTATAATTGGTATTTTGCTAACTGTATTTGTTGTAAAAAAAGTTTTGAATGGCACGATTCAAAAAGGTACTTCGCAAATTTTATATGCTGTCGCAAAAAAGGCCAGTATTATTCCTAAAAAGCAAATGTATGCCCAAATCATTACGAGTTCCTTAACGGTAGGTTTGGGAGGTTCTGCCGGATTAGAGAGCCCGATTGTAATAACCGGAGCTGCTTTTGGATCAAATTATGCTCAAGGCTACAAATTATCCTATAAAGACAGAACTTTACTTATTGGCTGCGGGGTTGCCGCGGGAATTTCTGCAGCTTTTAATGCTCCTATCGCCGGAGTTCTTTTTGCTATCGAAGTTTTATTGGTAGATGTTAGCATCTCTGCTTTTACCCCCATTATGATTTCGGCTGCGACCGGTGCTTTGGTTTCTGCTATTTTATTAGACGAAAGCATTTTATTATCCTTCAAAAAACAAGAAACTTTTAATTATCATAACATTCCTTTTTATGTTCTTTTAGGCGTTTTAACTGGCTTTATAGCAGTTTATTACGCTCGAAATTTTCAGAAAGTCGAGCATTATTTTTCTAATTTAAAAATGGGACCTTATAGAAAAGCGCTAATCGGTTCTTCTTTATTAGCCTTGCTTATTTTTATTTTCCCGACTCTTTTTGGTGAAGGTTATGAGAGTATCAAAACCTTATCAGAAAGTGATCCCGGGCAATTATTAGACAATACTTTGTTTGCTGATTTTAGAAACAATCAATGGGTTTTGCTTCTTTTTGTGGGATGCACGATGATGGTAAAAGTATTCGCTTCCGGATTAACTCTTGGAAGTGGAGGAAATGGAGGAAACTTTGCTCCCTCGCTATTTATGGGATCGTATTTGGGCTATTTCTTTTCCAAATTTATCACCTTGATTGGTTTATCAAAACTGCCAATTAGTAACTTTACGATGGTTGGAATGGCCGGTATTTTGAGCGGATTGTTTCATGCGCCACTTACGGCGATCTTCTTAATTGCCGAAATTACCGGTGGTTATGGCTTAATGATTCCGCTGATGATTGTTTCATCTATAAGTTTTGCCATTTCAAAACGTTTTGAAAAATATTCGCTTGACGTAAAAAACCTGGCCAAAAAAGGGCACGCTTTTACCAGCAATAAAGATTCTAATATTCTTTCGACTTTAGATATTGATACGATTATACAATGCGATTATTTAACGGTTTCTCCAGATGAACATCTAACGAAACTAGTCGATCTTATTTCGCACTCCAATCAGGTTGTTTTTGCCGTTGTTACGAAAGAAAACGAACTTGTTGGTGTGGTTCATTTTAATGATATCCGCGAAATTATTTTTAATCCGTATCGTGTAAAATATACTTTGATTAAGGATGTAATGAAAACACCTCCGGCAGTTATTTCCTCTTTTGATAGTATGGAAATAGTTATGACTAAATTTGAAAGATCAAAATCAGCCTTTATTCCTGTTTTACGCGACGGAAAATATTTTGGTTTTATTTCTAAATCTATCGCTCTCGAAGCTTACCGAACAAAGTTGCGTTCTATGACAATTGAATAAGCTTAATATCGGATAGGTTAAAAATTTGAGTTATCCGATATTAAAACGTATCTTTGTAGGATTATGTGGAATATAGACGTAACATACAGAGAAGAATTTCAATCAACTTTTGATAGATTGTACCAAAAAAGGCTTGATTTGCAAAACAGCAGACCATTGCCCAATATCGCTTTGCATAAAATCCGTGAAAGTTTATCTCTCGAATGGACATACAATTCAAATAGTATTGAAGGAAATACCATGAGTTTGCGCGAAACCCAAATGGTGATTCAGGAAGGAATTACCATAAAAGGAAAATCGCTTCGAGAACATTTTGAAACGCACAATCACGATAAAGCAATTGATTATTTATATTCTATTGTTGATGATAATTACAACCTTAGAAGCATTGATATTCTTTCTATTCACGGATTAGTTTTACGTTCAATCGAAGATGATTTTGCAGGACGATTAAGAAATGGTGGCGTTCGAATTTCAGGCGCAAATTTTATGCCGCCAAATGCTAATAAAGTCTCCGATTATCTGGATGAACTAATTGATTTTATTAATACAAATCCGCTGGGTTTAAATGATATTGAACTGGCAACAATTTACCATCATAAATTAGTCTGGATTCATCCTTTCTTTGATGGAAATGGCCGAACAGTTCGTTTAAGTATGAATTTATTGTTGATGCGTTGCGGCTTTCCACCGGCAATTATCCTTAAAAATGATAGAAAAAAATATTACGAAGCGCTTAATCAGGCCAATAATGGCAACTATCAAAAATTAACGCTATTGATGTGCCAGGCACTTGAACGTACACTCAATATTTACTTAAGCGCCATGCCTGGAAGCAGTTACGATTATCAACCGATAATTAATATTGTGAGCGAACCAGAAGCTCCATACGGTCATGAATATGTTAGTTTGTTGGCCCGAACAGGAAAAATAGACGCTTATAAAGAAGGCCGAAATTGGTACACAACCAAAGAAGCCATTGAAGAATATATGGCAACCAGAAAAAGAAAACGCTAACTTAGGTTGGCGTTTTTTGTTACTAATTGTAACATAAAGTTTTGTTTTCGAGTATGAAAAGAATAAATCAAAGTGGTAACTTTGCGTTTTGCTCAAATTATGTTAGAAAAAGACAATACTATTGAAGTTCTTGGTGCAAGAGTTCATAATCTAAAAAATATAGACATTTCTATTCCGCGTGAAAAACTGGTTGTTATTACCGGTCTTTCAGGTTCGGGAAAATCTTCTTTGGCGTTTGATACGATTTATGCCGAAGGACAGCGTCGCTATGTTGAAACGTTTTCAGCTTATGCCAGACAGTTTCTTGGAGGCTTGGAGCGTCCTGATGTTGACAAAATCGACGGACTTTCGCCGGTAATTGCGATTGAACAAAAAACAACAAGTAAAAGTCCGCGTTCGACTGTAGGAACTATTACCGAAATATATGATTTCCTGAGACTTTTATACGCTCGTGGAGCTGATGCTTACAGTTACAATACTGGCGAAAAAATGGTTTCTTATTCTGATGATCAGATTAAGGATTTGATTATGCAGGATTTCAACGGAAAACGTATCAATATTCTGGCTCCGATTATTCGTGCCAGAAAAGGGCATTATGCCGAATTATTCCAGCAAATTACCAAACAGGGATTTTTGAAAGTTCGTGTAAACGGTGAAGTTCAGGACTTGGTTTCAGGAATGAAATTAGATCGTTATAAAACGCATGACATTGAAATTGTTGTGGACAGAATGTTGATCGAAAATACCGAAGACAATCAAAAAAGATTGGCAGAAAGTATCAATACTGCAATGCATCACGGCGAAAACGTTTTGATGATTTTAGATCAGGATACAAATGAAGTACGTTATTTCAGTAGAAATTTAATGTGTCCAACAACCGGAATTTCCTATCAAAATCCCGAACCAAATTTGTTTTCGTTTAACTCTCCAAAAGGAGCTTGTCCGCATTGTAACGGATTGGGAACGGTTCACGAAATCAACATTAAAAAGATTATTCCAAATCCTAAATTATCCATTAAAGGTGGTGGTTTTGCGCCTCTTGGCGAATATAAATCCTCCTGGATTTTTAAGCAATTAGAAGTTATTGGAGAAAAATTCGGGTTTAAAATTACGGATCCGATCGAGAAAATCCCCGAAGAAGCCATGAACATGATTCTTCACGGAGGAAAAGACAAATTCACCGTAAACTCAAAAGATTTAGGTGTTACAAGAGATTATAAAATAGATTTTGAAGGAATTTCACATTTCATCAAAAATCAATATGATGAAAGTGCTTCGACAACTATAAAACGTTGGGCAAAAGATTTTATGGACGAAGTAAACTGTCCGGTTTGCGAAGGTTCTCGCTTGAAAAAAGAAGCCCAATTTTTTAGAGTTAATGGAAAAAATATCACCGAATTGTGTGATATGGATATTTCAGATTTAACGGCCTGGTTTCAGGATTTGAATAATCATTTAACAGACAAACAACTTTTGATTGCATCAGAAGTCGTGAAAGAAATCAAAGACCGTTTGAACTTTTTGATGAATGTTGGTTTGAATTATCTGGCTTTAAGCCGAAGTTCAAAATCACTTTCCGGAGGTGAAGCGCAGCGTATTCGTCTGGCAACACAAATTGGTTCGCAATTGGTTGGTGTTTTATATATTCTGGATGAACCAAGTATTGGTTTACACCAAAGAGACAATGAAAAACTAATTAAATCGCTGGAACAATTACGTGATATTGGAAACTCTGTTATTGTTGTTGAACATGATAAAGACATGATCGAAACAGCAGATTATGTAATTGATATTGGTCCGAAAGCGGGAAAATATGGTGGAGAAATCATAAGCATCGGAACGCCGGCAGAAACTTTAAAGTCTAATACTATTACCGCTCAATATTTGAATGGCACAATGAAATTAGAGATTCCGAAAGAACGCAGAAAAGGAAACGGAAAGTTTTTAAAACTAACCGGAGCAACTGGAAACAATCTCAAAAACGTTTCTATTGAATTGCCTTTAGGACAATTGATTTGCGTGACAGGAGTTTCAGGAAGTGGAAAATCGACTTTGATTAACGAAACGCTCTACCCTATTTTGAATGCTTATTATTTTAATGGTGTGAAAAAACCACAGCCTTATAAAAAGATAGAAGGTTTAGAACATATTGACAAAGTAATTGATATAGACCAAAGTCCGATTGGTAGAACGCCACGTTCAAACCCAGCGACTTATACAGAAGTTTTTACCGAAATCAGAAACTTGTTTACCATGACTTCTGAAAGTATGATTCGTGGTTACAAAGCAGGACGTTTTAGTTTTAACGTAAAAGGCGGACGATGTGAAACCTGTGAAGGTTCCGGAGTTAGAACAATCGAAATGAACTTTTTACCAGACGTTTATGTAGAATGCGAAACGTGTCAGGGAAAACGTTTCAATAGAGAAACACTGGAAATTAGATACAAAGGAAAATCTATTTCGGATGTGTTGAATATGACCGTTGATGAAGCAGTTCCGTTTTTTGAAAATATTCCGAAGATTTATAGAAAAGTAAAAACAATTCAGGATGTTGGTTTGGGATATATTACACTTGGTCAGCAAAGTACAACACTTTCCGGTGGTGAAGCGCAGCGTATAAAATTGGCCGGAGAATTGTCTAAAAAAGATACCGGAAATACATTTTATATTTTGGATGAACCTACAACAGGTTTGCATTTTGAAGACATTCGTGTTTTGATGGACGTAATCAATAAACTGGTTGATAAAGGAAATACAATTCTGGTTATCGAGCATAATATGGACGTAATTAAACTTGCCGATTATATTATAGATATTGGCCCAGAAGGTGGAAAAGGCGGCGGACAATTGATTGCCAAAGGAACTCCTGAAGAAGTAGCTAAAAATAAAAAAAGCTATACGGCTAAGTTTTTGAAAAAGGAATTGGAGAATTAATATATGTATACAAAAATGGACGGATTAAAATCCGTCTCTACAAAATAGAACGAGCCGAAGGCTCTTTTAAATTATTTTCAACATTTTAAAAAAAATGAAGGAAGAATTATAAATCTTTGAAGAACAAAAATAAATAGTTTTAAACAGAATTGAAAAAATATAGGGCTTCACCTGAAAGAATGTTAAACTGAGATGAAGTTTCAGATAGCTTAGTTGTAAATCTGATCAATTTAAAATAATTATCTGTATCAAAGTTCCAGAGGAACGAAATGTTTGTAGCAACGGATTTCAATCCGTTGAAAATATTACACACCCACACAACCAAGTTCCTGAGGAACGAAATATTGGCAGCAACTCAACAAAGATTGGAGATTTTGATTGACGACTTTCTTACTGAGATCCCTCGTTCCCCTGGATGACAAAAAAAGAATAGATCTGTTTTTATAAAAATTCATTAATCATTTGATAATGAATTCCAAACCTAAAAAAAGATTTATCATACGTTACATTTAAATTAATAAATACCCATTTTTGTAACAATTCTTAAAAAAAGTACTAATTTAGTACGCCCTTTTTGTCAAAGCTTATTTGATTTTGAAAGGTTAAGATAAAATCTATGAATCTAAAAGAGAAATTCAGTAATGTAGATCAATATTTTTCGCCAAAAATAATTGATGAAGTAAACGATCAATATATTAAAGTAGCTAAAATAAAAGGTCAGGAAGTTCCGTGGCATAATCACGAAAATGAAGATGAATTATTTTACATTGTTGATGGCGAACTTTTAATGGAAATTGAAAATGAACCCTCTTTTACCATGAAAAAAGGAGATTTATTTGTTGTAAAAAAAGGCGTAAATCACAGGGTTTCATCCGTTGACGAATGTTTAATAATGCTGATTGAATCAAAAACTACTGAACATACCGGAAAAGTCAAAAGCAACATTACGAAATCAATTGAGGAACAAACGTATTAAAAGACAATTCTTCTTTTTATAAACGATGTTTCTTTTGAAAACGAGTGCCCTAGCCCTGATGGGAGCGGCATCCTTTTGTGCCGGGGTTCGGCACAAAAGATATAGTGGACAGCAGGAATCAGCTCCTTCTTCTGACTACATTTAAAACGACACAGCTAGAAATAAAAATATAAATAATTAAAATACCTAAAATGAGATTAGAAGATTTTGATAATGATGAGGATAAAGTAATTCAGGACCGTTTGAAACAAAAAACGTGGAATGAAATCAGAACCAATGACAGCTGGGCGATTTTTAAAATCATGGCCGAGTTTGTAAACGGTTACGAAAGTATGGGGCGTATTGGTCCGTGTGTTTCGATTTTTGGATCGGCGAGAACAAAACCAGAGGATAAATACTATTTATTGGCCGAAAAAATTGCTTATAAAATTAGTAAAGCCGGGTATGGCGTAATTACAGGCGGAGGGCCTGGAATTATGGAAGCCGGAAATAAAGGTGCCCATTTAGGTGGCGGAACTTCGGTTGGTTTGAACATTGAACTGCCTTTTGAACAACACTTTAACCCTTATATCGACCACGACAAAAACCTTAATTTCGATTATTTCTTTGTGAGGAAAGTTATGTTCGTAAAATATTCACAAGGTTTTGTGGTGATGCCGGGAGGTTTTGGAACTCTTGACGAAATGTTTGAGGCGATAACTTTAATTCAGACCAAAAAAATTGGAAAATTCCCAATTATATTAGTTGGTGTTGAATTCTGGTCTGGTTTGATTGATTGGGTAAAAACAGTTTTGGTTGAAAAAATGCAAACGGTTAGTCCTGACGATTTAAACTTATTTAAAATCGTAGACACTGAAGATGAAGTAGTTGATGTTCTGGATAAATTCTACAAGAAATACGATTTAAGTCCGAACTTCTAATTTTTAAGTTATATAGTAATTTAAGTTAATCTAACTTTAATAAACGGAGAAAAAATTGCTTAAATGATCAAATAACGTTAAGTCTTACAAAAAATGAAAGCTGTTTTTTAAAACAGCTTTTTTTATGCTATTTTTACAAAAAACCAAAACGAGTTTATGCACGTAACTTAAGTGATATCCTTTAATACCAAGTCATCATTGAAGCCATTTTATAGAAACATTTTAGTTATTTTAGTTTTATTCAGCTCGACAAAACACTACGCACAGCATCAATCTAAGATGGAAGTGGCTGTAAATCTTGAGCTTAAAACACTGAATGTAAAACAAGATATCACCTATTATAATACTTCAAATGATTCTTTGAGTACGATCGTTTTGAATGACTGGAATAATGCTTTCTCTGATAAAAATACGCCTTTGGCTAAACGTTTTTCGGATGAATTTTACAGAGGTTTTCATTTGGCGAAGGCCGCTGAAAGAGGAAATACTACAATTTTGAATCTTTCTGATTCTGATAACTTGGCTTTTGAATGGGAAAGAACCGATAAAAACCCGGATTTTATTATCGTAAAACTGAAGCAAAAGTTACTTCCCGGCGAAAAAATTGAACTTCATCTTACTTACATATCTAAAATTCCGAGTGATAAATTTACGCACTATGGTTTCGATCAAAATGGTGGAATGAGTTTAAAAAACTGGTTTTTAAGTCCGGCACGTTTTGAAAATCATAGTTTTGTGAAAAACAATAATTTTAATCTTGATGATATTGCAAATGCCAGTACAGATTATGAGATTGAAATAAAAATTCCGAGTCAATATTCGATTACGACTGATTTGAATTCGGTTTCAAAAGACAATGCGAACTCTTCTTATACTAGTTATCTTTTTTCAGGATCGAACAGAACTGATTTTAATTTCTTTATTGAAAGACAAAATACTTTTAGAAGTTACACCAATGGCTCTTTAGAAATTCTTTCAGACTTAAGAAGTAAAAAAATCAGCGACATTCAAAAAGCAATTATCATCAACAGGGTCGTGACTTTTGCGAGTGCGTTTATTGGAGAATATCCACATCAAAAAATTACGGTTTCTCAGGCAGATTATGATCGAAATCCATTTTATGGGCTCAATCAATTACCATCATTTATTAGTCCGTTTCCGGATGATTTTATCTTCGAAATTACTTTCTTAAAAACGTATCTGAATAATTATTTGAAAAACAGTCTGCGACTGGATCCGCGAAAAGACAATTGGGTTTATGACGGAATTCAGATCTATGCCATGATGAAATTTATGGAAGAACAGCATCTGGATCAAAAGATGTTAGGTAAACTTTCGGACATGAAGCTTTTTAAAAGTTATAATATTACCAACTTATCTTTTAATGAGCAATACAGCTATTATTATATGCTGATGGCCAGAAAAAATCTTGATCAGCCTCTTGGTGATCCAAAAAACACGCTGATTAAATTTAATGAGCAAATTGCCAGTAAATACCGCGCAGGTTTAAGTTTAAGCTATCTGGATGATTATTTAAATAATGGTGTTGTTCCTGAAAGTGTTCAGGAATTTTATAATTTGAATAAAACGGAACAGACAAATCGATATGATTTTGAAGAAATACTAACCAAAAAGAGCCCTAAAAATATCGATTGGTTTTTTAAAACTATAATTGATTCCCGTGATATTATCGACTACAAATTCACGAATGTTTCGAGAACAAAAGATAGTGTACAATTTTCTATAAAAAACAAAACCGGTATTTATGCCCCAATTCCGGTATACGGAATTAAGAAAAATGAAGTCGTTTTTAAAGAATGGATTGAACCCAAAAATAATGATACAACTTATACGTTTGGACGAAAAAATGCGGATAAAATTGTAATTAATTATGATAATGAAGTCCCAGAGTACAACCAAAGAAACAATTGGAAATCATTAAAAAATCTGGTGATTACAAACCGTCCGATAAAATTTAACTTTGCCAAAGATTTAGAAGATCCGTATTATAATCAGATTTTATACATTCCAACGCTGACTTATAATTTATATGATGGCTTTATGCCGGGAATACGTTTTCATAATAAAACAATACTCGACAAGCCTTTTAATTTTGATATTAATCCAACGTATTCGATTAATACGGAAACTTTAACGGGTTCATCTGCTTTTTCATACAGTCAATATTATAGAAACAGCACACTTTATAATGTACGTTACTCTATCAGTCAGAATTATTTTCATTATGCTCCTGATGCTACTTATCTTAGATTGAATCCGATGGTTCAGTTTCGAATTCGGGAAGAAAATTTCAGGGACAACCGAAAACAATTGATTTTGTTGCGTCAGGTTATTGTAAATAGAGAAGCAAGTACTTATATAACAGATAACTCGAAACCAAACTACTCTATTTTCAATGCCCGGTATTCGAACACAAAGACCGAATTAATCAATCATTTTAATTTTATGACTGATGTGCAGTTTTCTGGTGATTTTGGAAAATTGGCCGCAGAAGTAGAATACAGAAGATTATTTGACGATAATCGAAAATTGAATTTGAGATTATACGCCGGAAGTTTTTTATACAACACAACCAATTCAGATTATTTTAGTTTCGGTTTGGATCGTCCAACTGATTATTTATTTGATTATAATTTTTACGGAAGATCAGAAAGCACGGGATTTTTCAGTCAGCAATATGTAATGGCAGAAGGTGGTTTTAAGTCAAAAATAGAACCTCGATATGCCGATAAATGGATGACCACTTTAAATGCCAGTTACTCGATCTGGAACTGGATCGAAGTTTACGGAGATCTTGGTTTTATGAAAAACACACATGAAAATGAGCGTTTTATATATGATAGCGGTATCAGATTGAATTTGGTAACCGATTATTTTGAAGTTTATTTTCCGGTGTACTCGAATAACGGCTGGGAGATCTCTCAGAACAAATACAACGAAAAAATTAGATTTGTGGTTACACTCTCTCCAAAAACATTAGTTACACTTTTTACCCGAAAATGGTTTTAATTCAATAAATTTTACACAAAAACATAAATTATTGTTATTAGAAACAGAAAAAACTTAAATATTACACAAAAAATATACGTAGTTTTAGCAATTTAATTATAAATAATTAAATTATATTTATTTTAATGAATTATGATTATTGATACTTTTTAATTAATTTTGCTGCGTAACATGACCCATTTGAGATTATGATTAAAGAACACAACAATACTACACTTACTTTCGAAGATTTCAAAACAGAAGTAATGAAAGATTACAGAATAGCCGTAACAAGCCGTGAATGTAGCCTTTTAGGTCGTAAAGAAGTATTGACGGGAAAAGCCAAGTTTGGAATATTTGGTGATGGAAAAGAAGTGCCGCAGCTTGCTATGGCAAAAGCTTTTAAAAACGGAGATTTCCGTTCTGGATACTATCGCGACCAAACTTTTATGATGGCTATTGGCGAATTGACTCCAAAGCAATTTTTCGCTGGTTTATACGGTCACACCGATTTAGAATATGATCCAATGTCTGCCGGAAGACAAATGGGCG
Organism: Flavobacterium sp. MMLR14_040; assembly: GCF_033657265.1. Lineage (NCBI taxonomy): Bacteria > Pseudomonadati > Bacteroidota > Flavobacteriia > Flavobacteriales > Flavobacteriaceae > Flavobacterium > Flavobacterium sp. MMLR14_040. Next base: position 226,752 of record NZ_JAWVWO010000008.1, on the reverse strand, counting down.
GACACTTTGTAACGCACAGTTTGAACGAAGACGGTTCATGGAAAGACTTAACACAACAAAAAAATTCAAGCGCAGATATATCTCCTACAGCCGGACAAATGCCAAGATTATTGGGATTGGCCCAGGCTTCAAAAATTTACAGAAATGTTGATGGTATTACTATTAAAGACAAATTTTCTGTAAACGGAAACGAAGTTGCCTGGGGAACTATTGGTAACGCAAGTACATCTGAAGGTTTGTTTTTTGAAACCATAAATGCTGCCGGAGTTTTACAAGTTCCGATGGTAATGAGCGTTTGGGATGATGAATACGGAATTTCTGTTCACGCCAAACATCAAACTACAAAAGAAAATATCTCTGAAATTTTAAAAGGATACCAACGCGACGAAGACTCAAAAGGGTATGAAATTTTTAGAGTTAAAGGATGGGATTATGCTGAACTGGTTTCAACTTATGAAAGAGCCGCAGCAGTTGCAAGAGAAGAACATGTTCCGGTTTTAATTCACGTTAACGAATTAACACAACCACAAGGTCACTCTACTTCTGGCTCTCACGAACGTTATAAAAACGGAGAAAGACTGGCTTGGGAGAGAGATTTTGACTGTATTCGCCAAATGCGTTTATGGATGATTGCCATTAATATTGCATCGCCGGAAGAATTAGCGGAAATTGATTTTGAAATCAAAAAAGAAGTTCTAGAGGCTAAAAAAGAAGCGTGGAATTCTTTCATCAACCCAATTATTGAGGATCAGAAAAATCTTTTGGCTTTATTGGAACAAATTGCAGCAGCAAGTATCAACCATAAAGAAAGAATTCAAAAATATATCTCAGAATTAAGCGCCATAAAATCGCCTTTGAAAAAAGAAATGCTTGCGATTGCAAGAAAGATTTTACGCTTTATTGAAGTTCCGAACAGTAAAGTACTGTTATCGAACTGGATTACGAACTATATTGAAATAACACAAGGAAGATTCAGCAGTAATTTATATTCTGAATCAGACAAAAATGTATTTTCTGTAGAAAAAGTGCTTCCTAAATATGCAGATGATGCAAAAGCAGATCTGGACGGAAGAATGATTTTGCGTGATAACTTTGACGCTTTGTTTACCAAATATCCTGAAACTTTGATTTTTGGTGAAGATGTTGGAAACATTGGAGACGTAAATCAGGGTCTTGAAGGTATGCAGGAAAAATACGGAGAACTTCGTGTTGCCGATGTTGGTATTCGTGAAGCTACTATTATTGGTCAGGGTATTGGAATGGCTTTGAGAGGTTTACGTCCAATTGCCGAAATTCAGTATTTAGATTATTTACTGTATGCCATTCAAATCATGAGTGATGATTTGGCTACACTTCAATACAGAACTGTTGGAAAACAAAAAGCACCATTAATTATCAGAACCCGCGGACACCGTCTTGAAGGTATCTGGCATTCTGGTTCTCCAATGGGAATGATCATTAATGCTATTCGCGGAATTCATGTTTTGGTTCCAAGAAATATGACGCAGGCTGCAGGGTTTTATAATGCTCTTTTAGAATGCGATGAGCCTGCTTTGGTTATTGAATGCTTGAATGGTTATCGTTTAAAAGAAAAAACGCCTTTGAATTTTGGTGAATTTAAAACGCCAATTGGTGTTATTGAAACATTAAAAGAAGGTTCAGATATTACTTTGGTTTCTTACGGATCAACTTTAAGATTGGTAGAACAAGCTGCAACTGAATTACTAGATTTAGGAATTGATTGCGAAGTGATTGATATTCAGTCTTTACTTCCGTTTGATATTAATAAGGATATTGTAAAAAGTATTGCCAAAACAAACCGTTTGTTAGTAATCGACGAGGATGTTCCTGGCGGAGCTTCAGCTTATATCCTACAACAAATTCTGGAAGAGCAAGACGCTTATAAATATCTGGACAGCAAACCACAAACACTTGCTGCAAAAGCCCACAGACCTGCATACGGAACTGATGGTGATTATTTCTCTAAACCTTCTGCCGAAGATATTTTTGAGAAAGTATACAGCATGATGAATGAAGCAAATCCTTCTAAATTTCCTGTTTTATACTAGGGATTTTGATTTGGTTTTCGATATAAAAAAAGCTTCTAGACAATTGTTTAGAAGCTTTTTTGGTTTTGTGTGTCTTTGCCAGTTCGTCGCGGCGAAAGCAATCTTACTACTATTTGTGAATTTAATATTGTAATTTTCAGGAGCTAATCCCGCTATCCGTTTCAATCTTTTGTGGCGAACCCCGCCACAAAAGGATTTCCACTTCTATCGGGGCTATGCACTCGTTTTTATAAGATATCTTAAATTTATTTATCTAAAAGACTTACACTATAAATTAATGTCTTCTTTCTAAATACAAGCATATCAGTTGATTTTTTTCTCTTTACTAAACTATCCCCTACAATTAATTCTATATTGCTTTTTGGGAAAAAGTTTACCATATTTTCTCCGTTCGAAAGTTTAACTATAGGATTTCTATGTTCGCTATAATCAACATACGTTTCAATAACAGTAGTTCTAAACTCATTATTTAAAATTTCATCTCTTTCTACATCTTCAAAATATCCAAAAAAATTTAATACTATTATTAAACTAAAGACGAAAATGAGCATTCCGCCAATGACAATCTTATCTTTTTTCCTAAATATTTCATTTACATCTTGAGCCATAATAAAATTTTATTTCCAAAAAGTAGCTTTACTAAAATCCGTCAAAATCCGCGTCTTCGCGTTAGCGAATCAGCGTCATCCGCGTGCCATCCCGCAATCTATTTAGATGCCAAAATACCTCTAGCCTTCTCCAAATCCTCAGCCGTATCAATCCCGATTCCAACATGCGTTGTCTCCACCATTTTGATTCGTTTTCCGAATTCTAAATAACGAAGTTGTTCTAGTTTTTCAGAAGCTTCTAAAGACTTCATCGGTAAACTATAAAAATCTAACAAAGCTTGTTTTCTAAAAGCATAAATCCCAATATGTTGAAAATAACGTACTCCAACGTCTTTGTCTCTCGGATACGGAATTACAGAACGTGAAAAATACAACGCAAACTGTGATTGATCGACCACCACTTTTACATTGTTAGGATTATTGATTTCGTCTTCATTAGTGATTTCTCTCATTAACGAAGCCAAATCAATTTTGCGTTCTTCATCATTTTTAAAAACTGATAAAACCTGTTCCAGAGGTCCGGCTTCTGTAAAAGGTTCGTCACCTTGCACATTTACCACAATATCTACATCAAGATTGGCTACGGCTTCTGCTATTCGGTCGCTTCCAGATTCGTGTTCTTTGATGCTCATAATAGCTTTTCCGCCATTCGAAACGATTTCATTATAGATTAAATCTGAATCGGTTACAACAAATACATCATCGAACAAATTTGTAGCTACAGAAGCTTCGTAAGTTCTTAGAATTACCGTTTTACCTCCTAAATCCTGCATTAATTTTGCAGGAAAACGTGTTGATGCATATCGCGCCGGAATTACAGCTATTATTTTCATTTTTATGTCATTGCGAGGAACGAAGTAATCGCATCCTCATAGTTATTTTTATTTTTTTTTATAAATCTTTGTGAATCTCTGTGAAAACTTGGCGGATCTCTGTGGTAAAATTATAACACAAAGTTACACGAAGATTTTCACAGAGTTTCGCAGAGTTTTTTTACATGATTTTTACTGATGTCATACTCAAGGAACCAGCTAGTAATTTATCATTGAACAAACTTAATTCTTCTGATTTTTCTTTTAAACCTAAAGTATATAACAAAGGTAAATAATGATCAGGTGTTGGAATCGCAACCTGAACAGCTTTGCTCATTTTTTCGAAATCTATTAAAGGCTGAAAGTTCCCATCTAACAAATAATTATTCACAGTTTCACGGGCTTCAATTGCCCAATCGTAACCATAGTTATCTTTATCAAAATTCCTAAAATCTACTAAACGAAGATTATGCACGATATTTCCGCTTCCGATTATTAAAACTCCTTTATGACGTAAAGATTGTAATTTCTGAGCCAACTCAAAATGATATTGCCCCGATTTGGTATAATCAATACTCAACTGAATTACAGGAACATTTGCTTCAGGATATAAATGTTTGATAACACTCCACGCGCCGTGATCTAAGCCCCAATGCTCGTCTAAATCGACATTGGCCGGTTCTAGTATTTTTTTAGTTTCTACGGCTAGTTCAGGGCTTCCTTTTGCTGGATATTGCACATCAAAAAGTGCCTGCGGAAATCCTCCAAAATCATGAATTGTTCTTGGCATTTGCATTGAAGTCACTTTGGTTCCGTTGGTAAACCAATGCGCTGAAACACATAAAATAGCGTTTGGCTGTGGCAATGTTTTTGCGAGATTACGAAAACCCGCCACAAACTGATTTTCTTCAATCGCATTCATCGGACTGCCATGTCCTAAAAACAAAACCGGCATTTTATCTGTATTCGAAAACGTCGATGAAATCGAATGTAAGTCGTTTAGTGTTGTCATTATAGTATATTAGTAAACACGAATTTCACAGATTTTCACTAATCTAGATCGAAAGAATTCGTGCTAATTCGTGAAATTAGTGTTTTTATTCCTCAAAACTCTCATCCTTAAACCCTATCAAATATAATTTGTTTTTGGCACGCGTCATTGCCGTATAAAGCCATCTTATATAATCTCGATCAATTCCGTTTGGCAGATACGGCTGCTCGATAAAAACCGTATCCCACTGCCCTCCTTGCGATTTATGACACGTTATGGCGTACGAAAATTTCACCTGCAAACCATTAAAATATTCGTTTTCTTTTACTTTCTGGAATTTCTTGTATTTCGTACTTTCATCTTCATAATCTTTCATCACTTCTTCATACAAACGATTTGATTCTTCGTAAGTTAAAGACGGAGATTCACTTTTTATGGTATCCAAAAGCAAAACTGTTTCAAAAGGTTTTTGATCCGGATAATCGACCATTCTGATTTTTACTCTGGCAAAATTAAATCCGTATAATTCTTTGATTCCGAAGAGTTCAAGAACTTCAATAATATCACCGTTGGCAATAAATCCAGCTTCGTCGGTTTCTTTTAACCAGAAATAATTATTTTTCACCACCATCAAAAAATCGCCTACCGAAAGTTCACTTTCCTTAAACAAAATTCGGGTTCTGATTTGTTCATTATACTGATTGGCTCGTTTATTTGAGCGAACGATAAAAGCGGTATCTTCAATACTATAATTGCTGTAAGCGGTATTTATCGCATCCTGAATATCATATCCATCGGTTAAACGAACAATGTCTTTGAATTTTTTTACGTTGAATTTAAACTCTGTAATAAAACTTTCTTTCAGCAATTCGCGCAGTTCCGTCGCATTAAATAAAATTCCTGAACTTTCTTCCTGACGCATTACTTCGTCGAGTTCGATGTGTTCAATTTCTTTATCATAATGAACACCCAAAGTCTGAATATCTAATGCCGGACTAATATCTAAATTTACAGGAGGTAACTGAGCTGTATCTCCCAAAAGAATCATTTTGCAATTGGTTCCTGAATAAACATAGTTAATCAAATCATCCAGAAGTGAACCGCTGTCTAAAGTACTGTCTGAAATCATCGAGGCCTCATCGACGATAAAAATCGTGTTTTTATGTTTGTTGACTTGCTTGGTAAAAGCCACGCCTCCACCCGATGATTTTTTAGGAAAATATATTTTTTTATGAATCGTAAAAGCTGGCGTATTCGAATAATTGGCAATTACTTTTGCCGCGCGGCCGGTTGGTGCCAGCAAAACAAACTTTTTATTAATATCACCAAGATTATTTACAATAGTCGAAATTACAGTTGTTTTTCCCGTTCCGGCATATCCTTTTAATACAAAAATGGTATCGTTGTGCGTATCAGTTAAAAAAATAGCTATTTTTTGAAAAAAAATATCCTGCTTGTAAGTTGGTGCAAACGGAAATCTTTTTTGCAAAATGCCGTAAAACAATGATGAATTCATAGGGAAAAATTGAAATACAAAGTACGGGCTTTTAAATGGCAATGTCAATTTCAAAAATCAATATTTTTCCACCATATAAGTTATAAAAGTTCATTTAAATTCTGCGTTTAGTATGTTCTTACCAAAATAATAAGAAGTTCATTTAATTCCAGCATTTCATCATCTTAAATTTCTTTTTAATATGCCCTTTATTGAGATCTTAATACTTAATTGAACGTATATAACTTATATGGTGAAAAAAAATACGTGTTACTGCTAAATTGAACTTATATAACTTATATGGTGAAAAACAATTTTGAAATTGCAATTATTATTGTTGCTTTTTAATTTGTAAGTTTGTCTTCGAATTAAATTCTTTCTTGACTCTATAGCAGGTAACGAATTATAAATCAAGTTATGTCTTTACAAAATACTAATATTACATCAAAAAAATACAAAAAACTTTCGATTCAGGTATCCCTGACCGGATTTTCATTTTGTTGTTTTGACACACTCAATAATACTATTACATCTTTTAATGAAGTTAGTTTCGATTCTTCACATAAAACAACTAAAATAGAAGATTTATATCACGATAACTTTAAAAAATTTGCTGAATTAAAGGATTCTTACGACGAAATTATAGTTATTCACAATAACAATCTTTCAACTTTTGTGCCTTCAGCTCTTTTTGACGAACATTATCTGGGAAGTTATTTACAATATACAACCAAAGTTTTTGAAACTGATTTTTTTACCTACGATCAAATTTCAAAATACGAAATGAATTCTGTTTACATTCCGTATGTAAACATCAATAATTTCCTGATTGATCAGGTTGGTTCGTTTGATTACAAACATGCCAATAGTATTTTGATTGAGAAAATTTTAGAAGCATCAAAAAATAATGATGATAAAAAAATGATTGTCAATTTTAATGTTGGTCATTTTGAAATTATCGTGGTTCAAAATCAAAAGCTATTATTATTTAATTCGTTTGAATATCAAGCCCCAACCGATTTTATTTATTATTTGCTTTTTACTGCCGAACAGTTGGGTTTAAACCCGGAAATTTTTCCGCTTGAATTATTGGGAACAATTGAAAAAAATGACGCTTATTACGCCATCGCATACAAATATATTCGTAACGTTTCATTCTTGGATGTAAGCACTTTACAAGAAAAAAACAACTTTTCAACTGCTCAGAATCAAAAACATTATATCTTATTTCAATCATGAGAATCATTTCAGGAAAATACAAAGGGCGTCGCATTTTCCCACCAAAAAATCTTCCTGTAAGACCTACGACTGACATGAGTAAAGAAGCATTATTTAATGTTTTAAATAATCATTTTAGTTTTGACGGCTTAAAGGTTTTGGATTTATTTTCGGGTACCGGCAATATTAGTTTTGAATTCGCTTCACGCGGAAGCGCACCCATTACCTCTGTTGATGGCGATTTTGGATGCGTAAAATTCATCAAGCAGGTTGCATCAGAATATGATTTTGATATTGCAGCAACCAAAAGTGATGTTTATAAATTTCTGGAAAACTGCAAAACATCGTATGATATTATTTTTGCCGATCCGCCTTATGGCTTAGATCAGGCCGCTTTTGAAAAAATTGTTTTAACCGTTTTCGAAAGGGATTTGCTTCACGATGATGGAATGATGATTATCGAGCATTCAAAATACACCAAAATGGAGCATTTAAGTAATTTTTCTTTTCAGAAAAGTTACGGTGGTTCGTTTTTTAGTTTCTTCGAATTAAATTCTACAGATGATGATGAAGAACTTCCGGATGATTCGCCTCTAAAAATAACCGAAGAAGACGAAGGTTAATTTCGTTTTTTTTACTAGGTGTTTTTTTACCGCAAAGAACGCAAAGACGCAAAATTTAAACACAATATTGTCATTTCGACGGAGGAGAAATCTTCGCTAGTAACTCCGCAACAAGAATCTAATCTTTGTCGAGCTTCTCGCGAAGATTTCTCCTCCGTCGAAATGACAAAAGCTTGGTGATTTTGTGTTCTTTGCGGTAAATTAGTCCTAATTAACTCTGCTTTGATTTTCATCGCCTTTCTCTTTAAATTCAGTTTCTTTTACTTTTCCAAAAGAATATTTTATGGCAAATGAAATCAAATGATTATCAACGACATATCGTGCTTTCGAATTAATATCATTGATCGTGAATTCTTCCGTTTCGATATTATTTTTAAAAATATTATTACAGCTTAAAGTACAATTCCATTTTTTATAGAATGTTTTTGAAACCGCCATATCTGCTATAAATCGGGGATTTGTGATAAAAACACCTGTATATTGTTTTGTTAATCCCCAGAAATTTAAAGCTAAAGAATAATCTTTTGGAAGTTTAAAATCGTTATTTGAGGTATAATAAAAATAAGGTTTTGAAGCCATAAATGCCGCCGAATGATCTTCAATCTTTTCTAAAATAAAAATTAAAGAATTGGTTGTTGTCCAGAATTTGTACGTGAATGGCAACGTAAAATCAGTTGTAAATCCGGAACTTTTATCAAAATTAATATCCTTAAAAGTCATTACATTATTTTGATCATCGAATGAAAAAGTATTATGAACAGGATCTTTAGCGCTGGTATAACTTAATTTAACCGACTTATCGTGATATTGAAAAGTGGTTGAAATTTCGTTAATAATTGTTGGTCCTAAATTAATATTTCTGGCATATAAAAAATAAGGATTTATATAAGTTGATCCCTGACTCAGAGATGAATAATTGGGTCTTGAAATGCTTCTGGCATAGTTTACAGAAATGCTTTTAACACTGTCAATCGGAAAAGTAAACTGTGCTTTGGGAAAAAAATTAGTGTATTTTTTATCTAATAATGGCAATTCATCTGTTCTGAATTTTCCTTTTACATTGGAGTTTTCAATCCTAAAACCAAGAGAGAAGTCGACTTTTTTAATTTTTCCTGACAATTGTGTGTATCCGGATACATTGTCTTCTTTAAAATCATAATAGCTTAATTCATTTTGATTGTTTTCGGTATAAAAAACAGCAACATCAGATTTTGAATCTGCGGATGAATACAATTCTCCAAATTCAAATTTCATTTCATTTTTAATTTTTTTCTCGATATCAATTCTTCCTGAAAAATAATTAATTTGAAATTTTTGATCTCTGATTTGGTCTAATTCAAATTGGGTATCATTAAAATTATTATTTACTTCGGTAAATAATCCCTGATCGAAATTAGAATATTGCAAACCTGTAAAAACCTGTGCGTCAATTGATTTTATTTTCTTATGATAATTTAAAAAGGAATTTACAAAATTCTTTTTGCTATCATTATCTGTAAAAGTAACCACGCTATTTACAGCCTCTTTATTTTTATTATCGGTTATGGTATTAATTGGAAAAGTATCCGATTGCAGCTTACTATTGACACTAAACGATAAATAATCGTCTTCATTTATTTTGTAAAACAAACCGGCGCCAAAAATGTATTGGTTTCTTTTTGTATCAGCCGTTACCTCATATTTCGAAGCAATTTCTACAGTTGGAATTTGATAATCAATACTATGTCCTTCCCACGGATTCAATCGATTGTAATTAAAATTGGCTTTCAGCTCCAGTTTATTCTTTTTGAAATTAGAATTAAATCCGAGGTAATTATTGTAGTTTTTTTTGAACGACGCAACTTCAGAAATCTCTGTTCTAAAACTGTCTTTTTTACTAAATTTCCTTGTAATCAAAATTACCGCACGTCCTTCTGCTTCGTATTTAGAAGATGGATTCTGAATAATTTCGATCGTTTTTATATCGGCTACAGCCAAAGCATTCAAATCATTTATTCCCACTTTTTGATTGTCAATATAAATTAATGGATTTCCTTTTCCAATAACGCTAATACTTTCTTTATCTGAACTAATTTGAACGGTTGGTAATTTCGCCAGTAAATCAACTGCATTAGGAATTGAATTGTAAATAGAATTGGCAACATCTACTTTTATATTTCCGTTTTGATTAGAAAATGTTTTTTTATTTTGAGTGATAATAACTTCATTTAATTTGTTAGAAATACTGTCTTTTGGAGTTTCTGTTTGAGCATTTCCAATAATAGAAAAACAAAATAGAAGTACAATCAGAATAAGTTTTAGAGGCAAATAAATATTCATTTTAGAAATTTTTGGTTTGATTTGATGCAAAAGTGCTTCTAAAAAAAGGTTGCGGACGTTAATTGAAGGTTAATGCGGAGTTAACGCATTTTTCGAACTATAAAAACATTATTTTTGAATTGCAAAATGAGCCACAGATTTTACGGATTAAACGGATTTGCACAGATTCAATTATTATAGAAATCTGTTTAAATCTTTTTTAAATCTGCGTGAAAAAAAAATCAGTGCAAACCCGTTTAATCCGCGTCATCCGCGTGCCATAAAGTAGCCCACTGGTTTTGCGGATTAAACAGATTTACACAGATTCAATTATATAGAAATCTGCTTAAATCTTTTTTAAATCTGCGTGAAAAAAAAATCAGTGCAAACCAGTTTAATCCGCGTCATCCGCGTGCCATAAAAACTAATGAAACAAAGAATCAATTTATTAATCGCTTTCTCTGTAATAGCTTTAATCGTTTTATCGACGGTGCAATGCTATTTGGTAAAAACAACTTATGATTATAAAGTAGCTCAGTTTCATACCGAAATTAAAAACGAAATTGGTCAAATTTCTAATAATTACAGTGATATCGATTCGGTTATTGTTTCAAAAAAAGAAGCGCTTTACAAACAATTATCAGAAAATTATATTCAGGGCAAAAAGAGCAAAAGTGACTTAAAAAATAGTGTCCTCGAAAATGAATTTCGCGATGCATTAACACTAAAAATTCAGCGTAAGTTTGAAAGGGATATGCCTAATATAAAAATAGATTTTGCGATTGTGCTCAATAAATTTATTCTGTATCGAAACACAAAAAAAGCCGATACTATTTTCTCAGAAAAGCCTTTTATCGAGAACAAACTATATGGAAATCTGGCCTCTTTAAATCATGCTTTTTTAGTTCGAAGTTATGTTGGAACAACAAATGGAACTTTTGAAAATCAGGATTATAAATTATTGACCGAAGATTCGATGTATGTTTCTGTTGTCGATTGGGAAATGATTATTTTAAAACGGATGACTTTCATTCTCATTTTATCTTTATTTTCGATTTTAACGCTTATCACGCTTTTTGTAATTGCCTTAAAAGCTTTAATCAAACAGAAAAAAGTAAGCGATGTAAAAACTGATTTCATCAATAATATCACGCACGAACTTAAAACACCTTTGGCAACTTTAGGCATTTCTACTAAAATTTTAGAACAGAAAAACATCCGTGAAAACGATGAAAATTTCAATGCTATTGTCAATACAATTTCACGCCAAAATAATCGCTTGCAAAGTCTGATTGACCAGGTTATGGCAAATTCACTGGCTGAAAATGAAATCGAATTGCAAAAAGAAAAAATAAATACCGAAGCTTTTCTACTTTCTATTATTGAAGATTTTAAAATTGGAAACCCGAAAATTAATCTGGAAACTGATTTTCAAACCGAAAAAACAATTCTGGTTTTGGATAAGTTTCATCTGACAACGGCTTTTTTAAATGTTTTGGAAAATGCTGTAAAATATGGCTCAAACACGATTACGATAAAAACAAGAATAGTTCAAGATCAATTTTCTGTTAGTATTCAGGATGACGGAATTGGGATTGAAAAGAACAAACAATCCCTTCTTTTTGAAAAATTTTATCGCGTAGAGCAAGGAAATCTTCATAATACAAAAGGTCTGGGTTTAGGATTGTATTATGTGGATCAAATTATAAAAGCGCATCAGGGCACTGTTAATGTTGTGAGTGATTTAGGAAAAGGCACTCAGTTTACTATTTTATTAAAAGTTTAATTACCTTATTTTGAAAAAATTACTTTTAGCCGAAGACGATTTTGATTTTGCTGCAATTTTAAAACAATATTTAGAATTGCATCAATTTGAAGTAATCTGGGCAGAAAATGGAGAAATAGCTTTAGACTACTTTAAAAATCAAGCTTTTGACATTTGTATTTTTGATGTCATGATGCCAAAATTGGACGGATTTTCATTGGCCGAAAAAATAATTACAATCAATCCCGAAATTCCCTTTATTTTTCTAACGGCAAGAAAGTTAAAAGAAGACAAAATCATTGGATTAAAACTAGGTGCAGACGACTATATTGTAAAGCCTTTTGAGGTCGACGAACTGATTTTGCGTTTGCAGAATATTTTAAAGAGAATCGAACAAAAAAGAAGCCTGGACGGAAATAATATTATTGAAATTGGTTCTTATATTTTTGATACTGAAAGATTAACCCTTAATAACAAAAATCATGTCCAGCAGCTTACAGAAATGGAAGCTTCTCTTATTGAATATTTATATCTGAATCATAATCAATTATTAAAAAGAGATCAAATTTTAATGTCTGTCTGGAAAAAAGATGATTATTTTTCCGGGCGAAGTATGGATGTTTTTATCAGCAGGCTCAGAAAATATTTCAATTCAGATCCAAAAATCAAGATTGAAAGTGTTCGGAATATTGGATTGGAATTTAAAATCGAAAAATCTTAAAATCTTTTACTGCAAATCATATAAGTTTCCTAAACAATTGTATAACAGCTTTGAGTTAATTATAAAATACATTTGTTATGAAACTTAAAAACACAAATCATGAACCTTAAAAGATTTTTTGGAGGATTGCTTACTATTCTGGGAATAGTTGGTCTTATTTATACTGCAGTTATTTTTGCAGGAACTTCCGGCGAAACAAGAGATATCAAATCACTAATTATTTACGGAATACTTGGAATCGTTTTTTTTATGTCCGGCATCAGTTTAGTTCGTACTACAAAAGACGAATCGTAGTTAAACCAAATCATTTGCAATCTTTTCGTAAAGCGGCGTTTTTACGCCATATTTCAAACCTTCGTTTACAACAAATTGCGTTAGTGAAATAACTTCGGTTTTATTACCGGCAGTTAAATCCCTATGCATCGATGAAGTCGCTTCTTTAGGCGATTTTTCGAGTTTTAAAATTGTCTGATCTACTATATCATTTGACAATTGCAAACCTTTTGCTTTTGCAACAGCTTCAATTTCATTCAATAATTCTACATACACGGCTTTAGACTTTTTATTATTCAAAATCTCACCTATGTTTTGATTTAAATAAGAAGTCGAAGAAGCAAGTGCTGAAATAAAAATGAATTTTTCCCAAACTGTTTCTTCTATATTATCAACTAAATAACTTTCTATTTTAGCCTTTTCAAAAATACTTTGCAATTGATCTAATTTATCTTTTGAAACTGTTTTTGAACCAAAAAATAGTTTTTCATAAAAGCCAATTTTTCTAATAGTTCCTGGCGAAAAAATCATCGAAATAATATATACACAGCCTTGCAAAATATCATTTTCCGGGAATATTTTCTGAATACGTTCCGGTGCGTCTACACCATTGTACAAAGGAAGAATGACAGTTTTTGAAACAATACATTTTTTTATTGAAAGTAAACTTTCTTTAATATCATAGGTTTTTGTAGCACAAATTAAATAATCTAAAACTCCAATTTCATCCGGATTATTCGAAACTAGCTTTGGATGCACAATCGTTTCCGTATTATCTGTTATAATTTTCAACCCGTTTTCGGCAATTGCTTTTTGAGTTTCGCCACGAGCAATAAAAACAATCTCAACTTCATCAGATTTAAAATAAGCTTTCGCCAAAAGTCCGCCAAAATAACCACCTACACCGCCGAGTCCTAAAATTCCTATTCTTATCATAAATTCCAAATTTTAAATTCCAAATTCCAAACTATAAAGTAACCACGTAGTTTGTCCTTTCGACCGGAGGGAGAAATCTCCGCAAGTAACTCCGCAACGAGATCCCAATCTTTGTAGAGCTTCTCACTAAGATTTCTCGTTCCTCGAAATGACAAAAATGCGGTTACTGCTTATCAAAATAAACACAACCATTAAAAAATCGGTCTAAATCCGCGTTTCGCTTTAGCGAATCCGTGTCATCCGCGTGCCATTTATTCCTCCAAAACAGGCTCCAGATTCAACTCTGTAAAATCATGTTCTGTTTTCGAAATTATAATCGTTGCCACCGTATTTCCAATCAAATTTGTTATCGCTCTTGCTTCGCTCATAAATTTATCAACTCCTAATAAAAAAGCCAAACCTTCTACGGGAATTTTATGCAGAGCAGTTAAAGTCGAAGCCAGAACAATAAAACCGCTTCCGGTAACGCCGGCTGCGCCTTTTGAAGTAATCATCAGAATTCCGATTACGGTTAAAATCTCAAAAAAACTCAAATGCACATCATACAATTGTGCAAGAAATATAACCGACATCGACAAATAAATTGAAGTTCCGTCGAGATTAAACGAATATCCTGTCGGAATTACTAAACCTACAACAGATTTACTGCAGCCCATTTGTTCTAATTTTATCATAATACTTGGCAGTGCAGCTTCTGAAGATGATGTTCCCAGGACTAATAAAAGTTCTTCTTTAATGTATTTTAAAATCGAAAGAATATTGATTTTATAATATCTCAGAATACTTCCTAAAACAAAAAACACAAATAAAGCCATTGTCAGGTAAACGCAAAGCATCAATTTACCAAGCGGAATCAAAGTTTCTAATCCAAATTTTCCAATTGTATAGGCCATTCCGCCAAAAGCACCAAGCGGAGCGAGATACATAACATATTTTAATCCTGTAAAAACAACTTTTGAAAAACGCTCTAAAACCAAAATCGTTTGTTCTCTTTTTTGATAAAAATTCAATGCAATACCACAAACGATGGCAGCCAAAAGAACCTGTAAAGTAAAATTCGACAGAAAAAATTGCAGCCATGAAAAATTCTCGGCAGCATGGCTGGTATATTTACTCGGATCTTGTAAAGTTAATCCTGATTTATCAATTTTCCCAGGTTGAAAAAAATAGGCAACGCTTACTCCAATTGCCAGAGCAACTGTCGAAACGACTTCAAAATATGCCAAAGCTTTTACGCCAATTCGGCCCACTTTTTTAAGATTTCCCATTCCGGAAATTCCCAAAACAATGGTTAAAAATATAATTGGACCAATAAATAATTTGATAATGTCAACAAACGTTTTCCCGACAATTTCCATTTTCACCCCATTTTCAGGCGAAAAATGTCCCAGCAAAATACCTGCAATTATGGCGATTAAAACCCAAAAAGTAAGATTGGTAATTACTGCCCTGAAAGTACTTTTCTTTGGTTTACCGACAGCGTTTTGTGTAGTTATATTCATGAAGATAAGTTAGTATTCACAAATATATAAAAAATGCAGACCTATAAGCCGGATTCTGTCCCTGATAAATCAGGGCCTTATCATTTATCTAGATTCCGCATTACTACGGAACTCAAGCTACCTACCCTTCAACAACGGACGAGAAGCCCTTAAATGCTGATATACTTGGTATTTCACCGCATAGAGTTTACCTGGTTTCACTACAGCATTACCTGTACATACTTTCTGTTGCACTTGTCCTTGCGCCATTTCTAACGCCGACGGGTGTTACCCGCTATGCTTCTCTGTGGTGTCCGGACTTTCCTCCCTCCGCAAAAGCGAACGACGATAAGGCGGTCTGCGGCGCAAAAGTAGCGATTTATAAGCGAAGAAACAGGGTTCTAAATTTAAGATTTTTATAAAATTTTGATAACGTTTTAATTTTAAATTAGTTATCTTTAAAATCCTTAATTTTTAAATTCATTTATTATGGCTAAAATGTATCATTACGCAACTGTCTCAAAGGCTTTAGATCAATTGAATGAAAAAGGATTTACATGTGATTTTAATCTGAACTCAAACTCAGACATGATTAAAAAAAATCCCGAAAAATTTGAAATTGTTCATGTGTATCGATACGAAGGGGAGTCTGACCCGGGCGATGAGGCAGTTGTATACGGAATTAAATCAACATCTGGCAAAAAAGGTGTTTATGTAGCGGGTTTCTCCGCCGACTCGGATCTGGAAACTGCAAGGTTTTTATCTGATTTGAGTATTAAGGGCAGGTGATTTTTTAAATTATTAATGAAGTTTGTCTTTTCGACGAAGGAGAAATCGCATTTGCCGAAGCAACACAGTACGTTGTTTTTTGGATGTGATTTCTTCTTCGTCGAAATGATAAAAAAAAGAAAAATCTACCTAAATCAGCGTCATCCGCGTTCCATTTTTAAGCAAAAAAAGTCCATCATAAAAATGACAGACTTTTAAACACAACACACAAGGTAAATTATGCAGTTGGTATTTTTAATTTCCAACCCGGCTGAATAACATCAGGGTTTTTAATAATATCTTTATTGGCTTCGTAAATGGTTTGCCAGGAAACGCCGTGAGCTTTTCCTATTTTTGAAAGAGAATCTCCGTTTACAACAGTATAATCTGTTGTTGTTCCTTCAGCAACTTCAATATTCATAACCACATCGCCCGCTCTAAAATCAGGATCAATTTTTCCGTAAGCATTCCAAAGTTTCTCTTTGTCATCTGCAGATTTTGCTGTACCATCAATGTACAAAACATTATCCTGATCTCTTACCTGCAAATTTGAAACTCCTAAATTAGTCGCCAAATCTGTTAACTCTTTGTATTTATCTTGTAAACTCATGGCTTCTTATTTAATAATTAACTTGTTATCTACTTTTTTAGGTTTCAATTCCTGTACACTTTTGATTAGGTTGGGCAATTGACTTCTCTTAATTTCTCCCGTAAGTGTTACTACGCCACCAACAACAGTAGCACTAACACCATCGTAAGATTCGATAACTTTATGCAATGATTTGTCCAGTTCAGTATCCGGACTAATGATTACAGCCGCAGGAGCAGTTTCTTCAGGAGCTACGATCTGGCAGTTGTTTACTACAGATTTTACCCCTTTAATTTCTTTTATAGAATTTGCAACGTCTTGTTTGAAAGCGTCATCTTTACAAATACCAGAAATTGTAGCCACGCCATCTTGTACAGTAACCTGCACTTCTGGTCTATCGCTCAATTTCGCAGTGATTTCTTTTTGAATGTCTGCATCTTTTGGTCCGCAAGCTACTAACGAAACAGCAAGACCCATTCCTAATAAAACTGATTTAATCTTCATAATCGATATTTTTTTAATTACTAACTAATAAAGTTAAACGAATTAAAACATCAAATATTACATAATAATCTTACAATTTTATATTTTTTCTATGACAATGATTCATCATTTTTTAACTTTCAGCATGTCATTAAAATAGATAATTAATTGATTCGGAATTTTATCTAAATCATTTCTGCCATAATCAGTCAGGTAAACTTCATTTTCCAGCATTCCGCTTGCAATTCCTTTTTTCTTTGCTTTAATATCTCCGGTTCGTACTACAATAATTTCATAATATTGATTGTCATCTTTTAAAGTCAATGTATTGAAATCAGATACTTTCGGATCATTATTTATATTTTGCTGCCCAATGTCTGAGGCCAGATAAGTGGCAAATTTCTTAAAATAGTAGTATGGATTATTGTTATCAAAATTCCGATAAGTCTTTTGGTTTCCTTCTTTTAAAATAAAATTTTTAATCTGTTCAAAATCTTGCACGGAAAATTGATTTGAAATTTTCAGGAAATGAATATGAGTTTTTGAATTCATTTTTTGGGCACTCATGCTTGAAAAACTTATTAGTAAAAGAGAAAGAAAAATGTGTTTAATTGACATGGTTTAATTTTTTGATTGCGTTCACGAGCGGGACGCTCGCGCAAGCTAAAAATAATTGTTTACTCAAAATTAAAACTAAATATATTCAAAAAATAAAATATAATCAATTCGATAAAAAGCAGAAAAATGCCAAGAACAATTGCTGCGGTAATTAATGTTTTTTTCACTTTACTTAATAGTTAATTCATTATTGCAGGTTCTAAATCTATTAAATCCTTCAAATTCTGTTTATGTCAGATTAAAAATAAAGTATTTTCTAAAATGATTAATCTGAAATTTATAAATAACTAGATAATCAATATTTTATAAAAGTAGAAATATTCCTGATGTTATTTTATTTGCCTTTAATTCTGTAAAGCATTCCAATAAAGATATAACACACTTATTTGTAAGTGAATGTACTTTTACAAAAAAATAAATCATGATACATCAATTAAAACCTTCTATATTAGTCGAAACACCATTAGGAAGTGGTCAGGCTATTTTTCTTATTGATTACGGAATGCATCAAAACACTTGTTGGGTTGTTGCTTTACAAGAGAATGGCGTTATAAAACATTTTGACTGCAACGATGTCATTCTTTCTACAAATTACACGTATGGAATGAATATGAGAAAAAATAATTTTAAAGATAAAAAGAACCCTTAATTCTGGCTAAATTATGCCTTTAGTTTAAATTTTATACTCATGCAAAACAATCCCATTACTATAACTCTCCGATTTTACTAATTCAAATTTAGATTTCTTACCAAAAATGGGTAAACCATTTACAATTGCCACAGGATGAACAAATAAATGCAATTCGTCAATTAAATTTTGTTCTATTAAAGACGAAACAAATCTTGCGCCTCCATATGCCATTATATCTTTTCCGGGTTCAGATTTTAATTGTGTGATGGCTTTTTTTAAATTGCCTTTTTCAATTGAAGTATTTTCGCCTTCAAAATTTTTTAGTGTTTTACTAAAAATGACTTTTGGAGTTTTTACGAAAAAATTGGCGTACGCTACTTCTTCGTTTTTGCTTTTACTTTTGGCAACACTTTCCCAATACGGAATTCCTTCTGTTGCCATTACACGTCCCAGAATTATAGTGCCAATACTGTTTGTAAGCTCATGCAAATATTGTATTTGTTTTTCATCGACTTCGGGCAGCATCCAATTTAATTGGCCTTTGCTATCTCCCACAAATCCGTCGAGTGTCATGTTCATTTGTAATTTTAACTTTCTCATAAAAAATCTTTTAAAAAAGAAACTCTTATCATTAATTAGGCGAATAATCAACTTTTGTCAAAATCCGATCTTCAATATTTCCTACCACATCCCCATATTTTTCAGTAAACTCTTTTTTAATTTCGATCCATTCTTTATCGGATTTAAATCCTGCCCAGGCTTGCTTCATGGTATTTTCATCTGGCCATTCTAAAAAATAAACAAACTCTGTTTTCTTATCTGATTTTGATTCCCAAATCGATTTAATATTGAAATTATATTTTTTCATAATACGCATGGCATGATCGCGAAATCGCATATGAAAATCTTTTTTGTTAGTTTCAAAAATTTCATAAATACGCAAT
Organism: Flavobacterium sp. MMLR14_040; assembly: GCF_033657265.1. Classification (NCBI taxonomy): domain Bacteria; kingdom Pseudomonadati; phylum Bacteroidota; class Flavobacteriia; order Flavobacteriales; family Flavobacteriaceae; genus Flavobacterium; species Flavobacterium sp. MMLR14_040. The sequence goes on along the minus strand of NZ_JAWVWO010000008.1, from coordinate 207,429 downwards.
TGACAAACAGGATTTGACTTTTCTACGTTTTGAGACTTCATAAAAAAGGTGGTCAGTAATAACATGCTCAATAAAAACAGTTTCATATTGTATTATTTATTGGTTAATATTTTAAGGTGCATTTTTCTAAAACTCAGTTCTATTTAAATATTAAATTTTAAACCTCCTAATTCAAATAATTAGGACTTCAGGATAAAACTAAAATTAGCTATCTTTAAAAATACCATTTTTCAGAGAAAAAAATGCCTAAATTTTCTTAATTTCTTGTGAGTTCAATTTTAAAATTAACTGTTACTTTCTCATATTCAAAACACTTTAAAATCGCTTTCAGAATTGTTGATTTCAGATTTGTGATTTGGCAATTTTCAGACTATATTTGCTATCGAATAAAATAGAATATGGAACAATTTGTAGTATCGGCTCGTAAATATCGCCCGCAAACCTTTAAGGATGTTGTGGGTCAGAAAGCCATTACCAACACCTTGCTGAACGCCATAGAAAGCAATCACCTTGCTTCTGCCCTTTTATTCACCGGACCCCGTGGTGTTGGAAAAACAACCTGCGCGCGTATTTTGGCTAGAAAAATAAATCAGCCGGGATATGATGATCCAAATGAAGATTTTGCTTTTAACGTTTTTGAGTTAGATGCCGCTTCAAATAACTCGGTTGATGATATTCGTAGCCTGATCGATCAGGTTCGAATTCCGCCACAAACCGGGCAATACAAAGTATATATTATTGACGAGGTTCATATGTTGTCTTCGGCCGCTTTTAATGCTTTTTTGAAAACATTAGAAGAACCGCCAAAACATGCTATTTTCATTTTAGCTACAACGGAGAAACACAAAATTATTCCAACGATTTTATCTCGCTGCCAGATATTTGATTTCAAAAGAATTACGGTAAAAGACGCTAAAGAACATTTGGCTGAAGTTGCTGCAAGTCAGGGAATCAATTTTGAAGACGATGCCTTGCACATTATCGCTCAAAAAGCTGATGGTGCCATGCGTGATGCTTTATCGATATTTGACCGTGTTGTTTCGTATTGCGGAACCAACTTAACACGTCAGGCCGTAACCGAAAACCTAAACGTTTTAGATTACGAAACTTATATTAGCATTACCGATTTACTTTTAGAAAATAAAATTCCGGATCTTTTGATGGCGTACAATGAAATTCTTTCAAAAGGTTTCGACGGACATCATTTTATTGCCGGATTGGCTTCGCATTTCAGAGATTTATTAGTTAGCAAAACACCTGCTACTTTAAGTTTGCTTGAAGTGGGTGAACAAGCACAGCAAATGTACGGCGTACAAGCTCAAAAATGTTCGCAAGAGTTTTTATTAAAAGGAATTGATATTGCAAACGACTGCGATTTAAAATACAAATTAAGTCAGAATCAGCGCCTTTTAGTCGAATTATGTTTGATGCAATTGGCCTCTATCAACTTTGATGGAGAAAAAAAAAAGTTGAGCAATTCATAATTCCGCCTACTTATTTTAAAAATGGTGGATACTCTATAACTGAAGTTAAAAGTCAAAAGTCAGAAGTTAGAAGTCAGTCTGAAACTGAAATCCCAAATAATAAAAACCAAATTCCAAGTGCTGTAGAAAATAGCAATGTCAATCAAAATGACAATGCTACTATTGAAGTAAAAACGGAAACTCCAAAAGTTGAAACTCCTGAAACTCCAAGAGCCGAAGTAAATGGCACCTCTAAGGTTTCTGCTTTTTCTCTGGCCAGTATTCGCGCGAAAAAAGCGATGGAAGAAAGCAGTAGGTCGTATGTAAAACCTTCCTCTGTTTTACCAACTGAAGAATTTACGGAAACCGAAATGTTATTGCATTGGAACAAATATGCACAGCGTTTGGGTGAAAAAGGTTTAAAAATCATGGAATCGTTATTATTGATTAACGACCCAACCTTGAACGGAACGGTGATTACGCTTGAATTGCCAAACGAAGGTTCTAAATTAGATTTTGAAAGTCAGATTAACGGGCTTTTAGGGCATTTAAAAGGACATTTACACAATCATGATATTACGATTGAAATTGTTGTAAATGAAGCTGTTCAAACCAAAAGAACTTTTAGCGATCAGGACAGATACAATCGATTATTGGAAATCAATCCAAACATTGAACTTTTACGTTCTACTTTTGGATTGGATTTACATACTTAAGATTTTTTTTTCTGCCACGAATTACACAAATTTTCACGAATTATTTTTAAAATTTTACGCAAGTAATTAGTGAAAATTTGTGTAATTGCTTCGCCTGTTCGCTATTGCTCGGGTCATGGCAAACTATTTCTATTTATTTCGTAATCCTAAATTATAGACTTCTTGCAGCCATTTTTCTCTTTGAAAATCATTGGCAGTTTTTATGATTCCGATGTAGGTTACTTTTACGGGTTTTATTCCGCAGAATTCTAAGGTCGATTTCTTTAATTGATTTACACTCGGTCTTCCAAAAAATAACCTGTAATACCAGCCTGGCTGATCTAAAGTTGTAATAATATGCGCTGTTTTTCCTCTTAAAAGTTTATCCCACCAAACTGAATTTTCGCGATATTGAAACGCCATTCCGGGTAAAAATAATCGATCTATAAATCCTTTTGTAATTGCCGGAAGTCCGCCCCACCAAACAGGATGAATCCAAACCAAATGATCGGCATTTTGAATCTTTTGCCATGCATCTAATAAATCCGGTTCTAATTCGGTTCGTTTTTGATAGCCAAATTTTAAATTGGGATTGAATTGTAATTCGGCAATTGTAATTGTTTCTACATGTGCGCCCGAAGTTATGGCGCCTTTTTGGTAAGAATCGGCTATGCCAAAGTTAAAACTTGCGGGATTTGGATGTCCGTTTATAATCAGTATTTTTTTCATGTTTTACGTTTTTACAAAAATACTATTAGCATGAAAAAAGTTACCGGACAAATGTCCTATAAAATTGCTTTTCGAATACGACTTAAATGTCTTGGCGTAACGCCCAAATAAGAAGCCAGATATTGAAGCGGAATTAACTGAATGTATTTTTGATGGTTTTGATATAATTCTTGATAACGCTGTTTTCCGGATAACTTCTGAAAAGAAATCATTCTTTTTTGAAGCGTTACATATTCTATTTCAGTTAATTTTCTTCCAATTTCCTGCCAATGAATTCCTGATTTATAAAGCTTTTCTAAACTTTCGCGACTGATAATCTGTAATTCTGTATCGGCGAGAGCCTGAATACTTTCTTCGGCTACTTCCTGTGTTATAAAACTGGAAAACGAAGCCATAAATTCATTTTCAAAAGCAAAACAATTGGTAATTTCATCGCCTTGATGATTGAAAAAATACGAACGTAAAATTCCTTTTTTGATAAAAACAATTTCCTTACAAACCTGATTTTCTGTCAATAAAAGTTCGCCTTTTTTAAGTTTCCTAAAAGTAATTAAATCATCTAACTGATCTAATTCATTTTGTGGCAAAACATTAATGGATTGAAAAACAGATTTCATTTTTAATTTTTTGATATAAAAGCTCTCTCAATTCTTTTATCGGGAATAAGCCACGACATTGCCACAATAAAATACGCTGCGCCGGAAATCCATTCGTTGTAAAACGAAGCTATAATTCCAACACTATATAAAACCGCAGAAGCTTTTCCTTTTAAATCTTTCCCCAAGGCTTTTGCTAATGCAGAATTTTTTCCTTCGACATCTAAAACTGTTTTTTGAAGAATTACATATGCAATTGCAGAAAGTAATAAAATGATTCCGTAAAATGCCATTGCTGCTTTCGCAAAATTATGTTCACCCATCCAGCCTGTAGCTACGGGAATTAGCGACAGCCAAAATAATAAATGAAGGTTTGCCCACATTATTTTTGCATTTACTCTGGATAAACCGTGAAGTAAATAATGATGGTTATTCCAGTAAATTCCAACGTAAATAAAACTCAAAATATAACTTAAAAACTTCGGGATAAGTGGTTTTAAATCAGCAAACTCATGTCCGTGAGGTACTTTGATTTCTAAAATCATAATGGTAATAATAATTGCTAAAACACCATCACTAAAGGCTTCGAGTCTGGTTTTATTCATTTTATTAAGTTAAAAAGGTTGCCACGAATTACACGAATTTTCACTAATTTTTACTCTAAATCTTAAAAAAATAATTAGTGAAAATTCGTGTAATTCGTGGCTGAAAAAAATTATATTTTACCGTAGTACATTGCTTTTACGATTCCATCTGAAAGTCCGATTTTAGGAACAAAAATTTGGCGTGCTCCGCTCCATTTCATTGCATTAAGATAAATACGTGTGGCGTGGATAATTACGTCAGCACGGTCAGAGTTTAATCCTAATTCGGCGATTCTTTGTTCGTATGTTAAAGAGTTTAAAAACGCATATTGTGAATTGATATAAATGTATGAAAGCGGTTTTTCCTGCTGTTTTCCAGACATTTTAAACAATTTATTAATATTTCCGCCAGAACCAATCAGCGTTACTTCTTCATAATCTGCAGTATTGGTTTTAATCCATTTTTCAATTTCATCCCAAACTACATCATGTACCATATTGTTTAATAAACGAACTGTTCCTGCTTTAAACGATCTTGAAGTAATCATTTTTCCGTCAGAGAATAACGTAAATTCCGTACTTCCACCGCCCACATCTACAAATAAATAAGTTTCATCTGTTTTAAGTAAATGATGCAAATCTGTAGAAGCAATTATAGCGGCTTCTTTTTTACCGTCAATAATTTCGATTTTAATGTCGGCTTTTTTCTTGATTAATGCCACAACTTCTTTGGCGTTGTAAGCTTCACGCATTGCCGAGGTTGCAAACGCCATATAACGTTCGACTTTATGTACTTTCATCAAAAGATTGAATGCTTTCATGGCATCAACCATTCGATCTATATTTTCTTCTGAAATTTCTCCAACTGTAAAGGCATCTTGTCCCAAACGAATTGGCACACGAACAAGTGAACTTTTATTAAATTGCGGTTCTTTGCCATCCTGTTCTACAACATTCGATATCAGAAGCCTCATGGCATTTGAACCAATATCTATTGCTGCATATTTCTTTATATTAATCATGCTCACTTATGATTTGAATTTGGTTTTATTAATTTATTTTTTGTGCAACCGCTTCTAGTACCGAGATTTTATTCTGATAATATTTATAGGTTTCCAATTGAGCTCTAAATGGTGCATGGTGATTTCTGGCTTTGTATTTATTATCTAATTTATAGGAATGATATCTCACTTTAACATTTCCTTTCCATGCAATATTAAAATTATCAATTAGTTCTTTTTTGATTTCCAAATCATAAATTGGGCAGGTTACCTCAACTCTTCCATCCAGATTTCTGGTCATGAAATCGGCAGAAGAAATATAAACTTCGGTTAAACCGGCGTTTCCAAAAATATAAACTCTTGAATGTTCCAGATAATTGTCGACAATACTTATAGCTTCAATGTTTTCGCTCATTCCCGGAATTCCCGGAATCAGAGAGCAAATTCCTCTTACCTGAAGCTGGATTTTTACGCCTGCATTACTTGCTTCATATAATTTATCGATCATTTTAAAATCCGATAAACTATTCATTTTCAGCTTTATATGTGTTTTTCTACCTGCGAGAGCGTGCAAAATTTCACGATCTATCAATTTTACAAATTTGGTTCTTGTGTAATGCGGAGAAACTATTAAATGCTTATATCTGTGAACTCTGTAATTGATATCGAAAAATTCGAAGATCTTTGAAATGTCTTTCAAAATTCCCTGATGACAGGTTAAAAGCGTTACGTCGGTATAAATTTTGGCTGTCGATTCGTTGAAATTTCCTGTTGAAATAAATCCGTAACGACGACTTTTACCTTCCTCTGCTCTTTCGATAACACATATTTTACTGTGTACTTTCAGGCCTTTTATTCCAAATATCAATTCGATTCCTTCGGTTTGCATTTGTTCTGCATACGAAATATTTGAAGCTTCATCAAAACGCGCCTGAAGCTCGATTTGAACGGTAACTTTTTTTCCGTTTTTTGCTGCATTTATCAACGAACTGATAATTTGCGAATTCTTAGCCAAACGATACAATGTAATTTTAATACTGGTAACTTTTGGATCTAATGCTGCTTCACGTAAAAATTTTGTCAAATAAGAAAACGACTGATATGGCGCATGAAGTAAATAATCTTTTTTATTAATTTTCTCTAAAATACTTCCGTCAAGACTTAATCCCGGAACCGGCAAAGGCTCATTTGGTTTATAAAGTAAATCGTAACGTCCTAAATTTGGAAAATCCATATAATCACGGCGATTGTGATACCTTCCTCCCGGAATTATACTATCTGTTTCGACGATTTTCATTTTATCTAAGAAAAAACGCAACGTATCTTCTTCAATTAGACTATCATAAATAAAACGAACGGGCTCTCCTATTCGTCTGTCTTTTACAGAAGTAGCAATTTTTTCGAGCATACTTTTACTCAAATCGCTGTCGATATCCAACTGCGCATCACGCGTAATTTTGATCATGTGTGCCGAAACAGTTTTATAATCGAAAATATTGAAGATGTTTTTCAGTTTAAGACGAATTACATCATCAATTAAAATTACGTATTGTTTATCATCTTCTGACGGAAGAACAACAAATCTGTTGATTGTTTTGGGAATTTCAATAACAGCATAACGAACTTTATCGTTATTGAGTTCCAAACGCACTGCCAAATATCCTAAAGTATCTTTTAAAATAGGAAATTCTGCAAGGTCATTCAAAATAATGGTCACTAATTCAGGACTCAATTTCTGCATGTAGAAATCCTTTAAAAAACATTCCTGTTTTTCTGTAACCTGACTTTCGTTGATAATAAAAATATTTTCGGCTTCGAGTTCAGATTCGATATTTCCTAAAATACGTAAACTTTCAGATTGCTGCTGAATTACTATTTCTGTAATATCCTTAATTAATTGGTGTGCAGAAACACCTCCCAAATATTTTTCACCTGAAATTCCAGAAAGACTCAATCTCCGGATTGCGGCATAGCGAACTCTAAAAAATTCATCTAAATTGTTTGAAAAAATTCCAACAAAACGCAACCTGTCTAAAAGTGGAACTGTGTTATCTGCTGCTTCCTGAAGCACTCTTGCATTAAACGCTAACCAACTTTTTTCTCTATCGATATATTTCTGCTCGTACACTTTATTTATTTTAAATCTTTGGGGAAAATTGTTTTTTGGGTTGTGCCTTTATGAATTGCATCCCAGGCTTCGGTATCAAATTTAAGTGATACAAATCCGGAAGTAGGTACATTTTCAATAAAAACATCCCCAAATTTATTAACAAAATTTGTAATAGCCTCGTTATGTCCGAAAAGAATAACGCTTTCGAAACTATTATCACATGATTTGATAACTTTTTCGAGCTGTTTATCGTCAAAAGTATAAAGATCGTCTTTATAAACGATACTTTCTATAGGATAAGATATATTTTGAGCAAAGATAAGAGCAGTTTCAGACGCGCGGGCTGCAGTACTACTCCAGATTATATAGGTTCTAGGCAGATATTTTGCAATATTAGTTGATACTTCATGAGCATCTAAAATTCCTCTTTTCATTAAAGGTCTGTCAAAATCCTTTAAAGGAGCTTCCCAGCTTGATTTTGCATGTCGTATCAATATTAAATTTTTCATAAGTCGAAGGATTTAGAAACATCAAAACTGAAGTTGCTTTTTTTATTAAGTTCTAATTTACAAAAGAAATTGTAATAGTGATCTATTTTTTAATTCTGTTAACATTTAAGTAAAATTTTAACAAGAATATGAAATACATAATATTTAATATTTTACAAAATAGCATAATTCATTTTTTATCATTTTATGTACTTCATCCATTAAATCTATCATTTGGTCGATTATCACGATATTGGTAAAAAATTAACTAAACACCTGATTAATAGCTATTTACAATATTATATTTTTCTGAAATTTTAGGCAAAAAAGTAAAAATTCGTGCTTTTTAAATTGTTATAAATGGCATAAAAAAATCGTTTTTTCATCGATATTTAACAAAAAAAGAACCTTTCAACGAGTTTTTAGGTTAGTTACGGATAAAAAAAACCAAAAATAAAATGAGCATATACCTTTGATTATGTTAATTTTTTATAAATAATGCAAAACAAAATCTTAAGTTATGAGAACAAAAACTACTATTAGAACCGCGGTAAAATTTGTAAAAAATTGTAAGTCTATTTTTTCTTTCGAAAAAGTGATTTATCAAAAAAACATTTTTTCACTCTTGTATATTTCATTTTCACCAACAGTTTCTTTTGATGCTATTTTGATTGAAAATAAGGGAAACATCAGAAGCATTCCATCTTATAAAAATGCTCATTTCCTGACTTCAGACAATACCGGTTTTCGACTGGCAATCAAAACTTTGAGGACATAAGTTTTAGTTTAAGAACAAGTAGTTAAAAAACCTTGTTATTAATCAAATCCCAAATATTTGATTAAAACAATAATATAATTTGATATCAAAGTTACTGTATACGCCTTTTAATAACGAAAAATATTTGATATCAAATTATTTATCGCCGGATAATTTTAATCAAAAACCTATTGATTAAAAAGATAAAATCTCATAAAATAATAATGTTTAAAAAATAGAGATTATGAAAAACATTACTTCTTTTTTTAAAAATATTAATGTTAAGAACGTTTTCATAACGTTGCTTTTAATATTTAATATCCACTTTTCGTTTTCACAAGTAGATTTGAGAACATGCGGTTTTGACTGCACCTCCAACAATTACACTTTGACAGATGTATATTTAAGTCTTTCTAATGTAAATGGAGATCCAATAACAAATACTACCTGTACTATCGGGCAAGTGCAACAGGTATATATTTACCTTAATTATTCTTCGAATTCCAATTCAAGTATACATTTTGCGCGGTTAAATTCTGATTTGACTATAAACGGAGTTACAACTTTTTTGAATGTATTGCTTGGCACTATTGTTCCGGGAAGTAACAAAAAGTTATTGTACGGGCCATTTAACTGGACTTGCGGTGAAGAATTAAGCCTGACCAATACCATAATAGCCTGGAAAACGAACAGCAATAATGATCCTGGTCCCAATTATCAATGCAGCAGTTTTACAAACTCGCAATGTGATTTTACAAATTCCTTTATTATTTCAAAACCTTTAGCCGTTCAATTTACCTATAAAGCGTGTAAAGTTGGAGCAAACACAACAGTTACTTTTACCTCTACAACCAATGGAGGTAAAACACCTTATACTTATGCCTGGGATTTCCAAAACAATGGTGGCTTACCAGATTCCACTTTACCAAATCCCACGTATACATATACGACTTCGAATAACCCGGCAAAATTAACTGTTACGGACTCACAAAATATATCAAATTCCTATATACTTCCGATAATTGAACCAACAGAATTGATGTTAAGTGAATCTCATACTAATGTAGGCTGCAGCGGAGGTACATCGACTATAACCTTGACTGCAACAGGTGGAACTCCTGCCTACAGTTACCTATGGAATACAGGCGCAACAACTAAAGATTTGCAAGATGTACCACCCGGTACTTATACTGTTACGGTGACAGATAGCAACAGTTGTACAAAACAGCTTTCTGTAACTATAACAAGCGGAGATCTAATTAAGCCAATAATTGATCCGCTGCCGGTTACTTCTACAATTAATTGTCCGGACTTACCTGTATTTACACAAGCTACGGCCAGTGATAACAGTGGAACAGTAACCTCGTTAACCTTTGAAGATGTAAATACACCCGGAACTTGTACCGGCACATACTCTATTACCAGAACCTGGACAGCAAAAGATGCCTGCAATAATATATCGCTTCCGGTAAGTCAAACTATAAATGTTGTAGATACGACAGCCCCAATCTGGACAACTCTTGCTGCTTCTCTCAATGTAACACTTGAGTGCAGTGACATAGCTGGATTGGCTACAGCGCAAAACCAAGCGCCAATAGCAACTGATATTTGTTCTACAGTAACTTATACTAAAACTAGCGGAAATTTTATTGCAGGCTCTTGTGCTAATTACGGATCTTATACCAATACATGGATTGCCAAAGATGCCTGTTTGAATAGCTCGAGTACTTTCACTCAAACAATTACAATTCAGGACACTTCTGCTCCAATTTGGACAACAGCTTCAACTGCGCTAAATGTAACTTTGCAATGTAGTGATACTGCAGGGTTAACAACTGCGCAAAACCAAGCTCCGGTTGCCACCGATAATTGTGGAGGAACTGTAACATATACAAAAACCAGCGGAAACTTTGTTGCCGGTTCTTGTGTCAATTCAGGAACTTACACCAATACATGGATTGCAAATGATGTTTGTTTGAATGCTTCTGCTACTTTCACTCAAACAATTACAATTCAGGACACTTCTGCTCCAACTTGGGCAGCAGCTTCAACTGCGCTAAATGTAACTTTGCAATGTAGTGATACTGCAGGGTTAACAACTGCGCAAAACCAAGCTCCGGTTGCGACTGATAATTGTGGAGGAACTGTAACGTATACAAAAACCAGCGGGAATTTTGTTGCCGGTTCTTGTGTCAATTCAGGAACTTACACCAATACATGGATTGCCAATGATATTTGTTTGAATGCTTCTGCCATTTTCACACAAGTGATAACAATTATTGATAATACGGCTCCAATTTGGGCAACAGCTTCAACTGCGCTAAATGTAATTTTGCAATGCAGTAATACTGCAGGATTAACAGCTGCTCAAAACCAAGCTCCGGTTGCTACCGATAATTGCGGAGGAACTGTAACATATACAAAAACCAGCGGAAACTTTGTTGCCGGTTCTTGTGTCAATTCAGGAACTTACACGAATACGTGGATTGTCAATGATGTTTGTTTGAATGCTTCTGCCACTTTCACGCAAGTGATAACAATTGAAGATACTACAAAACCAACCTGGACAACACAAACGGCTTCTTTAGATGCAACTTTAGAATGCAGCGATTTAACTGCTTTGGCTTCCGCGCAAGCGTTATTTCCAACAGCTTCTGATTTATGCGATGCCGATGTTTTGAATGTTGTAAAAACCAGCGGACAATTTGTAGCTTCGGGTTCTTGCTCAAATGCTGGAACGTATACCAATACATGGACGGTTACGGATGATTGCGGAAATATCTCGGATACTTTTACTCAGGTAATTACAATTCAGGATACTACAAAACCAACCTGGACAAGTCAGGTAAACTCTTTGGATGCAACCTTAGAATGCAGCGATTTAACCGCTTTGGCTTCCGCGCAAGCGTTATTCCCAACAGCTTCGGATTTATGCGATGCTGATGTTTTGAATGTTGTAAAAACAAGCGGACAGTTTATAGCTTCAGGTTCTTGTTCGAATGCAGGAACTTACACCAATACATGGACGGTTTCTGACGATTGCGGAAATGTTTCTGATATTTTTTTCCAAGTGATTACAATTCAAGACACTACAAAACCAACATGGACTACGCAACCTGCTTCTTTAGATGCAACTTTGGAATGCAGTGATTTAACAGCTTTGGCTTCCGCGCAAGCGTTATTCCCAACAGCTTCTGACTTATGTGATACTGATGTTTTGAATATTGTAAAAACCAGCGGACAGTTTATAGTTTCAGGTTCTTGTTCGAATGCGGGAACGTATACCAATACATGGACGGTTTCTGACGATTGCGGAAATGTTTCTGATATTTTTTTCCAAGTGATTACAATTCAGGACACTACAAAACCAACATGGACTACGCAACCTACTTCTTTAGATGCAACTTTAGAATGCAGCGACTTAACTGCTTTGGCTTCCGCGCAAGCGTTATTCCCAACAGCTTCTGATTTGTGTGATGCCGATGTTTTGAATGTTGTAAAAACCAGCGGACAGTTTGTAGCTTCAAGTTCTTGTTCGAATGCGGGAACGTATACCAATACTTGGACGGTTACGGATGATTGCGGAAATATCTCGGATACTTTTACCCAGATAATTACAATTCAAGATACTACAAAACCAACATGGACAAGTCAAGTAAACTCTTTGGATGCAACTTTAGAATGCAGTGATTTAACCGCTTTGGTTTCCGCGCAAGCGTTATTTCCAACAGCTTCAGATTTATGCGATGCCGATGTTTTGAATATCGTAAAAACCAGTGGACAGTTTGTAGCTTCAGGTTCTTGTTCGAATGCGGGAACGTACACCAATACATGGACGGTTTCTGACGATTGCGGAAATGTTTCTGATACTTTTACTCAGGTAATTACGATTCAGGATACTACAAAACCAACATGGACAACAACCGCTAATGAATTAGACTTAACGTTAGAATGCAGTGATTTAACAGCTTTGGCTTCCGCGCAAGCGTTATTTCCAACAGCTTCAGATTTATGTGATGCAGATGTTTTGAATGTTGTAAAAACCAGCGGACAGTTTGTAGCTTCCGATTCTTGTTCGAATGCGGGAACGTATACTAATACTTGGACGGTTTCTGACGATTGTGGAAATATCTCTGATACTTTTACTCAGGTAATTACGATTCAGGATACTACAAAACCAACCTGGACAACAACCGCTAATGAATTAGACTTAACTCTAGAATGCAGCGACTTAACTGCTTTGGCTTCTGCGCAAGCGTTATTTCCAACAGCTTCTGATTTGTGTGATGTCGATGTTTTGAATGTTGTAAAAACCAGTGGACAGTTTGTAGCTTCAGGTTCTTGTTCGAATGCGGGAACGTACACCAATACATGGACGGTTTCTGACGATTGCGGAAATGTTTCTGATACTTTTACTCAGGTAATTACGATTCAGGATACTACAAAACCAACATGGACAAGTCAAGTAAACTCTTTGGATACAACTCTAGAATGCAGCGATTTAACCGCTTTGGCTTCTGCGCAAGCGCTATTCCCAACAGCTTCAGATTTATGTGATGCTGATGTTTTGAATGTTGTGAAAACAAGCGGACAGTTTGTAGCTTCAGGTTCTTGTTCGAATGCGGGAACTTACACCAATACATGGACGGTTTCTGATGATTGCGGAAATGTTTCTGATATTTTTACTCAGGTAATTACGATTCAGGATACTACAAAACCAATATTTAGCGGAGATCTTCCAACTGATATTACAGTTTCTTGCGATGCCGTTCCTGAACCAGCTGATATGAATGTTGCAGATAATTGCAATTTAGGTTTACCAGTTGTATTTTCTGAAATTAAAAGTGATATTCAAAATGAATGTGCTTCTAATTATACTTTGACACGTCAATGGACAACAAGTGATTGTGCGGGAAACACGACTTCGTTTACTCAAATTATTACAGTAAGAGATACGACTCCGCCAACAGGAAGTGCTCCGGCAGATGTTGCAGGTTTACAAAGCATTACAGATATTCCGGTAGCAAATTCACAAAACATAAGTGATGCTGCTGATAATTGCAGCGAAAACGTAACTATTACGATTAATGATACTAATAATGGAGCTTCTGGCTGCGAAGGAAATGCTTATATCCTGACCAGAACTTATACTTTGATGGATTGTGCAGGTAACAAAACCGATTTAGTACAAACGTTTACTGTAGAAAATAAAATTTCAGTTTCAGGAATTGCTTCTGCTGTTAGTTGTTTTGGCGGGGACAATGGCTCAATTTTGGTTACTAATACAACAGGCTCAACTGTTGTTATTACAAACAAGGAAAATGAAATTGTTGGAAATTCTAATTTACCAGCCGGAACATATACCCTGACAGCTTCATTTCCGGTTAATGAAAACCAAACTTGTTCTGCAACAGCAACCGTTATTATTACACAGCCCAATTCTCCAAATGAAGTAACAACAATATCCAGTCAGGCTTGCGCCGATGATTCCAGTCTTATTAATTTATTATCATTATTACCTGTAAACACAACTGCAACCGGAAACTGGATTGATAAAAATAACAGTAATGCATTGCAAGGCAACATCTTCAATCCGTTTGGTCTGGCATTGGGCAACTATTTGTTAGAATATCAAATTACCGATGAAATTTGCCCACGAAGCATTCTTCTCAATATGGAGATTAATAATGATTGCCAGGTTTTGGCTTGTGGAAATGTCATAATACACAACGCATTTTCTCCTAACGGTGACGGAATAAATGACGCTTTTAAAATTGACAATATTGATGACCTGACATGTTATCCTGAAAATACAGTTGAAATTTATAATCGCTGGGGAATATTAGTATTCGACACTGTTAACTACAATAACACTACGAATGCATTCGACGGAACTTCCAGAGGCAGAACAACTTTTAAACAATCAGAAGGACTGCCAACCGGAACTTATTTTTATATCATTAATTATAAATCTCTAGACGGGAATAATATAATTCAATCAAATAAAAAAGATGGATTTTTATATTTATCGAAGTAAAACATAATCGACTGTATAACAAACTTTTATAGGGATTCCAAGCATATTTAATAAAAAAAATCCGTATTTTTGAGTATGTAATCTGCAGTATCCTTAGGTTTTTACTTCCAAAAAAAAGTCAATAGTAATATTAATAAACATCTACTATGAGAGCAAAATTACCATCCTTAGTCATAATGTTTGTATCCTTTGTAAGTTTTGCACAGCAAGATGCGCAGTTTACGCAATACATGTATAATACCATAAATATTAACCCTGCGTATGCAGGTTCCCGAGGCGCATTAAGCATTTTCGGGTTGTATCGTACGCAATGGGTTGGACTAGACGGGGCACCGGAAACCAGTAGTTTTTCTGCCAATACACCAATAAATAACTCTAATTTAGGAATTGGACTTTCTTTGGTTAATGATAAAATTGGACCTACAAATGAAAATACTTTCTCTGTAGATCTCTCTTACACGGTCCAGACATCTGCTGATTTTAAACTTTCTTTTGGTATCAAGGGATCAGCTAATTTATTCAATCTGGATATAACCAAATTAAATCCCGAAGATCAGGGAGATCCACAATTTCAGGATCTTGACAATAAATTTTCTCCCAATGTTGGAGCCGGAGTTTATTGGCATTCTGACAAAGCTTATATTGGATTGTCTGTTCCTAACTTCATCGAAACCAATCGTTATGATGATAATGATATAGCCATTTACAAAGATAAAATCAATTACTATTTAATGGGAGGTTATGTATTTGATCTTGATAAGTATCAGTACATTAAATTTAAACCGGCAGTTTTGGCCAAAATGGTAGAAGGTGCACCCCTCCAAGTTGATGTATCTGCCAATTTTATGTTTGTAGATAAATTTGTCCTTGGCGTTGCCTATAGATGGAGCGCTTCTGTAAGTGCTATGGCTGGATTTCAGATCACAGACGGTCTTTATATAGGGTATGGTTATGATCGTGAAACTACGAACCTGAACAATTATAACTCAGGATCGCATGAGATATTTATTAGATATGAGTTTATCAAAAAGAACAACAAGATAACCAGCCCACGTTTCTTCTAAAAATATTTATTATGAAAAATTTTATACTCTTTTACATAACCATTTTTAGTTTTGTTGCATTAGAGGGCAATGCCCAGCAGGCAAAAATAAAGGCAGCCAATAAAGATTACGACACCTTTGCTTATATTGATGTGATAAAAACTTATGAGAAAGTAGCACTGAAAGGATACAAATCTGAGGACATGTTTAGAAAACTGGGAGATTCCTATTATTTTAATTCAGAATTTGAAGGCGCGGCAAAATGGTATGGCGAATTATTTGCCATGAATACAAATATCGAATCTGAATATTATTACAGATATGCCCAATCTTTAAGAGCAACAGGGCAAGTTGATAAAGCGGATAAAATGATGGCTGAATTTAATGCTAAATTTGAAAATGATACCCGCGGAAAACTCTACAAAGAGAATCCAAATTATCTGGATCTGATAAAAGCCAATTCGGGTCGTTATAATATTGAAGATGCCGGTATCAATTCCAAATATTCAGATTATGGCACCTTTGTTTACAATAAGAAATTATATTTTACCTCGGCAAGAGATACGGGAAATTTTTCTAAACGAAAACATACCTGGACTGGTGAACATTTTACTAATTTATATATAGCTGATGTTGATTCTGCTAAAGTAAAAAAATTCAAAACTTCATTAAATTCTAAATTTCATGATGCGACTCCTATTTTTACAAAAGATGGCAAAACAGTTTATTTTACAAGAAATAATTACTTAAACGGAAAAAAAGGAAAGAACGAAAATAAAACAACATTAGTAAAACTTTATAAAGCTACTCTTGAAAACGACAAGTGGACCAATATTACTGCCTTACCTTTTACCAGTGACAATTATAGTACGGCACATCCTGCACTTAGTCCAGATGAAAAAACACTATATTTTTCCTCTGATATGCCCGGAACTTTAGGACAGTCCGATATTTTCAGGGTAGCCATAAATGATAATGGCGGCGGTTATGGTACTCCCCAAAATTTGGGCCCAACCATTAATACTGAAGGAAAGGAAACATTTCCGTTTGTAACCAATGAAAAGGAAATTTACTTCTCCTCTGATGGCCGACCGGGACTTGGTGGATTGGATGTTTATGTGGGTGAAATCGAAGATGACGGGACCATAAGTGAAATACAAAATATTGGTGCAGATGTCAATTCTCCAAAAGATGATTTTGCTTATATGATTGATCCGGTTTCCCGAAAAGGTTATTTTAGTTCCAACAAAGCGGGCGGACAAGGTTCTGATGATATCTATAAATTTCTCGAAACCCGAAAACTTCAATGTATTCAGGAATTAAACGGAATTATTACAGATGCAGAATCAGGAATAATATTACCGCGTACAAAAGTTACTTTATACGAAAATCAAGTAGTAAAAAACACTATCCTTTCTGATGCCGCAGGCTTTTATATTTTTCCTGTAGAATGTGGAAAAACTTATAATGTAAGAGCCGAAAAAGTTGATTACGCTACAAAAGAAGTTAGTATTACTATTGAAAAATTAAGCGGAAAAACAAGTTTGCCAATTGCCTTAGATAAATCAAAATGTAAGGTCACAATTGGGGATGATTTAGGCAAATGTTTTGGAATAAAAATGATTTATTTTGATTTGGACAAATCCAATATTCGCACAGAAGCCGCTATTGATTTAGAGAAAATACTCGATGTATTGGATAGCCATCCAACAATGAAACTGGATATTCGCTCGCATACAGATAGCCGACAAACATATAAATACAATGAAGCTTTGTCTAACCGAAGAGCAAAATCGACAATTGACTGGTTAGTTAAAAATGGAATTGATCCTGGCAGACTTACCGGAAAAGGATTTGGAGAAAAGCAACTTGTTAACGAATGTTCTGACAATGTAAAATGTACCGAAGAACAGCATCAGGCCAATAGACGAAGTGAATTTATTATTACTGCATTATAACAAAAAACAATTGTAAAAATAATTATAAAAATTAAAAAGCTGTCTTTGGCCAAGACAGCTTTTTCTACAAAAAAAATCGTTGTAACTCAACAAAGAGCTACAACGACTAACTAAAAAACCAGTCCAATAAATCTTTATATTTTTGCGAATATATTTGTATAATATTTTTTACCCGAAGCGTCTGTGGTTACCGCCAAACCAAAATGAGTATAATCTCCTTCGATGTTTTCTTTGTGCCCTGCGCTTTCTAACCAGCCTTTTAAAACAGCAGCCGATGTTTGGTAGCCATAAGCAACATTTTCACCTACTTTTTTTGCGCCTAATAATTCCATGATATTCTCAGAACGTGCCACAAAATCATTATGATTCATGACATTATTTGCGATCATATATTTATTATGTTCTTCACATTTATAAGAAAGATGATTGATTCTTTCCAATGGATTTAAACCAATGCTTACTCTGTAATCGTTTATTAATTTCATGGTTTCTAACTCCGAATCATTATAACTATAGCTAGTTACCAGAGTTTCTGTTGTCGTGCTACTATCTTGAGTTGCCTCGGCGGTGTCTGCAGTACATGAGTTCATTGTAATAAAAATTACAACGAACGTCATGATGCACATAATCTTTTTCATAATCAAAATGGTAGTTTAATTCTAAAGTAAATGTTGGGGCAAATGCTTTATATTTATTATGTGATAAATTCCTAATTCTGATTCAAACCTATTTAATTTATCGGTAAACTACAAAAATAATCGATGAAATACATGTTTTAAATTAAAAATACTATATTTTTCTTACAACTAAGAGGATAAGCGTTCGATTTTCCATGAAAAATCAGACTGGCTTTGATAACGAATTCTGTCATGCAGTCTGTTTGGTCTTCCCTGCCAAAATTCAACTTCTAAAGGAGTAACTAAAAAGCCTCCCCAATTATCCGGTCGCGGAATTGGTTTTCCGGCAAATTCCGTTTCTAGTTTCTTTAGATTTTCTTCTAAAAAAGTTCTGGACGGAATTACTTCACTCTGGTTGGAAACTATTGCGCCCAATTTACTTCCGTCAGGACGAGAATCAAAATAACCATCGGATATATTTTCAGATGTTCTCTGCGCAATTCCTTTAATAATTACCTGACGCTCCATTTCCTGCCAAAAAAACGACAAACAAACGTGCGGGTTCGCTGCAATTGCTTTTCCTTTTTCTGAATTATAATTGGTGTAAAAAATAAAACCTTCTTCTGAGAATTTCTTTAACAGAACCACTCTCGATTTCGGAAATCCATCTAAACCAATTGTAGAAACGGTCATGGCATTTACTTCTCCATTTGAACCAAAATCTTCTACTTCATGAAACCATCTGTTGAAAAGATTAATTGGGTCTTCGGGTATATTCGTTTCTAATAATTCACTCTTTTCGTATGATTTTCTATAATTGCTTAAATCGTTCATGATTTATTATTTTAGATTGTTGACTTTAGATTTTAGATTTCTTTAGATTGTCTAAAATACTAAAGGTTATATTTTTATTTTAGATTTTTTAAAAACTTAGTCCCTTAGCATCTCAGAACCTTAGTGCCTTAGAATTCAAAACTTCTTCCGTCATCGCCTAAAAGTACATTTGGGAAAATAGTTTGCGCTTCTTCTTTAAAACGTTCAATTCCGTCATATCTTGTAGAATAATGTCCTAAAATAAGTTGTTTTGCATTTGCTTTAAGCGCAATTGTTGCAGCTTCTTTTGCGGTTGAATGCAATGTTTTTAGTGCCAAAGGAGTTTCTGATTCTAAAAAAGTAGATTCGTGATACAAAACATCTACATTTTGTATAATCGGAATAACATCTTCATTGTAAACCGTATCTGAGCAAAATGCATAACTCATTGGCGCAATTGGATCAAACGATAATTTTTCGTTTTCTATAACAGTTCCGTCATCAAGGGTAACATTTCCTCCGTTTTTTATTTTTTGATAATAAGCAGTGTGAATATCGTATTGCTGAACGGCATCGACATTCAGTTTTCTTTCAGCAGGTTTTTCCTGAAATAAAAATCCGTTGGTATAAACGCGATGTTTAAGCGGAATCGTTTTTACAATCACTCTGTTATCTTCAAAAATCACTTCACTTTTATCTGATTCCAGTTCATGAAAAAACAAATCATAAGTCGTCCAGGAATTTGATAATCGCAGCTGCAAAGTAATAATTTCCTTAACACCTTTGGGTCCGTAAATATGAAGATCTGTAGTTCGCCCTAAAAGTGCAAAAGTTGAAATGGTTCCTATTAATCCAAAAAAATGATCACCATGCAAATGCGAAATAAAAATGTGATTAATTTTTGAGAATTTAATCTTGTTTTTACGCAATTGTACCTGAGTTCCTTCGCCACAATCAATCAAAAACAATCTGTTTTTAATTTCTAAAACCTGCGAAGTCGGATTGGTAATTGTTCTGGGAGTTGCGGCATAACAGCCAAGTATGGTTAATTTCATTTTAGATTTTAGATTGATGATTTTAGATTACAGACTGTAGATTTTTAGATTGGAAAAAATTTTAGCATTAAAATCTACGATCTAAATCAGAAATCTATATTCCAATATTAAAAAAATCTAAAATCTGAACTCTAAAATCTAAAATCCTAAGTCTCTCTCAATTTCTTCCATTTCAATAATGTCGTGCGCTTCTAAAAGTGAAGGAACCACGGCCAATTTATCAGAAATAGCATTAAAATCAAGATCGGAAACTACAATAACAAAGGATTTTTTTGCTTTTTTTTGTTGCTTTGAAAGTGGTAAAAAAAGTTTCACATCACTTTCAGTCAATTTATCATCGGCTGATAAATCAATTATAACATTTTGTTTTTCAAAGGTTTTAAATTGCTGCGTTACTTTTTCCAGAAAGGCTTTAAAATCTCCCTGAGTATCTTTTATCGTAACGGTATGTCCTTTTTGATCTACTTTCATTTTATAATTTTGAGGCTAGTATAAAAATTGATTTCTTAAGCTAAGGTACGAAGTTTTTTTAGTTTTTGTTTTTTGTTCTCTTTGTTTCAGGTTTCAAGTTTCAAGTTTAGGCTGAGCGTCCCAAGACTTCGGGAAAAGCCCTTTTTTACTTACAAGCCTTCAACTTCGCTCAGGATGACACATGTAGTACAAGATCTCGTTAAAAACTTGAAACCTGAAACTTGAAACAAATAAATCTTACTGAATTTTCGACGCCAAAAGGTAAATTACTGCCATTCTAATGGCTACGCCGTTTTCTACCTGATTTAGAATTACAGAATGATCAGAATCAGCCACTTCAGAAGTAATCTCTACTCCCCTGTTGATTGGTCCCGGGTGCATGATTACGATTTCTTTTCCAAGAGAATCCAAAAGTGGTTTGTCTACTCCGTATTGCTGAGCATATTCACGTGTTGAAGGAAAGAAATTCACATCCATACGTTCGTTTTGTACACGAAGCATATTGGCAACGTCGCACCATTCTAATGCTTTTCTCAAATTTGGTTCAACCGTAACTCCAAGTGATTCAATATATCTCGGAATCAGTGTTTTTGGTCCGCAAACTTTAACTTCGGCGCCTTGCATTTGCAAAGCGTATATGTTTGAAAGCGCTACACGCGAGTGCAGAATATCGCCTACAATAACTACTTTTTTTCCGGCAACATCGCCTAATTTTTCTCTTATTGAATAACTGTCTAACAAAGCCTGAGTTGGATGTTCGTGCGCTCCGTCTCCGGCATTTACGATACTGGCTTTGACATTTTTAGATAAAAAATAAGCCGCTCCGGGATTGGAGTGGCGCATTACAACCATGTCTACTTTCATGGAAAGAATATTGTTAACAGTATCAATTAAAGTTTCTCCTTTTTTAACCGACGATTGTGCGGCAGAAAAACTAATAACATCTGCAGATAATCGTTTCTGCGCTAACTCAAACGAAAGTTTGGTTCTGGTACTGTTTTCAAAAAATATATTGGCAATGGTAATATCTCGTAATGAAGGAACTTTTTTAATAGGTCTGTTAATGACTTCTTTAAAATGATCTGCCGTTTCAAAAATTAGGTTAATATCATTCTCGTTGATGTATTTAATTCCTAATAAATGATTTACGCTTAATTCTTTCATTTTTATTTCTTTAATATTATTTGTCAAATGCTTCCTTAAAGAGAAGCTGTTTTATTGAATCATTCTGTCTACAACTTCACTGTAATCCTGCAGATCTCTCGCATCTTCATCAAAAATCTTCTGCCATCTGAAACCCGGAATCTCGATTTTAGTTCTTGCAGAGCCATCCCATTTTATTCTAAAATCGTTATTGATTAAAACTTCGGCAACTCTTTTTCCAACTTCTATTGTAACGGCATCATCAGTATTATCCACTTTTTGAAAAGCGATATATAAACCTGGATTTTCAATAGCAATTGCTCTCGCTAAATCTTGTTCGTGGTAAAAACAATAACCATCAGACTCTACTTCATTTTCCTGCAAATCTCTTTCAACCTCAACTATTTCATATTCTCCGTCGGTTGTCGTATATCCTGCATTGTGAAGCGCAATGATATTTTCATCACATAATTCATCAAACGCGTTTATAAGTCTTTCAGTATCTGTTGGACTTTTCCATTGTTTACTTTCCGAAAGTAACTTTTGGTATTCCTCTCTTATTTTATCAAAAGCCCATTCTTCTGAGATTTCGTCTGCAAATTCGTTGTCTTCAATTTCTTCTATGATGTTTTCTTTAATCTCATCAACAGAAAGAAATCCCATTCTTACCTGATTAAAAATTGATTCATAAATAAACGTTTCGTTCTCTGTCATTTTATTGTTTAATCGTTGATTTGTTTAATCTTTTAATCGTTTTATTTGCTAAACCGGTTAATCGTTCTTCCGATTAAACAAATAAACAAATAAACGGTTAAACTAATTCGTTATTAAGTAAACGGCATCTTCGCCTTCATTTTCTTTCCAGCTTACTTTTACTTTTTCATTATTTATGGCATCTACCTGACGGCCGCGATAATCGGGCTGAATAGGTAAATTACGGCTAAAACGTCTGTCGATTAACACTAATAATTCAATTTCTGAAGGTCGCCCAAAAGACTGAATTGCGGTCAAGGCCGAGCGAATGCTTCTTCCGGTAAACAAAACGTCATCGATAAAAATGACTTTTTTGTTTTCGACTATAAAATTGATTTGTGTTTTATTGGCTTCAAGCGGTTTATCAGTACGACGAAAATCATCTCTAAAAAAAGTGATGTCTAAATATCCCAAAGGAACTTCAGGAGTTTGGTATTCGTTTTCTAAAATTTGTTTTAAACGTTCAGCTAAAAAAACGCCTCTTGGCTGAATGCCGACTAAAATAGTGTCGGAGAAATCAAGATGTTTTTCGATTAACTGACAAGCCAAACGATGGAGTATGATAGTAACTTCTTTTGAATTAAGTAATACTTTTTGGCTCATAATTAAGTGTAATGTTTGGTTGGGCAAATATACGAAATCAGAATTTATTTGTTGGGGTGTAGAGTGGGGAAATATTTTTTTGAGTTAGAGACTTAAATTTAATCTTTGCAATTTTATAAAAAACAAAGTAAAACTCAGAATACTCTATAAAAAAAAGAACCATCTTTATGATAGTTCTTCAATATTTATTATTCAAAAAAAGGCTTTACGTTATGTTCTTCGATATATTCTTGTACAACTCCAACTTCATCAATATCAACGAATTCAAGAAAATCTGAATCTCTAATATGTTCCCATAATTGATGATTTTTATCAATATTTTTTTGTGGCTCTCTCCCTAAAATATAATACTTCCCTTTACTATTTCCTGCTAATTCAATTGCTTTTGTTAAAGATACAAATCGAGTAATATCATTTTCCAAATTATAATGCTTCTTTTCAAAATCAATAGTTTGTCCAGCTAAAGGAATTTCATTTATACCTATAAAATCAATTTCAATTGGAGCAAACAAATTTTCAAATTCATTAGAAGTTAATGTCAATTCTAAATTTACTCTGTTTTCAATTTTAGGAAATAGATTTTCCTTAACTTTTGAATACACATTGAATTCTATAATTTCATCTATTTCTTCTGTATATCTAAAAATATATTTTTCAAAAACTCTTTTAAAATTATCAGTATTTAAATCAATATCAATAGTCTTTGGAGCAGAAAACTGAATTATATTATTTGAATATTTTGAAAGATAACTTATATATCCCTCATTAATCCAATCATTTTTAAGTTCTTTTTCTTCAAAAAGCTGATGTGGTTTGAAACAAATCTCTTTTTCTACTGATTTAAGATAATTTTTTACAATATTAAATCTTTCATTATTTAAAATGCCTTTAAAAGCACTAAGTTTTTCAGATGAAAATTTAAAATAATGTTCCAAACCATTAGACATAAGCATTCCCACACTAACTCTTTCATTAAGAGTAGTATTTAATGTTACATATAATATTGAATAAATTGTTTTCATTTTTAATTTTTGATAAAAGATTGGACAAATCCTCTAAAGTTAGCCTCGCATTGTGCTTTCCATTCATCTGAAAATAGACTCTGAATAATTCTATCTCTAATTTGTTCCTTATTTATATTCCAGGATTCTGGAACTAAATCTAATATTTCATCTAATTTATCTTGACATTTTTCGGTGCAAAGGTAGAACTTTTGAATCAAGTTATTCACAATTTCTGTCAATTTCTTATTTTTACCAAATAGTATTTTTGCTAAATCCGTCTTAATTATTGAGTCATCTTCAGTTAATTCCGCAATTCCATAATCAAGAAAACTGGTATTAAAAATATTTACATGATCAATGGCGTAGAAAAAATTCAACTTTTCAGAAGACACATATAAGAGCAAATTAAAGTTATTGTAATTCCTATCTTCATTCGCCATCCATATATCGAATAGAGCAATCTTTAAAAAATCTGTTTTATCAGATAATTTACTTCTAAATGATTTATCTTCAAACATCGAAATAATAGAATGATCAATTTCTTTTGAATTTTCCAGATACAAAGAGCCAAAACATTCTTTCTCAAACCACATTGATTGAAGTTGTGGAAATTTATCAATTGGCACATGCTCTGATTTTACTTTAATAAAACTTGTTTCAGGAGTTTTAATATCCCACAATTTTGCAAATTCAGAAGCAATTAGTTCATTAAACAAATATTTAGGAAATCTATCATATTTGCAAACCCAATCCCTAAGGTCTTCACAGGTGACTAACAAGGGACTACTTCCTTGTGTATCAAAAACTTTATGAACTTCTTCAATTGTTTGAAGTACTTGCATTTAATATTTAATATAATGATATTTAAACAAATATATAAAATAAATATTTTAAAAATATTTTATTTTAACAAGTAAAGTTTTAATTAAATGATTTTTTTTTTTAATACCATTAAAAGATTTATTTATTTAAGTATTAACAAAAAAACTGCCCGAAAAAATATTCCGGACAATCTTTTTATTGAATTAATGTCAAAACCTTATTTCTAAATTAAAATTTATTTGCTTTTATTATATAGGTAAAGCGCCCAATAATAATAAATTACAATCTGTAAAAATCGTTTAATCTGTAGCAAAATTTCCACGCAGATTTAGCAGATCAAAATGGATTTTTTTGAAGATTTTGTCAAACAAATAAATCTGCTTAAATCTTTTTAAAATCTACATGAAAGAACAATTCGTGCAATTTCTGGCAGACCAGACAAAGATTAAACTCTCTTTACGGAGTTTCTTGCGAAGATTTCTCTCTTCGTTCGAAATGACAACTTTTTGGTTATTTTAACCTCATACTGATTAAATTACGCACCAACCTTTACACAAACCATTCGTGAAAATTCGTGCAATTCGTGGCAAACAAAAAAAATTAATTCAAAATACGGGCATCTGCCAGTCGCGCATAACGTCCGGTGATGGTTCCGTTTTCATCGATTACAAAAATAGTCGGGGTGCCAATTACACCAAAACTGATAAAATTATAACCGCCTTGTCCTCTAAAATCGCAGAATTTTTTAGTCCACGGAAATCTGGCTGCATTTTTTTCAAATTCGGAAGGATCAACGTCTGAGGCTGCTGTTACCACTTCGTAGCCCTTTTTTTGCAGTTCCTGATAGTTGCCTATTAAAAGATTGATTTCGTTATCGCAGTTGTTGCATCCTGTTTCGTAAAAGATTAGGAGTGTTTTTTGCTTTTTATCAAAGCTGTAATTCCCGTCTTTCCATACTAAATCCGGTGCTTTCATGCCGGTTTGAGGACCTCCCATGGCGGCTAGTAAATTATGTCCCGGATTTTCAATTTTTCCCGATGCTGCCATATAGGTTCCTAAAGGACCTATCAAATCATCCTTGCCTTTTGCTGACAACCATACCACAAGCTTATCTGCAAACGCAGTATAGACTTCTTTTGACGAAATGCGGTCTAGGATTACTTTTGCATCTTCCAGCAAAAGGGCATCATTTTTCACCATACTCTCGTGCATACTGAGCCAGCTCGAAATCACGGAACTCCATAAATTACTGTTGTAAAGCTCCTGCATATTGATTTTGCTGCGCATAAACTCCCTGAATTCAAGGCTTTTCTCTGCTTCAGTCTGATCTAGGCGGCTTGCTGTGCCCATCAAAAAATCATTCATTTCCCTAAAACGGGCTGCGTAGAGCCTGCTTTGTGCCGTTTCTAACTGAACGGCAGCATAACGCTGTTTCAATTTTATTAATTCTTTTTGAAAAGCCGGATAGATACTATCGTTTTTACCGTATAGCTGCAAACCTCCGTTGATAATACCCACTTTATTTAATACTTGCTGCTGTTTTTGGTATAGTCTGGCCAAAAATTCATTTTCCGGCGAGCCGGTAAATTTTATATTCTCCATTGTTGGCTGTGCTTCGGTGCAGCTTATGGTAAAATTTTCATTGTTAAGCACAATGTCAAGTCCTCCGCCTTCTCTAAGCCGAAAAGACGACATACCCACATATCCTTTTTGCGAAGGCGGCAATTGCAGTACCGTTTTTCCTTTACTGTCGAGTTTGCCTTTAGCGGTGATCGTGTCATTTTTATCGCCTTTGACGATTACATACGTATATTCTTTTCCTGCAAAATGCGGGAATGACAGCTGTATTGTTTGCGCTGCTATACTGTTTGTCAAAAATATGCTGGTTAAAATGATAAAAATCTTTTTCATCTTATAACATGATTGTTGTTGTTAATTTAGTTACATGATTGAAATAATGCAATCTCAAACAGGTTATTAAAAAAACTATTCCTGCCTGCAAAAAAAAGCAGGCAGGAAATAGTATTCATTATTTTAATATTCCTTTATTGTTCTATGCAACGTATTGACATAGCATGTGTTCCATCCGTGGTTGACAACCATATAGAACTACCCGGTCTAGCATTTAATACTCCTCCTTGTGTCTGACTTGGAAAGTAACCATATGAAGACCAATAGTTTATTGCATAATTATGTGAACTTAGACTACCATTCGACCCCGAACGCATACCAGCTGCCGGCAGGTACAATAAATTCCCTATTGCCATACCAGAGTCATATGTGGTATTACTATTGGTCCATGATCCTTTCATAGTAGTCGTATTATATCCATACAAGCCTTTCATTTCTGTACTTGTAGGCATACGATAACCTGCAGGACATGGATCATTTGCTGTTTTAACGAGTTCAGATAAGGCATCTATTGGTGGAAATGTAGCATTCCAGCCAGCAATAGCACCTGTCGGAGTATAAGCTGTAGCTACCGGGTTAGGGCGCCCCCATTGGTAATAGTTTCCATTTATACCTTTTGAAGCTGTAAATGGGTTAAGAGTTTCATCAGCACCAAGATTGTGGCACATAAAGTTTTTCCAAACACCCGCTGCTACATAAGCACCACAGCAGGCGCAATCCTGAATTTTTACATTCAGCAATACTGCAACATCTTTACTGCCATCATTATAAATTGCGTAAATTGTTACATTTACTGCCTGAGCAGCGGTTTTGCCATACGCAATACTTCCGGCATCACCCAGGGTGCTTTTATAAGTAACGTTAAGGGTTACCACCTGGCTGTTGCCAATGGTTCCCGGAACAGCCACTTGATCAGCAGTACTGCTTTCCACAGCGCCCAGAGGGTCTACAATTACAAAACGAAGATTGCTCTTTGTACCTGATGTACTTGCAGTAAACACATAAGGCTGCACGTTTTGCGTTTTAAAATTTACCGAAGAAGCACTACGCACATCTTTTGTACCGCATCCTGAACCATAATTTGACATGTTGATATCAAAACATGTTTTTCCTGTAAACATACCAGAACCCGGTGTTAGTGTACTTGGATCTTGGGTTACATTGACTGTAAATACCGGAGAAGTTCCTGTAGGGTTACCCTGGCATCCATTGGTTACTATACAATACAAGTATTTTGTACCTGAACTTGTTGGAGTATAACTTACAGTGGCACTTGTACCACCGCTAATAGCAGTTCCTCCAGTTGTAGAATTTGTTGTATTGCTGTACCATTGGTAAGTCTGCTGGTTACCGTTGGCTACCGAAACTTTTGCCTGTACCGCTGTACCAATAGAAGTAGACAGCGTGATAGCAGAAGCTGCTGATACCACAGGTGTTGGGCATGCAGCGCTTAATTGTACCGCTTTTGTAATTTCTGCAGAAGCACCACAGGCATTTGTTGCCTTTACTTTAACGTTTACCGTAGTACCACTTGAAGGGTATGTAACAGTAATACTTGCACCTGTACCTATATAAGTTGCCCCTCCGTCTACTGACCATGCATAAGTTGCAGGTCCGTTTTCGATTGCGGTCTGATATGTAATTTTATCACCAAAATTGGCTGTAGTACTCTGAGTTACCCAGCTTAATACCGGTAAACTCGAAACTTCAGCGGCAATTGTTTTGCTTGCTGCTTCACTCACACAACCCGAGGCACTGGTTACCGTTGCCGTATAGGTTACTCCCGGTTCTGTTACCGAAATGGTTTGTGAAGTGTTGCTTAATAAAGTTCCGTTTTTGTACCATTGGTAGGTATAAGTACCGGTTTCTTTTGGTACTATCGTTAAATCTGCTGTACCATCGCAAATCACGCCATTTCCTGTAATAGTGGGATTTCCCGGTGCAGTACCGCCAGTAATAGGCACGTCAATAGTATTTTTTTCTACCGGACAAGCCGCACCACTGTTGTCTGTAGCCACCATACGAATCAATAAACTGGTTTGACCTGAAGGAATTGAATAAGGGCTTGTAATGATGGTTTCATCATTGTACCATGTATAGGAAACTCCCGCCTGTGGGTTGTTTACTTTTAATGCCAAGCTTCCGCCTGAACAAAAAGTAGTTACCTGTTTAATAGGTTTGTTGTTGATCAATACATCAGCATCATTCACCGTAATTGGAATTCCTGCCGGAGTTATTACCACAGCTGTTACCGTATTAGAGGGTTTGCTGTAACAACCTCCTGTACCTGCTGCTGCAAACCAGTTTCCTGCGTCTGCCGCTGCAAGGGTAATTTTAGCTCCTGTTTTAGAGCTTAAAATACCATCCTTAAACCATGAAACTGATCCTGAAGCGCCAATTGCTGTTAAAGTAATAGTTCCGCCAGTTCCGCAGATAATTCCGTTATTTGAAGCAATAATAGTAGTGATCGGTGCCGGAGCTGCTGCTCCATCTGTAATCGTACGTGCATTGCTTGAACTTTCGTTACAGCCTGCTGCCCCAAGAGAAATATTATACGTTCCTTTTAAGGTTGCTACGTAAAAATTAACGCCTCTTGCAACCTCGATACCGTTACGGGTCCAGATTACTTTATCTAAATTTGCTGAATTTGCAGGTATAGATAAATAAACAGCACCATTTGAACATAACGCTAAAGAACTACCGCTTGGGCTAATAGCCGGTGCAGTACCCAAAGTGGTATTACAAGTAATAGCATTCTGCATAAACAGAAAATCCTTAAACTGTCCTGTACAAGAACTTGTTACCCTAACCAATACAGCATGAGGAGTTATGCTCTCGTTTACCTTAAAGTCTACTTTGAATGTTCCTGCTGCAGAATTGATATCTGTTAATGTTGCGTACTCGCTTCCTGCCATAATAGCAATTGAGAAAGGCCCATTAGGACAATCCGGATCTGTAACCGTAAAAGTCTGATCACAGCCTGTTCCGTCTGCCGCCACATTGGTACAGGGTGCAGGGCTAATTGTGGTCATACTTGTTCCCTCACACAAACTTATCCAGCGTGCGCTGTTCCAATACTCCACACAATTTGTTGTGGTGTTATAAATAGAAAGACCGTTTGCTAATCCTTTTTTAACAGGATCCGAAATAGCGGCAAGAGCCATGGTATTTCTTTGGGCTGTAGTCAGTTGTGGCAAACGCAATCCGCCTGTACCGTTACTGATCACTTCGAGCGCCGAAAATGTTTCAGCGGTTTTTGGCTTACCATTTGTATTTCCTATAGTGACCTGTGCACTTACATTGGTCACAAAAAAAACGGCCCATAAAAAGACCCAAAGACTAAATAGTTTTTTTTTCATTTCTTCTCAAATTATATTAATACTTATTAATTGTAAAGAGATCTCTCTCTTTGATGTAATTTCT
Organism: Flavobacterium sp. MMLR14_040; assembly: GCF_033657265.1. Classification (NCBI taxonomy): domain Bacteria; kingdom Pseudomonadati; phylum Bacteroidota; class Flavobacteriia; order Flavobacteriales; family Flavobacteriaceae; genus Flavobacterium; species Flavobacterium sp. MMLR14_040. The sequence goes on along the minus strand of NZ_JAWVWO010000008.1, from coordinate 177,353 downwards.
ATTACATTTTGTAAACCTGATACTATATCACTCCTGAGAATTGGACAGCATCGCAGTATTTGTTATTTTTTTGTATTATTTTTTATTCCGTTTTCTGCTTTGCTGCAAACGTATTTATGCACGCTTACAGCTTAATTATAACTTGGTTTTAATGCTATTTTGGTCTTTTGTTGTATAGTTTTGCTGCACTTATATCATTTATACCTTTGTAATAATGTCTGTTTTGGTGCTGTGTTTCGAGCCAAACATATATATAAGTATACTCAGACACTCCGTATTTTACAACAGGGCATCTAAATGGTTAAATCACAGAATGGGTAAATCTTAGTTTACTTTCACCTATGTTTTTATAGCAAAATGATAAATTGTTTTTGAAAATTTTTGTGCGAGTGACATGTATTCCGGAGTGGTATTAATTTTCCGGTTCTTTGATTTATGTTCTTATAGTAAAATGATAAAATGTCTTTGAAAATATCTTTGTGTGATTGGCATATATTCCGGAGTGGTATTAATTTTCCGGGTTAATCTTTATATTGAGCTTTTAATCTTTTTTACTTTCGCCAATATTTTCATACTCTATTCTTATAAGCTTACTGGTATTGTCAGTATACTTATCGATAATAAACCTTGCTATATAGTCATAAAAAATCTATGCCTGTCGTGTATAACATTCAGCATTTCCTGATTACAACCTAAATTTTGTTTATTTTTTAATAATTCATCTTCATTTTAATCATACGCAATCATTTTGTTAAGAAACAGCAGTATTTATTTTGTGGTATTTATTTCAATAAACCCCGATATGGTATCGTCAACTGCTCTTTTCATCGTGATATAATCTTTTTTAATTGCATCTGCCTTAATTGTATTTACAGACCCATTTATACACTGTCGTATATAATATTTAGACACACGGTATTTTAAAAATAAAGCATCCAAAATATTAGAATCGTATGTTTTACTATTTTTTGCTGTACTTTTGCCCATTGTCTAGTTTGTTTTAAAAGCGGAAACAAAAGTAGATGATAATTTTCAACATTACAAATTTTTTGGTGATAATTTCCTACAAAATGAATATTATTTTAAAAAATATAAAGCACATATCTGTAAATGAAGGTATTACAATAAATAAGCTTGAGCAAATAATAGGCGCCAGCAAGGGTGTTTTGTCTCGCGCAATAGCCAAAAATACGGATATACAGACGAAATGGCTTGTTAATATAGTTAAAAATTATCCCCAATATAGCTGCGAGTGGTTGATAAAAAACGAAGGAGAGATGATTAAACCTACTGGCGAAATTTTTCTTACAAAAGAAAACATAGAAGAAACGGCCATAAATTATAAAGATCTTGCTGAATCCAGAAAAGAAACTATTGATAGCATGAAAAAAGAAATCATGTATCTAGAAGAAAAAATTGAAAATTTAAAAAAACAAAATGAATTATTATAGCTACAAAAAACCAATTGCTATAAAAAATTTGCTATAAATATTAGGGCTATAAATATTTTGCTCCGCTGGAGCTTTTCTTGATTGCGCATAATTAATTAACGGTAAAGATTAGGCTATAAATATTATGCTCAGCATACAATTCCCAGCGGGACGCTATATTTATAGAAATAAATAAGTCTAGTACGCAAAACCCCATCGGGGTGATATCTCCAATATGACGATCAAAACCAGATGTCGCTCCGCTGGAGCTTTTATCAATTGCGGGTAATTAATTTGCTATAAACATTAGGGCTATAAATATTTTGCTCCGCTGGAGCTTTTTCTCAATTGTGCATAACATTGCGCAATAAATATTATACAGCATACAAGTCCCAGCGGGACGCTATATTTATAGAAATAAATAAGTCTAACATGCAAAACCCCAGCGGGGTGATATCTCCAATGCAACGATCAAAAACGTCATGTCGCTCTGCTGGAGCTTTTCTCAATTGCGTGTAATTAATTTGCCATAAACATTAGGGCTATAAATATTAGGATCCGCTGGAGCCTTTCTTGATTGCGCATAATTAATTATAGGTAATATTGGCTATAAATATTATACGCAGCATACAAGTCCCAACGGGACGCTATATTTATAGAAATAAATAAGTCTAACATGCAAAACCCCAGCGGGGTGATATCTTCAATACTACGATCAAAACCAGATGTCGCTCCGCTGGAGCTTTTATCAATTGCGTGTAATAATTTGCTATAAATATTTTGCTCCGCTGGAGCTTTTCTCGATTGCGCATAATTAATTTGTTATAAACATTAGGGCTATAAATATTAGGATCCGCTGGAGCTTTTCTTGATTGCGCATAATTAATTATAGGTAATATTGGCTATAAATATTATGCTCAGCATACAAGTCCCAGCGGGAAGCTATATTTATAGAAATAAATAAGTCTAACATGCAAAACCCCAGCGGGGTGATATCTCCAATACTGCGATACTACGATCAAAACCAGATGTCGCTCCGCTGGAGCTTTTCTCAATTGCGTGTAATAATTTGCTATAAATATTTTGCTCCGCTGGAGCTTTTATCAATGGCGAATAATTAATTAACGGTACACATTATCTATATTATTATGCTCCGCTGGAGTTTCTCCTGATGACGCAATTGTTATTCACTAAACCCTATTAAGTAATTGGCTAAATCTAATACAATTAAATCCCCTAGAGAAAGCATGTTTATAGCAATTTTGTAGATTTATTTTATTGAACACTAGCCGGAGGACTTATAATTTAAACATACAATTTATGGCAAATACCTATTCGCAATTATATATTCATATTGTTTTTGCTGTTAAGGAAAGGCAAAACCTGATTTCAGCAAATTGGAAGGACGAAATTTATAAATATATTACCGGAATTATTACAAATAAGGGACAAAAGCTTATTGCTATTAACGGAATGCCTGATCATATTCATATATTAATTGGCTTAAAACCAGACCAGTCTATTTCAGATTTAGTTAGAGATATAAAATCGAATTCATCAAAGTTTATAAAGGACAAAAAATGGATTAATGGAAAGTTCGAATGGCAAACTGGATTTGGAGCTTTTTCATACAGTCATTCCCAATTAACAAATGTTATACATTATATTCAACGTCAGGAAGAGCATCATAAAACAAAAACATTCAAAGAAGAATACATTGAATTTTTGAAATTATTCAACATTGATTTTAAAGATGAATATCTATTTAGTGAGATTTAATATCAATTATAATAAGATAATAAATTTCACTCGGCTTGAGCTTTTTCTTAATTGCATCTAATTATTAGATATAAATATTATTCTCCACTGGAGCTTTCAAGTGCAAAAATCTATTAAAATTCTGTTTTATAATTTCAAATAAATCTCAAAATCATAGAACTTTCCAACCAAATTATATAACACATTTTTTTGCTCTTTGAAGTAATTTTATTTTACGATAATTAGAATACAAAATTCTTTTTAAAACAATTAAAAAAGCAAAATCATGCAAAAGAACATTACACGTTTGTTAATGGTATTCGTAATACTGTTTTCATTTACAAGCTGCGAACTAGTTGGAGATATTTTTCAAGCCGGAATGGGAGTCGGAATTTTTATCGTGATTTTTGTAATCGCTATAATTATCTGGATCTTTACTAGGTTTTTTAGAAAATAAAACATAAAAAATCCCGATCGCAAAACGATCGGGATTTCTTTTTTTATCTAAAAACGCTGTCTTTTATTTAGCGTACATTTTAGTTCTCAATTCCTGAATTTTTTCATCATCAAGATATTCGTCAAATGTCATGTAACGGTCAATTGCTCCGTTTGGCGTTAGCTCCACTACTCTATTACCAACCGTTTGTGCAAATTCGTGGTCATGTGTTGTAAAAATTACAGAACCTTTAAAGTTTTTCAATGAGTTGTTAAAAGCGGTGATAGACTCCAAATCTAAGTGATTTGTTGGCTCGTCTAACATTAAAATATTTGCACGCTCCATCATCATTCTTGACAACATACAACGTACTTTTTCTCCTCCTGATAAAACGCGGCTTGTTTTTAGAGCTTCTTCTCCAGAGAAAATCATTTTCCCTAAGAAACCTCTAATAAAAACCTCATCACGCTCTTCTTCTGTTTTTGCGTATTGACGTAACCAGTCTACCAATGTCAAATCGTTTTCAAAGAAAGAATGATTTTCCGCAGGTAAATAAGCCTGATTTGTTGTAATTCCCCAATCAAAAGTTCCGGCATCTGCTTTTTGATTGTTGTTTAAAATTTCGTAGAAAGCTGTTGTAGCACGTGAATCTTTAGAAAAAAGAACGATTTTGTCGCCTTTTGCCATATTCAAATCTACATCTTTAAATAAAAGATCTCCTTCTACAGAAGCGGCTAAACCTTCAACATTCAAAATCTGATCTCCTGCTTCACGATCCTGATCAAAGATAATTGCTGGATAACGACGGCTTGAAGGTTTGATTTCTGAAATATTCAATTTAGAAATCATTTTTTTACGAGAAGTGGCTTGTTTAGATTTTGCAACGTTCGCACTAAAACGACGAATAAATTCTTCCAACTCTTGTTTCTTCTCTTCTGCTTTTTTGTTTTGCTGAGCGCGTTGTTTTGCCGCTAATTGGCTCGACTCATACCAAAAGGTATAGTTTCCTGAGTAATGATTTATTTTTCCAAAATCAATATCAGAAATATGTGTACAAACCGCATCCAAAAAGTGACGGTCGTGAGAAACTACAATTACTGTATTTTCATAATTAGCTAAGAAATTCTCTAACCAGGCGATTGTTTCAAAATCCAAATCGTTGGTAGGCTCATCCATAATAAGCAAATCAGGGTTTCCAAAAAGTGCCTGCGCCAAAAGCACACGAACTTTAATTTTCCCCTCTAAATCGCCCATTAAAGTATAATGATGTTCTTCGTTGATTCCTAAGTTAGACAACATCGCAGCAGCATCTGAATCGGCATTCCAACCGTTCATCTCTTCAAACTGAACCTGAAGTTCTCCAATTCTGTCGGCGTTTTTGTCGTTGTAGTCTAAATAAAGTTCATCCATTTCTTTTTTAACAGCATAAAGAACTTTATTTCCCATCAAAACAGTTTCCAAAACAGTATGCTCGTCGAACATGTTGTGATTTTGGTTTAAAACCGACATACGCTTTCCCGGTTCTAAATGAATGTGGCCAGAAGTTGGATCGATATCGCCCGAAATGATTTTTAGAAAAGTAGATTTTCCAGCACCATTGGCTCCAATAACTCCATAAATATTTCCGTGTGTGAAAGTGGTATTTACTTCGTCAAACAAAATTCGTTTGCCAAATTGAACTGATAAATTATTGACTGTTAACATGAATGTCTTTTTAATTAATTTGGTGCAAAAGTACGAAAAAAGGTTCTAAGTTGCAAAGGTGCTAAGGTTCTAAGTTTTTTTATTGTGAACGAATATTTTTTCACCATATAAGTAATATAAGTTCATTTAAACTAAATATATAATTCTGAAATAGTATGTGGTGAAAATTCAAAATCATATAAGCTTGTAAATTTTCTAACCAAACTTATAATATCTTATATCACTTATATGGTGAAAAAAACTACAATTTGCTTTCCTTCGCCAAAGCCACTTCTAAACTTTCGAAATTGGGTAATACTTTCGAAATCAGACCTTGTTTATTTAGAATAAAATGTGTTGGAAATGAATTCAATTGTAGACTTTCATTCATATACACCTTCATATCCGGAATTACAGAATAAGATAATGGTTTTCTTGCCAGGAAAGCTTTTAATTGTTCGGGAGAATCTTCGGCTAAGCTTATAAAAAGGATATCTTTTCTGTCCTTGTATTCCTCTGTTAGTTTATTTACCTGCGGAAATTCTCTTATGCAAGGTGTACAATGAATATACCAGCATTTTATGACAATGATTTTTCCTTTCATGGATTCGTTTGAAACTATGTTTCCATTTAAATCTTTGAATGAAAAATCAGGAAAAGCGGTGCCTTCCATTTTATAGTTTTTATAAGCATCAAAACCAATTTGATTAATGGTGGCTTTTATACTTGTATCTGATTTTGGCTGAATTTTAAACAGCTTATAATAATAAATTGAATCATCTGATTTTAATCGGATTGGAATGAAGTTTCCGTTTGCTAATTGATCTAAAAATGATTCTTTTGAAATTTCTTTTGAAAGAATATCAAGCGCCACAAAATCTCTGGAAAGCAAGATTTTTTTACTTTGATAGGCAGACCAATCGTTGAAGTTTTTTTGAATTTGTATGGGATCAACTTCTGGCTTCCCGTATTTGGTTTGAGCGAAAGTTGAAGTGAATATTAGGAATACTATGATGGAAATTGCTTTTTGCATTTTTTTATTTATTGAAATTCAAAAGTAGCTATTTTTTTTTAAGCCTTGTCTATTAGAACGCGGATGACGCGGATTTGCTCTGCAAAAACACGGATTACTGCGGATTTTTCACTCTCCTTTTTTGTCATCCTGAGCGGAGTTGAAGGAACATAAGTAGTTCGACAAAAATTGGCGACTTTCTTTGTAGAGTTTCTTGTGTGATCCTTCCTCCGTCAGGATGACAAACAAAAAAATCCGTATAAATCCGCGTTTTTGCAGAGCAAATCCGCGTCATCCGCGTTCCTTTGACAAAGATTGGGAGTTGCTTCGTGTGATTGCTTCGTTTCTCGCAATGACTTTGTGGTATAAAAAAACCCGGCAATAAATTGCCGGGTTCATAATGCTCTCCTTCAGGTGAAAACCAAATAACAAATCAACTGAATTCGATACATTTATTCGAAATAAAAACCAGATTAAAAAATAAATAACCAAACTCAATTTTAACCGTCCCAATTTTTTTATTTCTAAATTTTACATTCATTGTTCAACTAGTTTAAAAAGTTGATTACTTTGAATGATTTTTTGTTTCCTGCTTTGTCTGTAACTACAACTATAAACATTTGTTTAGTTGAGAAACTTTGGTTTTGTAGCAGAATCTCTTTATTATTTTGGATGTTTTGGTGGTTTACCAAATTTTGTCCAATTGTATTAAATACGTCTACACGAGCAATGTCTTCCGTTTCGTTGGTTACTGATAAGGCATTGTTTTTAAAGTAAACGATTGTATTGCTTTTAACTTCAATTTTATCAACTGCCAATGTTTTTGCTGCTGACTGTGATGCGAAATAAGCTGCATACGCTTTAGATAATTCAGATGAATTACCGCAAGAAGATGCATCCCAGTTTACAGACCAGGTCATTAATCCTCTTAAAGAAGGATATGGTCCGCCTGGCTGCATAGTGTATGTTCTTCCTGAAAAAGTGGTTCCGGTTCTTAAATAATGCATAGCATTAATTCCTTCTGTTGGCGTTAAATAACCGCTACCTGCTGCACTTGGACAAGCTGGTAATGCAATAAGGACTTTTGAGGGCGGTAAACCATCAAAATGCATTCCGGTTGTAGCAATGTTATACCCTTTTATCACCATATCGGTTAGGGCTGTTACCATGTTTGATTTCTTAGCCGAACCATAGTATTGACCGTCTAATCCGTTTTCTCCTCCTGTATTATACAATTGTACGGCTAACAAATCCAATTCATTACGCAAATTTTGAATGATTGGAAGGAACGAACCAAAAGTATCCGTATAGGTAGAATATCCTCCTTGTACATATTGTGTTTCCGGAGCTGCAGTTAATAAAAATCCAGGGCCATAGTAAGCTTTTAATTCTTTGAAAGCATCTACTACGTTTTTTAATCTTGGATAAGCAGAAATACCCGCATAAGAAATATCTCTTAAACCTCCCGCATTAAAATTCATAGATCCGCCTTCAAAATCAATATCAACTCCATCAAATTGATACTCATCAATAATAGCTTTCAGACCGTTAACAAAAATATTTTTTTGCGCTACATTGTCTAAAACAACATGACCATTTTGACCTCCAATAGAAACAATAACAGGAACGCCGCTGTCTCTTAAGGATTTTATGTCGTTTTTCAACAATTGCTTATTGAAAACACCATTGGTCAGATATCTAGTGTCATTTGTAGTTAATACTGGTGTATAACCATCACGATTAACGGTTTCTACAAAAGAATAATCAACTACATTAAACTTACTTCCCACCATTTGAGAAAAATATAAAAATGGAGCACCTGCATTTTCCCATGAATGTGCATATCCTAAAATAATTTTAGATGGAAGCGGAATGAATCTATTAGTGCTCACCGGAGCAATTTTAATAGTATTGTTTAATGTAGTTACACCAGATTGATTATCGGTTGCTTTGATTACAACTGGATAATCCTGATAAGCAGATGGTGTAAAATTATACGTATAAGTATTATTTGTACCTGCTGTCATGTTAAATGTACCTCCATTTATTGTAATAGTAACACCAGAAACCGATCCGTTACTATCAACAGCTGTAACTGAAATTGGCACAACCTGAAAAGAACTTTGGTTTACAGTCGTATTCGATGGCGAATTCCAAGTAATTACAGGCAATGAATTTGGGCAGTTTGCACCTGAACAAGTTAATGTAAAACTATATGTTTTTGCTTCTGTTGTTCCGTTTGATGCAGTAGCCGTAACAGTTAATGTATGAGGAAGCGAAAACTGATTTGCTGCTGGTGTCCAAACCGCTGTATAAGTTCCCGAAGAATTGGTAGCGCTTAAGCTTTGTCCATCTAAACTAAATACAACAGATGAGATTGTAGTGGCATCAGCAGCACTTAATCCAACACTTGCAACAAAATTAATTGCTGATCCTAAATTTATAGCAATCGCCGAAGCTGTTGGCGCTGTAATAGTAACAACTGGCTTAGTCGCAACTACCGCTTGTCTGTTAAAATTATAAGCCGTTGGCGTTGTTGGAACTGCAAAGTTGGCTAAGTTATTTGGATAATAAGTTACTTCACCATTTTCCCATGAGTTTAATTTTAAACTCAAAACTTGTGTATAACCTGCTACAACTGAATTATCGAAAGCATAATTTCCTGATGCATCTGTTGTTGCCAGAACGCTTTTCCAATTGTGAGTGTTATCTGTCCATGGTAAAACTAATTCTACTTTTGCACCAGCAACCGCAGTTGTTCCGTTTTTAACGCTTCCGCTGATTAAATTTACAGCTGCAGCCAATGCTGATTTTGCTGTAGCACTTGTATTAAAATTGTACGTTGTTGGATTTGCAGGAACTGCAAAGTTAGCCAGATTATTAGGAAAATAAGCTGTTTCTCCATTCTCCCAAGAGTTTAATTTTAAACTTGTAACGGTTGTGTAACCTGCAGTAACTGAATTATCAAAACTGTATTTTCCTTGTGCATCTGTTATGGCAATTACGCTTTTCCAGTTGTGTGTATTGTCTGTCCAAGGTAAAACTAATTCTACTTTTGCACCAGAAACAGGAGTTGATCCGTTTTTAACTGTTCCGCTAATTTTACTTGAAGGAACTACAATAACATCTTGCGCGAAGTTTAATGTTTTGTTTGAAGTCAGATTCGTATAAACTGTTGAAGCCGGAGTAAATGTTTGTCCTGCCAAAGCTGCCGTTACGGTATAATTTGCGCCTGCAGGCAAATTAGCAACCGAATAAACACCGCTTGAATTTGTAGTTGCTGTAAATGTTCCGGTTGTTGAAGTTGCTGTAACGGTTACGCCAGAAACTGGAGTTGATCCGTTAAGAACTGTTCCGCTTACTGTGTAATAAACTACTGGTGCGCCCTGAGCAAAATTCAACGTTTTGTTTGCATCAATTGCAGTATAAACTGTTGAAGTTGGTGTATAAGAGAATCCAGTTTTTGCAGCTGTAACTGTAAAATTAAGTCCGGCTGTTAAACCTGTAACGCTATAAGCCCCGCCTGCATTAGAAACCGCAGTTAAAACTGTAGCTCCTGAAGTTGCTGTAACCGTAACACCAGAAACTCCTGTTGCTCCGTTCAAAACTGTTCCGCTTACTGTGTATAAAGGCTGAGTTCCGTTAATAACAACTGCCGTTTGGTTTGTTGTCACATTCGTTAACGTTACCGGAGTAAAAGTATAAGTCGCTTTTGAAGCTGTAAGTATATAGTTTTGCCCCGAAGTTAGGTTGCTAAAAGTGAAATTTCCTCCTGTAGAAACTACTGTCTGCAATATTACATTGCTTGCATTACGCAAATCAACAGTAACATTTGGTACTAAAGCTGATCCGTTTTTTGCAGAACCGGAAATGCTTACTGTTCCCGGAACTACGCTTCCGAAAGAAGTATCTACCTGAGTTAATAATGAGTTTGGAATTGAACCTCTTGTGTCCTGAGATAATTCCCAAACCATACCTCCGGCAAGATTTCTCGATTTAATATACTGCACTTTTAAATCCATTGATTGTTTATCTTCATAAGAAATAAACTGTTTTAATGTAGCATTGTATAAATAAGGAACTTTTGTTGTATTGTCAAAATAACGTACCCATCCTGCAGAAGCTGCAGTTGGAGTAACCAACATGGTACTTGGATCTAAATAGGCATGTGAATTTGTAACCGGATTTCCGACAAGATCACAAATTTCGATACTTCCTGATTTTTCACAAGCGGCAGGACCATCCCAGGTTCCTGTTGGATTTTGCGGATTTGTACATCCTGAAACGATATATCTTGGTGCAGCAACGAATAATCCAGGTAAATTTGGATTAGTTCCGTTATTGGCAACATTATCGAATTTTTTTCCGTAAAAAGGCAATCCCATAATTAATTTATTCGCAGGAAAACCAACAACGTTTAAGTATTGATTTGTTAATTCGTCTAATGATTCTGATTGTGTGGCACCATAAAGCGGATCGTTTGTGTTTCCACTTGCGTATAAAGGAGCATTGTAGCATGTTTTATCATACCAGTTTCCACCAAAATCATATCCAAAATAAGTAATGTAATCACAATACGTCGAAATATCTTCTGTCATTCCGTATTGTGCTCTGTTTGATGGTCCTAAATATTGTTTGGCAACATTTCGAACATTGTTTCCGGCAGCAATCGTGACTAATTTATTTGGCATTGCCTGACGCATTGCTTTCAGTAAATACACTAAATTTTTGTTGTCGTCCGGGCTGTACTTTTGTGGAGGAATTGGAGCTCCGTTAATTACTTCGGTACCGTCTGTTCCTCCTGATAGAGGATATTCCCAGTCGATATCAAATCCATCAATAAATGGGTATTTAGTAATGAAGTTTGCCATATCTGTAGCCAAAGCGGCTCTTGCAACAGGACTTGCTGCAATTGGAGAAAGATCCTGACCTTTTGTCCATCCTCCAACAGAAATTAAAATTTTAAGATGTGGATACTTTTCCTTAAGCTTCATTAAGTCATAAAAGTTCCCTTTTACAGGAGCATCCCACGGAATTCCACCTTCCATATGCTCAAAATCGGCATAGGTGTCTAAACATAACAACTTTGTATTCTCCGGGTGTGCGGGATCAAAAGTTGTTCCATAAAAAGAATAATTCAAATGCGTAATTTTACTTCCATCTATTTTAGGAACGTTGAAGTCCCTGGCATAAATAGACCATTGCGCATAATACCCTACTACTTTTTTACCATGAGCTGGTTGGGCCATGGCGAGCAAAGGAAACAGTAACAATAAGAGCAATCTGTAATAATGTTTCATAATTAATAAATATTGGTTAATAGAAAATAATATTCCAATTATAGTAGATTACACGCCAACAAAGCATGCAAACAACAACAATCGGGATTCAATAAACTGCAGTCAAAAACACCACAATCTCATGGAAATTAATTCATCTTACGTTCTATAAATAAATATTACTATTACTGATTCTACCATAATCATTAGCAAATAGTATTGATTGATATTTATGTATAATTCTTTAAAAAAATTAGTATTACATACAAATGATAAATTTGGGAGAACTCATCAATCTAAATACTTGTTCTGTCATGTTTTTTTATTCTTCTTATTTGGTTTTTTAAGGTTAATACTCTATTAATGGTTATTTTTTTATGATTTTTTTGGTTAATTTTTTGAAAGTTTGAAAAAAAATTTTGCAATTAAATGTTTATTATAATTACCTCTACTGAAATATTCCAGTAGAGATAATTAGTAACTAAAACAATCATTGTAACTTACTAAACTAATTCAATTCAAACTTTTATATTAATTTCTTCAAACTCGCATAAACTGCAAGCTCTACATCTGCATGATCTTTTGTGTTACATTGTTCGATTAAACTTTTTAAATCTTCAGATTTTAAAGTCGATTTGTTATCTAAAACAAGCAACAATTCCTGTGATGCATCATTTAATTTTTTTGATAAAGGTAAAATTGGCTGTACTAACGGAGCAGTGGAACTCAACTCAACTAAACCTTTATTTACTGCAATCCATTTATTGAAAAATGCCGCCACTTTTGTTTTATTCTCAGGCGTTTTATTGGCCATATATTGTGTTACCGCCTCATCAAAAGCTAAAGCATCTTTGGCATCCGGCGTACAGGCATCTGCAAAAAGTGTAAACGGAGAATACATTTGGTACTCTGTTCCTCCCTTATTTCTTGTATACCCTTTTAACGGTTCACAAACATTTGCAAATTCGTTAAGTGATTTTATGTTTTGGTTATTGGCAATGTTTCTTAAAATAACTGCTTTGTTGCGAATGTGGGTTAATTCCAATTCTTCTAATCTAAAAGAAATTGTTTCCAAACGTTTGCGCATATTGGCAACATCTGTAATATCTTCGGCAGACCAAAGCCTTTCTGCAATGGCGGCTGTTCTTGGCCAAACCCTTGAATCTATCGTTGATGGCGTTGCAAGTTCTGTCCACATTGTGGCTTCTCCACCCAAAATTCTCGCTTTTTCTTCTGCAGTTAGATCAGCTCCTTTTGGCATTGGATCGTTTAAATAATGACTTGCAATAGGATACATCAAATCAATATAATATCCGTTTGATAATACGGTTTTGTATCCTTTTTTTACTGCATCTACTAATGACTGACCTGCTACAACACCTTCATTTGGTCCTCTCCAGGAATGAATGATGGCTTCTTTTGACATGTTTTTTGTCAAAATTTCTTCCCAACCCATTAATTGTTTGCCGTGTTTTTTAAGCATTGGCACTAATTGCATCGTAAAATAGGTTTGCAATTCGTGGTTTGTTGCTAAGTTATTTTTCTTTTTGAATGCCTGGATTTTTGGGTTTGCATCCCAATCTTTCCCCTCATTTTCATCTCCCCCGATATGAAAATAAGCTCCGGGAAATAAAGGGCAAACTTCATCAAAAAGTTCACTTAATAATTGATATGTTTTAGGATTTGAAGGATCTAATGTTGGCGAAAAAATACCCGCATTTCTTTCAATTCCATAGGTCGCAATCGCGGATCCCTGAATATTTTTTTCTGAAGTTCCACCTGTCAGCGTAATCACTTTGCTTCCTATTTCCGGGTACGCCGTAAGAATTGCAGATCCGTGACCAGGAACGTCTATTTCGGGAACGATCAAAATACCGCGCTCATCAGCGTATTTAACGATATTTTTTATTTCCTCTTGTGTGTAATACATTCCATCCGAAGCTAAATCAATTAATTTTGGATGTTTTTTCATTTCTATTCTCCAACCCTGATCGTCTACTAAATGCCAGTGAAAAACATTCATTTTCATAGCTGCCAGTCCATCGATATTTCTTTTGATCACATCTACAGGCTGAAAATGTCTTGCAGCATCAATCATTAAACCTCTCCATGTAAATCTTGGAAAATCTGAAATTTGTGAGTTCGGAAAATAAAATGATGTACTGTTATTCTGCAACATTTGCAATAAGGTTTCAAGGCCGTGTAGCGCCCCTAAATCGCTGGTTGCATTTATTGTAATTTGGTTTTGTTTGATGTCTAAATGATAACTTTCATCTTCATATAAACCAATTTTTCCGCTTTTGGTACAGTTTATCTGAAGTTGAGCTGAGGGAAATTCATTTAGTTTTGCAATAAAACCCTGTTCGAAAAAAATACCGGTTCTACCATCTAAACGGCGTAAAAAACGGGTTACCCCTCCAAAAATTCTTGGATTTGGATTTCCGGTAATGTTTACTTTAAAGTTTTTGGTTAAAGCAAAATTTCCGTCGTTTAAAACAACACTTTGAGGCCAGGGCATAAGATTTAACTGCTCCTTCTTAATTTGAGCAGTAGAAGTTAAACCTGCTAATAGTAGGACTAATAAATATTTCATTTTAATTTGTTTGAAAAGATGTCACCGAAGTAACATTAATAAATTGGATAACGGAAAAACAAATTCAGACGACTTTCTAGAAACCCTCACAAATCGCTATGAAAGTCAATCTGAATTTTGTATTTTGATTCGCTCTCACCCGAATCCTTTTTAAAAACAACGCTAATAGTCAAAACGTTTAAACGCCTCGATAGCTTCATACTCAGCCAAACCTAAATCATCGTATAAGATGGCTGTATTTTTATTACGATCTTCTGCCCTAACCCAAAACTCTCTGGAGTCGTTTCCTTGAAACATTACTCTGTCTTTTTGAGACTGGTGGTATAAAATCGCGTGACGTTTCAATAATACTTCTGATGGAGAAAGCGGAACGGCCATATCAATTTCATGAATGTCCCATTCGTGCCATGCGCCTCGGTAAAGCCACAACCAACAATCATCCATGTACTTTTCAGGTTTCAATTGTTTCATGGCAGCAAAAATCGCATTTAAACAAACTTCATGCGTTCCGTGCGGATCTGCCAAATCGCCTGCCGCAAAAACCTGGTGTGGTTTAATTTTAGCAATAATATCTTTTACAATAGCAATATCTTCCGGTCCTAACGGATTTTTCTTTACCTGTCCTGTTTCATAAAATGGAAGATCAAGGAAATGCGTATTTTCATCTTTTAAGCCAATGTATCTTGTTGCTGCATACGATTCTCTTCTTCTGATTAGTCCTTTTAATTTTCGAACTTCCAAAGAATCAATTTGATTTTCTGATTTGCTATTCAAAAACTCAATAACAGATTTGAAGTTTATTCCGCTGCCGGCTTCGCCAATAAAATCTTTGGCAACCTCAGCAAATTTTAATGCTTCGTCGTCTGTAACAGCTATATTTCCAGAGGTTTGATATACTACGTGTACATCATGACCTTGTTTTATCAATTTTGAAAAAGTTCCTCCCATAGAAATCACATCATCATCTGGATGCGGACTAAAAAGAATCACTCGTTTTTTTGCAGGATTTGCTCTTTCCGGACGATGTGAATCGTCTGTATTTGGTTTTCCACCCGGCCATCCTGTGATGGTATGCTGCAATACGTTGAACATATTGATGTTCAAATCATAAGCAGAACCTTCTTGCGCCAAAAGATCAGACATTCCGTTATTATTGTAATCACGGTCTGTTAATTTTAATATCGATTGTTTTGTTTTTTGGCACAACCAAACAATCGCTTTGCTTTTTAATTCTTGTGTCCAGATACATTCTCCCACAAGCCAGGGCGTTTTAAAACGCGTTAATTCTACTGCTGCTGACTGATCTAAAACGAAAGTCGCATTGGGATGGTTTTGTAAAAATGTTGCAGGAACTTCTGAAGTAATATCACCCTGAATGGTTCTTTTGATGATATCGGCTTTGTTTTGTCCCCAAGCCATTAATACGATTCTTTTTGATCTCATAATCGTAGAAACTCCCATAGTAATAGCACGTTTTGGAACGTTGTCTATACCATTAAAATCTGATGAAGCATCTACTCTTGTAATATGATCCAGTGTAATAATTCTGGTTCCGGAGTTAATGTGCGATCCCGGTTCGTTGAAACCTACGTGACCTGTACGCCCGATACCTAATAATTGAAAATCAAGTCCTCCTGCGTTTTTAATATTCATTTCATAATCGATACAATATTGATTTAATTCATCAATAGATACGGTACCGTCAGGAATATTAACATTTTCAGGTTTAATATCAATATGATTAAAAAGATGCTGATGCATGAAATAGTGGTAGCTCTGATTGTTCTCTTTTGTCATTGGATAATATTCATCCAGATTAAAAGTGATTACATTGCTAAAACTTAGTCCTTCTTCTCTGTGCATTCTCACTAATTCTTCATAAACTTTTATAGGAGAAGAACCTGTTGCCAAACCCAATACACAAGATTTATTTTTTTCTTGTTTGGTTCTGATTAATTGTGCAATTTCCTGGGCAACGATTATTGAAGCTTCGGCAGAACTTTTGAAAATTTCGTTGTGGATTTTCTCAAATCTGGTCTCTTCAAATTTCCCTGCACTTTTATAGCTGATATCAGGTTTTATTTCTAAAGCACTTTTCATTTTTTTCTTTTTTTGGTATGTACAATTTTGGTTTTTGAAATGGTATAAGCAATTTTCACTGCCTATACCATTTACTAACCAAACTTAAAATCTTATAATTCTTTGATATTTTTTAGAAATTTGGAGCAGTAGTATCCCACCATAGTCTGGTTCCTCCTGTATCAGGACCTCCTAATTTTGAAATTCCGCTATCTACACCACCTTGATTACTTGATTTCTCAGATTGAACAAAGTTGATTCTTCTTACACCGAACTCAGTTGTAATGGTATTTCCACTGTAATTTTTAAGTACCGGGAAAAGTTTTGGATAACCTGTTCTTCTGTAATCAGACCATGCTTCTTGCCCTTCAGGGAAACCAGCAATCCATTTTTGAGTAATAATTTTTTGCAGTTTAACTTCGTTAGTTGCAGCTTCATCCCAGGCAACAGTAACATTATTAACTGCAGGAGAATTATTTACAGGAAACTTAGGATCAACATAATCTTTAGGCAATTTTACATTATCAGCCATATAAGCTGCTACACCTGCCGCATCTCTTTGTCCGAATGACGCAGCAATACCTTGCTCATATAATGATTTGGCATCGCCTCCCATATCCCATCCTCTTAATGCACCTTCTGCTCTTAAGAAATAAGCTTCAGCAGTTGTCATTAAAACAATTTCGTTAGATTTTGCAACAGTCCCAAGACCAGAAAAATCCTGGTGATCTGCTTTTGCCGCAATGTCAATTCCAGTACGAACACCTTTGTATTCACCAGGAAATTGAGATGACAAATCAAAATAATTTTCCATTCTTGGATCTTCGTATCCACCCATAATTGATTCCATATCAGCAGACATACGAATGTCTAACCATGAACCACTAATTGTTGCAAGTGGATTTGTATAAACTGGAGAAACAATTTTAAATAAATCACCATTTGACTGCATCACACCAAATTTATGAGATACCGCTTTTTCTGCCTCAAGTTTTGCTAATGCAGGATCTATTTTTACAATACGCATTGCTAATCTTAAACGTAAAGTGTTAGCAAATTTTACCCATTGTTTGTATTTTCCTTTGTAACCAGATAAGTCAGTTGTTTTGAAGGTACTTTCTCCAGTATCTCCATCATCTACCCTTTGTGTTAAATCTGCAACAGCAATATCTAATTCTTTAAAAAATTGATTGTAAACTTCCTGTTGGCTGTCATATTCTGTTGGACTTGAGTTTCCGTATTTAGAATATATAATTGGACCAAAAGTATCTGTTAGCCTGTGCATTCCTTCCACTTTCAAAATCAATGATAAAGCATAAAACTGATCAAATTTTCCTTTTGATTTCTTTTCGATATCTACAGCATTATACATTACATTTTTATAGGCATAATCCCAGATAAAACCATTCCAACCATCAACTAATGAATAAGTTGTATTATTAATACCTCCTGCAAAACCTGTTGGGGTAGCCATGTAACCTGACCAAATATCACTATTTAGGTTTTGTTGTAATTGGTATACCCACTCAAAATTAGCAGTGATTACCTGAATGTTATTAAAGATAGGTGCAAAACCTTGTTTGATATGATTAAAATCCTGCTCTAATAATTCTGGTGTAATACCTTCTTTATTAGTATTAATTTCTTCAAAATTGTCTGTGCAACCAAACGTTGTCAACAATGAAATACAGACAGCTGCTTTTGTTATATTATTTAGTTTCATGTTTTTAATTTTAGAAAGTTACGTTTAAATTAAGACCGATACTTCTAGTAGATGGTAAACCATAAATATCTACTCCTTGTAACCCTTGACCTGTACTTAATGCAATGTTTGGATCAAATGGCGCATCTTTATAGATAAAGAATAAGTTTCTAGCAATTAAAGAGACACTTGCAGATTGAATAAAAGGTAAAGCTTTTGGATTGAAATTATAACCGATAGAAACTTCTCTAACGCTTACATTTGTAGCATCATAAACATATTCTCCTGTAATACCTGCTCTACCTCCAACTTGTGTATAATAAGATTTTGCATCCATTGTTGTTACAGCTGTACCATCACTTTCTCTCACTCCATTAATTGCAACACCACCAGCATTTCTTGCATTTCCTGTTGCTTTTGAAACTCCAAATGAATCATTTTGAGCTTCTGTTAAACTCATTACATCACCTCCAAAACGGCCATCAATCAATACATTAGCAAAGAAAGATCCAAATTTGAATGAGTTTGACCAACCTAACATGAAATCCGGATTAGAATTTCCTACTTCTTCAAAATCAGTTCTTTGTATTGTTCCGTCATCATTTAATAAAATTCTACCCTGATCGTCTTTTTTAAAGTTGATTCCTTCAATTACTCCATAAGGTTTTCCTTCAACTAAAGCATATCTGTAGCTATTAACACCTGCTTCTGTTAAATTCACTCTACCTCCTAATTCAGTAGGAATTTCTTTTACTTTATTTTTGTTTTGAGAAAAATTCACAGCAGTATCCCAAGAAAATTTCTCTCCTCTGATGATTCCTCCACTTAAAACAACCTCAATACCTTTATTTTCGATACTTCCTGCATTAATTCCATAAAAATCATAACCTTGATCATTTACCGGAGCTACTACTTGTAAGTATTGGTTTTTAGTTTCTGAGTTATAGTAAGATATTTCAAAACCTAATCTGTTATTAAACATTCTCCACTCAGTACCAAATTCAAATTCAGATTTTAACTCTGGTTTTAATGTTTCACCTGGTCTTGGTCCTACTTTAGGATTTATTCCTGAAATTCCCGGCTGAGAATAATATGTAGGATCAGAAACGAAAGGATAAATATCATTACCAACTTGTGCATAAGTACCACGAACTTTAGCATAGTTAATCCATTCTGGCAATGTTGTCATTTCGCTAATAAGAGCTGTTACACCCACAGATGGATAAAAATAAGAATCATCTACTGTAGACGACCAGTCGTTTCTTCCTGCAAGATCTAAGAACAACATGTCTTTATATCCAAAAGTAGTAGCTGCAAAAACCGATTGCACTTCTCTTTGAGAATCTACTGTTTGATAGTTACCTGTGTTATTATTAAAATTATGAAGTGTAAACCAGTTTGTAATATTCAAACCTCCACTAATTCCAGAATCTAAAATTGTTTTTTGATTCGTTAGTGTATTTGTAATACTTGTACCAATGTTTGCATTGAAGGTAAAATCTGAACCAATTTTTGTATTAATTGTCGCGATTAAATCAGCATAACGTTGTGTACTTAAAGAATTTTCATTGATATATCTTCCGTTTACATGAGAAAGCGTTCCTTGTGTTGTAGCATATATTTTTTTATCAAAAATACTTGTTACTCTATTATAACTATATCTAGATGCAATACTTAACCAATTATTAGCTTTATACGTTAAAGATAATGCTCCATTAAAGAAATCGTTTTTATCTTCAGATCTGTTTCTGTTGATTGCCCAATACGGATTTTGCATAATATCTCTATTAGTCATCCAGTTTTGCGCCATTAAGTTTCTGGTTGGATTAAATACTTCATAATTATCTCTGTAATAATCAAAGTCATTTCCTCTTGGCATTAAATAAACTCCTGTTAAAGGGTTAAAATAAAATCCGTTTACCGGTTTATTTGCAATTGTTTGAGATGTATAATTTGCATTAGCAGAAAATATCAATTTATCTTCAAAGAATTTAGCTGTTTGTCTAACTCCAAAGTTATTTTTCTTTAAGCTGTTTCCCGGTACAATTCCTGTAGCCGAAGTATTTGCATAAGAAAATGCTGTAGAAGAATTTTCAGAACCGATTGAATATCCGATTGAGGTGATTTGGGTAGTTCCTGTATTGAAGAAATCTTTTACGTGATCTTTTGTTTTTCCTGCAGGTCCCCAAGACTCATCAGCACCCGGAGCTGCAACGTAATCTGTTTGAAATTTAGGCATATAAGCCGCTTCTTCAAAAGTAGTAACAGATGAAGCAGAGATATTAGCTTTTCCTGTTTTAGCTTTTTTAGATGAAAGTAAAATTACACCATTAGCTCCCTGAGATCCGTATAATACAGAAGCAGCAGCACCTTTAAGAACTGTCATTCCTTCGTAATCATCCGGATTTATTAAAGATACAACATCTCCACCGTCACGGTTACCTCCTGATAAACTACCAAATGAATCATTTGGCTGGCCTGAACCTGAGTTCAACATTGGGATACCATCAATAACGTATAAAGGCTGACTGTTAGAAATTGAAGAATTTCCACGAATAACTACTTTTGTAGATCCTCCGGTTCCACCAGAACTTTTAGTTACAGCAACACCGGCAATTTTACCAGCGATAGTATTAATAACGTTTGCATCTTTTACACGAGTCAATTCTTCACCTTTAAGCTCCTGAGCAGCATATGTTAAAGATTTTCTCGTTTTCTTAATACCTAATGAAGTTACTACAACTTCGTTAAGTGCGTTTGATGCTGCTTGTCCCATTTTAACGTTAATTGTAGTGGCATCACCTACAACTATACTTTGTGTTTCAAGACCAACATAGCTAAAAACTAATGTTTGTCCTTTTTGTGCTTCAATTGAATACAAACCGTCAAAATCGGTGCTCGCACCTTTTTGACCTCCTTGTACTGCAACAGACGCCCCTGGTAACGGCATCCCATCAGAATCTGTAATCACACCTTTGATGCTTTTTACCTGAGCAAGCGAAACTTGCGCCGTAAAAGCAATCATAAAGATTAAGAAAATTTTTTTCATGTTAATTTATTTTGTTAGTTATGGTGTAAATTTATTCTTAAGGGATTGTTAAAAAAAATTATTTATACAAACAGCTTTATTTTTTAAACCAACGACATAAAACATTCAATAATGCGTTTCACGAAAACGTTTTCAAATCAATAAACTCTAACATTTTTAGTAATTATTAGAATTATATTTAATAAAAAAGAGTATTTACTCAATAATTATGTATTATCGTTTTTTCAGCATTAAACTGATATTTACATAATAATGAAGATATTAGCTAAATAAAAACCGAAAAATTAACAAAATTTAAAGAAAAATACAGAAGTAATCAAGATCAATTAATTACTATTAATTGCCACATAAACTTGTTGTTTTTATTTTTAACGAAGTATATTTTTGATGAATGACATCTAAAAGCGTATAGTTATCAAAAGAATCCTGGGCAATTTCCCAAATCATAATTCCGCCTGCGTTTTGAGAAGCAAATTCTACTTTTTGAGTTATCGTAAGTCTTCCATTATAATAAATTTTTCCAACCTCATCCTGATCTGCAAATTGAGTTCCTGTAGCTATAATTTCTCCATAAGTTGAACTTGTTACTTCTTTATAAGTAAAATTATAACCATAAAAAGGTACGCCCAAAGTCAGTTTTTCGCTGGGAACATTTTGAAGTTTATGCCAAAAATCTATTCCGGCTTTTGCGTTTTCAAAAGAGCTGTGTTGTCCGGGGTTATCCGGTGTCCAAGGTCCGGTACTGTCATATGACATGATATTTAGAAAATCAAATGCATTTAAAGCTTCCTGATTTATATTTTCGAAACGCGAATTATTTGGCAGGGCTGCCGTTAAAAGTTTATTTTTCGCTGTGAGTTCTTTTCTTAATTCTAAAACAAAACCGCTGTAACCTGTTGTCACTGCATCCCATTCGAGATCAACATCGACTCCATCCAAATGATGAAGTTTTGTAAAATTCATTATGTTTCGAATTAAATTCGGCCTGTTTTCGGGGTTATCAATTAGAAATTTCCAATTTGAGGCTACTTCTTCAGATAAAACTCCGCCTGCGAGCGAAATGCTAATTTTAATATGAGGATTAATTGATTTTACATATTTAAAAAGCATATCAATGTCTCCTGTAAAATTGAGATTTCCATTTTTATCCGGATTTGCAAATGCTAAATTGAGATGGGTTAATTTGCAAAACTGAATCAAATTGATTTTATCAAAATTCTCCGAAGATAAATATCCTACTACTCTGGCTGTTTTTTTATTCTTTGAATTTTCAGGATCAATTTCTTTTTGATGTGAACAACTATAAACTGAAAAAAGGGAACTTAGAAAAAAAAGGATGCCTAACAAGGCTTTATTTTTTATCATAATTTTTAATTTTAAACTATTGTTTTTAATTTAATTAGAATGAAAATAATACCTTATTAGGCATAACTTTATGTTTGAGATTTTTTTAGTTTACATCCCACCAAACTTTACCCAACCAATCATTCTTTCCTCCCATTCTTGATAAGGCATCTAAATAGTTTTTCTCATTTTTTTGCATTTCATCATTTGGATAGTACAAACGCGTTGGTACAACACCACCGGTTCCTGAATCTGAATTTGTTATGGGTATTAAATGAGGATATCCTGTTCGTCTCCAGTTTGAATAGGCTTCAATACTATTGAATAAATAAGTAACCCAAATTTGTGTTCCTATTTGCTCTTTTTCTGTTCCGGCTATCAAAGGATGTGCTGTTAAATAAGCATCAATATCTGTTTGAGCTGCAGGAGCTGCACCATAAATTTCCATTTGTTTAATCCCTGCTTCCACTCCGTTTTTATAATAATCGGCTGCAGAACCTGAAACCCAGCCTCTAAAAGCAGCTTCGGCCAATAATAATTCTGTTTCTGAATAACTAACATGTAAAAACGGTGTTGTTCTTAGTTTTATATAAGGCTGTATTCCAGATACAGAATTTGATCCCCCTGGAAGATCCCATCTAAACATTCCTGGTTTAACCCCTTCGTATAATGTTTCGCCCGGCTGTATTGGCGACCAGAGAACTACGCTACTGCTTGTTTTAGGCGTTGCGATCATGGTTAATCTTGGATCTCCGTTATCTCTTAAAAAATCTATTAATAAAGAACTAAAATGATCTCCTTGTTCATTTCCTATAAAACCATAAGACAATCCATTTCCTCTATAATCTAGCCTGGCAGGATCATCACTAAAAGGAAAATCTAAATGATGCATGATACAGTTGTCATCATTACTGGTAAAAACTCCATTTTGAAAAGCTGCTTTTGCTTGTTTTTCAGCTTCTGAAGGATTTACTTCAGAGATTCTCATGGCCAAACGCAAACGCATGGTATTGGCTAATTTTTTCCATTTTGCAATATCTCCATTATAAAACAAATCTCCTTTAACTGCACCACCTCCGGCATTTAACTGATTAAAAGCTTCGTCTAGTTCTTTAAAAAAAGAAGTGTAAATATCTTCCTGTTTATCATATTTTGGCGTTACAATTCCCTGAGAAAAACCTAGACCAGCTTCTGAGTAAGGTACATCTCCATAAATATCAGTTAAACGTTGCGCAATCATTACTTTTATAATTTTAGCAACGGCATTCATGTTTACTGCAGCAGGATCAGAACTTGTGTTGGCAAGAATATCTACAATACTTTTTATTTCGTGAGCATAAACATTTCTCCATAAAGCGACTGCATACTCTTCGTTATTTTTAAATTTACTTCCATATTCTGTTACTGCCCATGAACCCGAATAATGCTGTACAAAACCTCCGGCATATATAAGATTTGTTCTATGTTGGTAATATCCATCTCCGGACATACACAATTGTGTAAAAGTGAGCTGTCCTGCCGGGTTTGGAGATAACGCCACCGGATCTTTTACCAGTTCGTCAAAATTTTCTGTACAGCCAACTACCGTAAATACTGCAAGTATGGCTACTATATGTTTAATTTTCATAATTTACTTTTTTAGAATGTAACTTTAATATTAAAACCATACGATTTTCTTGACGGCAATGAACCATACTCAAAACCTTGTCCATTTCCAGAAGTGTACATAGACTCAGGATCAATATTTGGTAAATCTTTATTAAATGTCAATAGGTTTCTGGCAAATGCCGAAAGATAGATCGAACTTATTTTTGAGCTGCCAAAAACACTTCTAGGTATTGTATAGCCCAAACTTACCTCTCTTAATTTCACATAAGAAGCATCATAAATAAAAGGTGCCGGTGTATTTTCAGTAACATTTGACCAATATGTTTGAGGATCTACAGGAGTCGTATTTTTTACGTAAACCGGATTTTCGGCAGTTCCGGTATTTACTACTCCGTTTGCTACATAACCAGCTGTTGGAGTCCAATTGCCTACATTAAAATTCGGATCGTTTGCAGCGGCTTCTGCTCTTGCAGCATTGTAAGCATCTCTTCCTTCTGTAGTTACATCCAAAAGTCCTTTTCCT
Organism: Flavobacterium sp. MMLR14_040; assembly: GCF_033657265.1. Lineage (NCBI taxonomy): Bacteria > Pseudomonadati > Bacteroidota > Flavobacteriia > Flavobacteriales > Flavobacteriaceae > Flavobacterium > Flavobacterium sp. MMLR14_040. The sequence continues at coordinate 152,857 of NZ_JAWVWO010000008.1, read as the reverse complement.
GCAGCAACAGAGTTTGTCATAGAATATACATCCATACCAAATTTCATATCCAATAAAAATTGAAGTGTAATTCCTTTATAAGAAAATCTATTGGTTAAACCAGCCGCCCAATCCGGAAGACCTTTTCCTAATTGCACTTTAGTATCTGTGTATAAAGGAAGACCGTTTGCACCTACAATCATTTCGCCCGAAGGTGTTTTTTGAAAATCTTTACCAATAATAGTTCCGTATTGTCCGCCAACCTGAGCCACAATTGCTGCTCCGGCCCAACGAGCCTCAGAAATAGTATAAGTATTAATATCAGGATGTAAAGAAAGAATGGAATTTTTATTCTTAGAAAAGTTCAAATCAATTCCCCACTCAAAATTCTTTGTTTTTATTGGAGTTCCTGATAAAAATATCTCAATACCTTCATTACGCAATTTTCCGGCATTTACAGAAAGAAATTCATAACCCGATGTTGCAGAAGACGCTAAATCAAGCGTTTGATCTTCTGTATCTTCACGATAAACTGTTATATCAGCTTTTAATCTGTTTTTAAAGAAAGCTGTCTCTAATCCAAACTCGATTCCGGTTTTTGACTGAAAAGTCAGGTTCGCATTTGGTGCCGATGAATTTTTAATATTCACAACACTTTGTCCGTCATAAGCAGAATAAGTAGTATAATTTAATGCATTTTTATAAGCGCCCGGTGCATTTGAAACTTTTGCCCAGGATCCTCTTAATTTACCATAAGAAAAAGTATCGCTCTGAATACCAAATGCATCTGAAAATATAAAGCCTAACGAAGCTGCCGGATAGAATGCATCTTTGGTGATCACACTAAACCAGTCATTTCTTCCAGTAAATTCAGCATATAAATATCCTTTATAATCAAGCTTTGCCGAACCGTAAACAGAATTTGTTCTTGTTTTAGTTTCTGATGGCGCATTTATTGACTGGGTAGAAAAATTACTAATATATTCTGTTCCCGGCTCAATAATATTTGTTCCCTGACTAGAATTTTCCTGTCTTCTGAAATCTCTTCTGCTCGTTCCTAAAATTCCTGAGAAAGTTAAGTCATTAGCCAATTTAATATCGCTAAAAGTGGCAATGATATCAGTATTCATTTCAGAAACCGTAATATCATTCAATCCAAGATAACCTGTATCTCTTCCCGGCCAAGTACTGCCGGCCGCCATAAAATCTTTAGTACCAAAAGCATAAGTATCTAAACCGGTTCTAAAAGTCAATCCAACCCATTTTTCAAGTTGATACGTTCCGGTAACATTCCCCATAAAACGATTTTTCTTAGAGGTATTATGATTTGCATCTACCGTAAAATAAGGGTTTAACTGATAAATATTATTATTCCATTTATAGATTTCTCCTGTATCCGGATCCTGATAATTCTTTAACCAGGCCTGATCAATATTGGGTGCCAAACCACTCAGAGAATAACCTACGTTGTTTGGAGAATCTCCCAAACCGGGTCTGTTTTCGGTATTTTCAACCATGTAATTTACATTTGCCGCCAAAGTAAATTTTTCTGATTTTAAAGTGGCATTCAAACTGGCATCATTTCTTTCTAAACCTGAACCCGGAACAACATCATCATTTTTCAGATTGTTAAATCCAAAACGAATATAGGCATTCTCACTTCCGCCGGAGAGCGAAATTCCATTAGTGGTTGTAAATCCTGTCTTAAAAAAATCCTGAATATTATTATCTACTTTAGCATAAGGTTTCATAGAACCATCAAATATTATAACCTGCTGCCCAACTGTTTCCGAGAATTTAGGTCCCCAGGCACTTGTAGTATACCCGTAAATTTCAGAAGGCGCTTTTGAAGGGTCCGGCAAAATTCCGTGAGAACCCGTTCCATAATCACTTTGAAAATCCTGGTATCTGGCATTTACCCTGTCAAAACTAACACCGCTGGTAAGTTCTACCTGTAATTTACCTTTGCTTCCTTTTTTAGTTGTAATTAAAATTACACCATTCAAAGCTCTGGAACCATATAAAGCAGATGCTGCTGCTCCTTTTAGTACAGTCAGACTCTCGATGTTGTTCGGGTTTATGCTTGAAATTCCGTCACCGTTATCTCTTCCATCAAACCATTTGCTTGATGCTGCAGTATCGTTAGACAAACCTGTATTATCAATTGGAACTCCATCTACAATATAAAGCGGCTGGTTATTCTCGCCTATACTCGAAATACCTCTAATAATAACCCTTGTACTTCCTCCTGCACCTGTGGCCGGAATAGAAACATCAACACCGGCAATTTTACCCGAAAGTGCTGTGGCTACATTGGTTGTAATTACCTTATTCAACTGGTCACCTTTGATGTCCTGAACGGCATAACCCAATTCCTTCTTTTGTCTTTTAATACCTAATGCAGTAACAACAACTTCATCTAAGTTCTGGGCATTTTCTTCAAGCATTACATTTACTTGCGGAGAATCTCCAACTGTTACAACTTTAGTTTTAATTCCGATGTATGAAAATACTAGAACATCGCCTTTTGATGCTTCAATACTGTACATTCCATCATAATCTGTTTGTGCTGCCTTCGCTGTACCCTGAATAAGAACAGTAACTCCCGGCAACGGCAGTCCTTTTTGGTCGCTTACTAAACCTTTGATTGTTTTTACTTGCGCAAGAATAACCTGCGACGTAAAAAAAACAACAAAGATTAATACAATTTTCTTCATTTTTGTCATGGTTTTGTTGGTTAAGCGATAAATTTATTGTTAAAATTAACATAAATAAAACTTTTTAAACAAACCGCTCCAAACCTTAAACAAACAACATAAAACAATCAATAATACGTTTTACGAAAACGATGCCTTTAAAAAATAATCGACGAAATACCATTTTTGGTAAAATTTTATTCAAAAGAATTGCGTTTTACCAACTAATTGTTTAAAGTTGCAAAATATTATTCTTAAGAATAATTATATTAACCCCCCAATAACCAAAATTGAACGAAATTCAAAAATTAAAATTTGAAATAAAACTGCAAAATCATATTTGGTTTTGGGGAAGCTACTTTACTCTTAACTTTTTAAGATGGGGAGCTTACTTTAATGATTATCCTTACTCATTCAAATCCAACCTGATTGAATTTTCATTGCACATTCCGTTAGTCTATTTTAATCTTTTTGTTTTGGTACCGAAATTTGTACTTAAACAGAAATACATTCAATATACTTTTGCGCTAATTTTAAGCCTATTCGGAATTTATTTATTAAAAACCGCACTTACCTATTATATTATATCGGAAAATATTTGGCCTGAAGCCAACAGAGAATATCATCCGTTTGAAATCAATCATATTGTTGCTGTTTGTATCGGCGAATTATATGTATTGGCCATGGCATCATCTGTTTACCTGACTTTAACCTGGCTGAGGGAAAGAGAAAGAAACAGATCCTTAAGAGAAAATCAGTTTAAAATCAAATTGAAATATCTGGAGAATCAAATTCAGCCGCATTTTTTCTTCAATACCTTAAATAATTTATATGCCTTATCATTAGAATCTTCAAATAAGGTTCCTGATGTAATTATTAAGTTATCCAATTTGATGGAATATGTCTTGTATGATGTAAAAGGAACCAAATTTGTTCCCTTGATAAAAGAAATAGACTATATTCAGAATTATATTGAAATTGAGAAGTTACGTTTTGAAAATGTAGAAGTTACGATAAATCTTGAGTCGGATATTGAAGATATTGTTGTGCCTCCGCTAATCTTTATTTCGCTAGTAGAAAATGCCTTTAAACATGGCGGACTGAACAATAAAAACTTAAAAATCAAGATCAATTGTAAAGTTATTGACAATAAAAGGTTAGATTTTGAAATCTTAAATAATTTTGTAATTTCACAAAATCTTAACCCAAAAAGTGGTATTGGATTGGTCAATACCAAAAAAAGACTGAAATTAATTTATAAAAATGACTTCAGCCTAAAACACAAAACAAAACTAAATTACTATATAATCCGCTTGCAAATACCTATTCATAATGAAGATTAAATGCGTATTGATTGATGATGAGCCTTTGGCTATCAAAGTCTTGCAAAATTATTTCAATAATTTTACAGATTTTGAAGTTATCGGAACATTCAATAATTCTCTTGAAGCACTTGATTTTATCAACAGCACAACTGTTGATGCTGTCTTTTTAGATATCAATATGCCAATGATGACAGGATTTGAATTAATTAGTTTAATCGAAAACAAAACCAAAGTCATTATCACAACGGCTTTTAGGGAGTTTGCAGCCGAAAGTTATGATCTTGATGTTCTGGATTATTTAGTAAAACCCATTCCGTTGCCAAGATTTATAAAGTGTATTAACAAGATTACAACCGAATACAATTTAAAAAACAATATTAAGGTCGAAACCACAAAAGGCGATTCTCATATTTTTATTAAGGTTGATAAAAAAATGATGAAGATCAATATTGAAGAAATCCTTTTTATCGAAGGAATGAAAGAATATATTAAAGTTGTTACGCCTGATAAAACCTATATTACCCATAAATCCCTCACTTCTTTGTCTGAAGAATTACCGGCAGATCGCTTTTTAAGAATTCATAAATCGTACGTTATCGCCCTAAATAAGGTAAAATCAATCGAAGGAAACCGCATACAAATCCAATCTTACACGATTCCTATTGGTAGAAACTACAGTAAAGATGTTAAAAACAAAATTTTAGAGTAAATACAATTCCATTTTTCATTTTCTAAGTAGGTTAAAATTAACACATTGTTGAAAAAATGATGCCGTTGGTTTAAATTTAACATTATTTGTGCCTTTTTATTTTTTTTTGAAACACTTAACAAATATATTTACGGTCTTCAAAAAACAATAAAATTAAAAAATTAACCTTATCACAATTATGAGTTCAGAAAATGTGCAAACTAAGTGGGGACAGTTTATTCCTCTAGTTATCGTATTCTTCTTTTGGGGTTTTGTCGCTGCAAGTAACGACATCTTGATTCCTGTTTTTAAAACAGCCTTCAACTTATCTCAAGGAGAAAGTCAATTAGTATCTTTAGCTTTTTATATCGCTTACACCGTAGGATCGCTAATATATATGGGAATCTCCGCTTTAATCAAAGAAGATTTAGTTAACAGAATAGGATATAAAAACGGTCTTTCATTAGGTTTACTTATTTCTGCTCTTGGAACATTATTATTTTACCCGGCTGCAAACACAGGATCTTTTCCTTTAATGTTATCTGGATTATTTATTGTTGCACTTGGTTTTTCATTGCAGCAAACCGTTGCGAACCCTTTAGCAATTGCTTTAGGACCAATTACAACAGGATCTCAACGTTTGACTTTAGCAGGTGGAATTAACAATTTGGGTACTACAATCGGGCCGCTTATTGTGAGTTTTGCAATCTTCGGATCAAGCACAGGATCATCTACTTTAAGTATCGAGAGTGTAAAAATTCCTTACTTAATATTAGGTTTAGCCTTTTTATTAGTTGCTATTTTATTAAAATTCTCTTCATTGCCAGACAGACCGGCTCTAATCGAAGAAGAAATTGCACATGATGGCGCAACAGCAAAAAATTCTGCATTACAATATCCACAATTGGTAATGGGAATGATCGCTATTTTTCTTTATGTTGGTGTAGAAGTTTCTACTGCAAGTAATTTACCTGCATACATGGAAAGCAAATTAGGGTTTTTAACTCAGGAAGTTGCTCCTTATATCTCATTATATTGGGCAAGTTTAATGATTGGCCGTTGGACAGGAGCTATCGAAGCTTTTACTGATAAAGCCAGTTTACAACAAATATTACGTTTTGTAGCACCATATTTAGCGTTTGGGGTATTTTTAGCTGTAAATGCAATTGCAAAACACGATTTAACACCATTTTACATCTACGGATTAATCATTTTAGTATTAATTGCTGCCGATATTGCAAGTAAAGGAAATCCTGCGAGAATGTTATTAATTTTCTCTGCTTTAGGAATTGTTGCTTTAGCTATAGGAATGTCGACTAGCGGTATTGTGAGTGTTTACGCTTTCACAAGTGTTGGTTTATTCTGTAGTACGCTTTGGCCATGTATCTTTACACTAGCAGTAAGCGGATTAGGAAAAAACACAAGTCAGGGAAGCAGCTTCCTAATCATGATGATTATGGGTGGTGGAGTTATTAGCTGGTTACAAGGTTTTGTTTCTGAATTCATTGGTATCCAAGCAAGTTACATTGTAGGTATCTTATGTTTTGCTTACCTTGCGTTTTATGCATGGAGCGTAAGCGGAATCCTTAAAAAACAAGGAATTAACTTTGACAAAAAACTTTCGGGAGGACACTAAGCTTCTTTAATAACAATATAGAAAATCCAAAATTCCAATTTACAGATTGGAATTTGGGATTTTTGTTTTATAATCTATGTATTATAAGTTTTCTAAAAACTAAAATTGGAGTTTAAATTTTCACTTCGCATTTATAATATTGCTTAAATTCTTTTTAAAAACGGCTTTATTTTGTTCCGATAAAGTATATACGACATCTTTATCGGCATGAATAATAACTTTATTAATATTCTTCTCTAAAAGCGCTTTTGGGTCCTTGATTTTTAGCGTACAGGCTCCATCAAAATAACCATCTTCTTCGATTGTCTTTTTTGCAACCAAAACAGTTCCGTCACTTAAAACAGCCGAAATTGACATTGTATTATTTAATGTGTTTGAATAAAAACCATCCATCACCAATAATAATCGGTAGGTGTTTTTCATTTCGGGACCTCTAAACTCGTGACGTGTAATATTATAACGTAACCCTTTTGCCAAAGTCTGGAATTTTGAAGTACAATCCAATTCAAAAGTAGCCACATCTCCGGCTTCGTTTACAGATGTCAATACTTTTGCTTGGGCATTTGCAGTTATATTTACTGTCAAAAAAGCAAAAATTAGAATAAGTTTTTTCATATGTTGTTCTTTTTGAGACACATAAAGATAAAAAAAATCACCATCTTTCTTACAAAAGTGGTGATTTTTAATTATTTATTTAAGAGAAACTATTTGTTTCCTTTCTCAAAATCAGCAACAAACTGAGCTAATCCAATATCAGTTAAAGGGTGTTTCAACAATCCGTAAATTGCAGAAAGTGGTCCGGTCATAACATCAGCTCCAATTTTAGCGCAGTTTACAATATGCATTGTATGACGCACAGAAGCAGCTAAAATTTGAGTTTCATATCCGTAGTTATCATAAACTAATCTAATTTCTTCAATTAAGTTTAAACCATCTGTAGAAACATCGTCAAGACGGCCAATAAATGGAGAAACATAAGTAGCTCCCGCTTTTGCAGCCAAAAGAGCCTGACCTACAGAAAATACAAGTGTTACATTTGTTTTGATTCCTTTATCTGAGAAATATTTCGCAGCCATAACACCTTCTTTTGTCATTGGCAGTTTCACTACGATTTGATCATGCAATTCAGCTAATTCTTCACCTTCTTTAATCATTCCATCATAATCCAACGCATTTACCTCAGCACTTACATCGCCTTCTACAAGATTGCAGATGTCAACATAATGTTTCAGGATATTGTTTTTTCCTGTAATTCCTTCTTTCGCCATTAATGACGGATTAGTCGTTACACCATCCAAAACACCTAAAGCCTGTGCTTCTTTAATTTGAGCTAAATTAGCTGTGTCAATAAAAAATTTCATAATTATATCTATTTAATTGTGTTGATTCTATTTGATTCTTCGGCAACCGTAATCCGGTTTTGCTATATCTTTTGTTCTTTTTAGGTCACAAAGAAAGTGTTTATTCACCTTACATAAATTTCGGTGCAAAATTACAACTTATAATTTTCCCAAAATTAAAATCTTAAAAATAATTCTGCATTTTGACATTCCTCTTTATAAAAGCTTCATTAAAAAATCGTATTTTTAAAGTTCAAATAAGTTTAAAAGTGCTAGAAGAGAATTTTCAACAAGACATTACTAATATTCAGAATATTACAATTGTACCAACTTTATTAAATGTAATATGCCAAACGACCGGAATGGGTTTTGCTGCAATTGCAAGGGTTACAGACGATCGCTGGATAACCTGTAGTGTTCAGGATAACGTTTCATTTGGTTTAAAGCCAGGAGATGAATTACAGCTAAAAACAACCATTTGCAATGAAATCAGGCAAAATAGAAAAGCCGTTATAATTGATAACGTTAGCGAAGATGATGATTTTCGCGATCATCATACCCCGGCAATGTACGGCCTTCAAAGCTATATTTCTGTGCCAATTATACTTAAAAACGGGAGTTTTTTCGGAACACTTTGCGCTATTGACCCTAAACCTAATGAATTAAAAACATTTAAAGTCAGTCAGATGTTTAATTTGTTTGCTGATTTAATTTCATTTCACATCACAAGTATTGAAGAGGCAAACGAAAGCAAAACCATTTTAAAGGAAAAAGATGATCTTCTTGAAAAAACCCAAAACGAAAAACAAAATGCAGAGCGTTTAAAATCTGTTGTAGAAAAAAAGCTTATCGAGAAAAACATTTCGCTTGAAAAAATGAATAGTGAGCTCGAAGCTTTCAATTATATTTCAAGCCACGATTTGCAGGAACCTTTGCGAAAAATTCAGCTTTTTACCGATAGTATTGAGCGGGAAGAAGCTGATAATTTATCTGAAAAAGGAAAAAATGCTTTTCAAAAAATAAAAACTTCGGCTTTTAGAATGCAAAATCTAATTAACGACCTTTTAATTTATTCTAAAACAAAATTTGACGATAGAAAGTTTGTTATTAAAGATTTAAATGAAATTGCCAGAGATGTTATCGAAGATCTTTCTGATGAGTTTGAAAATAAAAATGTAGTTTTTGATATACAAGATTTAGGAAAACTTTCTGTGATCGAATTTCAATTCAGACAGCTTCTCTATAATTTGATCAATAATTCGATGAAATTTGCAAGTCCTGATCGAGATTTAATCATTACAGTTTCAGCAAAAATCACAAATGGGATACTCGAAAAGCTTTCTCCTCTTACCAAATATTACCAAATAACAATTGCAGACAATGGCATTGGATTTGATCAATCTTATAACGACAAAATATTTGGACTTTTTCAGGCATTACACACAAAACCAGTGAAGAGTACCGGAATCGGACTTACAATAGTAAAGAGAATTGTAGAAAACCATAACGGCTTTATTAAAGCAGAAGGAATTTTAAATCAAGGAGCAAAATTTGATATTTTTATTCCTTTAGAGTAATATTTTTTTACCGCAAGGTTCGCAAAGATTTACGCAAGGTTCGCAAAGTTTATATACAAAGCTTTGCGAACTTTGCCTTTTTATAAAAAAGCTAGTAGTAAAAAATCTTTGCGCACTTTGCGGTAAAAATTTTCTATAACTTATAATGGTTCATTAGCATTTTTTCATACATTTTATCCGGAAGTGCGCGTTTTAAAACGATCGAAAACTTTTGCATAAAGACGCCCACTTTATAATGTACATTCGGTTTTTTTTGCTGAATAATTTTGTAAACTGCCTCAGCCATCTCATTTGGATTACTTCCCGCATCCACATGTTCATTCATAGTGGCAAGCACATCACCGTAAACTTTTTCATAAGCAGAACCTGAAATAACCGGTGCATGATAACGTCCTGAAGCAATATTGGTAGCAAAATCTCCAGGCGCTACGTTTGTGATTTCAATTCCAAAAGACTTTACCTCCATTCTTAAAGCTTCGGTAATTAATTCTAAAGCTCCTTTTGATGCAGAGTAAACACTTCTGTACGGCAATCCCATGTAACCGGCAATTGAAGTGATATTAATAATCAAACCCGATTTTTGCTCACGCATTTGTGGCAAAACCGCTTTCATCACTTCTATTGGTCCAAAAAAATTGGTTTCGAAGTTGTTTTTGATTTCTTCTGTCGGAATTTCTTCCAAAGGACCTGTAATTCCAACACCAGCATTGTTAATTACAATATCCAGTCGACCGGAACTTTGAATAATTTTGGCTACAGCCGATTTAATAGATTCCGTATTTCGAACATCTAAAGCCACAAGTGGAAAAACAGAATTCAATACTTTTTCAGGGTTTCGACTAGTTCCATACACAACGAAACCTTTTTGATGCAAAAATTCTCCAATAGATTTTCCGATTCCTGATGATCCTCCGGTAATTAAAACGACTTTATTCATATTATGGTTACTAGGTTATTTGTTATAAATTAAGAGATCTTTAAATTATTTTTTATCGCAGAGAACACAAAGGTTTTCGCAGGGTTCGCAAAGGTTTGTATTGATTTGGCTTTGCGGTTAATTTTTTTACCGCAGAGGACACAAAGGTTTTTCGCAGAGTTCATTAAGATTGAAGTTGTGTTTACACAATCTAAGTCCGCAAAGCTTTGCGAACTTTGCCTTTTCACAAAAGCTGAGAGTAAAAAATCTTTGCGAGCTTTGCGGTTAAATTTATTTACCCCTCCACAGGTTTTAAAATTCATCCAACTTTCCTCAGTACCAAAAATAAAAAAATCCTCCATAAGGAAGACCACATTTAAATTAATTATAAAAAAAAATCCTGAAACAATTCAGGATGCATAAAATAAAAAATGGCAAGCGACCTACATCGCACCGCTCAACCACGTACCCTTGCTATGTTCCCATCCTGGGGGAGTCTGCAGGAGCTGGTCGTGTAGGACTTGCCGGTGCAAATATACAATCTTTTTATATTTTTGCAAGACCTTGTTGCTATAAAAATATCGTCGTATATTGGCTTATTCAAATTTTTAACTATGAAAAAATATAACTTCCTAACTTTCATTTTATTAGGAATCACATTAATTGGATGTGGAGATACAAAAAAAGGTGAAAATTCTTTATTTAACATCGATGATTCCGCTTTTCCTGCTCATTTTTCGTCTCAGGAATCAGTTTCTATTGGAATTTTAAACCCAAATTCGAAAGAAATTGACAGTGTCGCTTACTTTGTTAATGACAAAAAAGTGGGAAGCACGAAAGGAAATGAAAAGTTTAAATTTGAACTAAAAGATCAAAAATTAGGATATCAATATCTAAAAGCGACCGTTTATTTTGGCGGAGATTCATCTGATGCTACAAAAAGAATCGAATTGGTTTCGAATGTTGAACCAAAATTATTGAAATATAAAATCGTAAATACATATCCGCACGATACAAAAGCCTTTACAGAAGGTTTAGAATTTCACGACGGTGTTTTATTTGAAAGTACGGGTCAAAAAGCAGATTCATACTTTAGATCTGTTGATTATAAAACCGGAAAAGTGATTCAGCAAGTTGATCTTCCAAAAGAATATTTTGGTGAAGGAATTACTTTTATAAATGGAAAATTGTTTCAATTAACCTGGCAGGAAAAAACTGGTTTTATATATGATGCAAAAACGCTTAAACTGGAAAAAACCTTTAAATACGATAAAGATATTGAAGGCTGGGGAATGACGCACGATGATAAATATATTTATCGCTCTGATGGAACGGAAAAAATCTGGAAAATGGATCCTGAAACCCAAAAAATGATTGACTACATTAATGTTTATTCCGGAACTTCAAAAATTAAAGTTCTGAATGAACTAGAATTAATCGACGGAAAATTCTATGCAAATGTTTGGCAAAAAGATGCGATTGCGGTTGTAAATCCAACTTCCGGAGCTGTTGAAGGCATTCTGGATATGTCTGGTTTACGCAAATTCATCAAGCATCCTGAAGCAGAAGTTTTAAACGGAATTGCTTATAATCCTGCAACAAAAACGATTTTTGTAACGGGTAAATACTGGGAAAAAATGTTCGAAATAACAGTTTCAGAATAGGATTACACATAGAGACAAACACGAATTTCACAAATTTTCACGAATTGATTAGTGTTAATTTGTGAAATTCGTGTTTTTATATAATTACTACACTAATTAAATTTCTTAATAATGATTACTTTAATTACCAACATAAAAGAATTGCTTCAGGTGCGTGAAACGTCTGTTTCTAAGGTTTCGGGTGCTGAAATGGCGGTTCTTCCCACTATAAAAAATGCATTTTTAGTAATAAAAGATAATCTTATTGCTGATTTTGGTTCGATGGAAAATCTTCCCGAAATCAAAGCAGATAAAATTATTGACGCAACAGGTAAAATTGTTTTACCATCCTGGTGCGACAGCCATACGCATATTGTATATGCAGGAAATCGTGAGCAGGAATTTGTGGACCGAATCAATGGATTCTCCTATGAAGAAATTGCCAATCGCGGCGGCGGAATTTTAAACTCTGCTAAAAAATTAAACGAAACTTCCGAAGAAGAAATTTATGAGCAGTCAAAAGTTCGTTTGGAAGAAGTAATGCATTTAGGAACAGGAGCCGTTGAAATAAAATCCGGTTACGGACTTACTATTGAAGGAGAGTTAAAAATGCTTCGCGTTATTAAAAAATTGGCGCAAAATTACCCTATTGAAATAAAAGCAACTTTTTTAGGTGCGCATGCATTTCCGGTACATTATAAAGAAAATAAAGCTGGTTACATTGATGAAATCATAACCAAAATGCTTCCTGAGATTGCTCAAAATAAACTGGCAGATTATATTGATGTATTTTGCGAAACGGGTTATTTTTCTGTTGAAGAAACAGAAAAAATAATGGAAGCAGGAATTCAATTCGGCCTAAAGCCAAAAATCCATGTGAATCAATTTAATTCTATTGGCGGAATTCAGGCTGGAATTAAATTTAACGCCCTTTCTGTCGATCATCTTGAAGTTATGAACCCGGAAGATATTGAAGCCTTAAAAGACACCGAAACGATGCCTGTGGCTTTGCCTTCCTGTTCTTATTTTTTAAGTATTCCGTACACTCCTGCCCGCGAAATGATAAAAGCCGGTTTATCAATTGCATTGGCAACTGATTTCAACCCTGGCTCTACTCCATCTGGAAATATGAATTTTGTAGTGGCAACGGCTTGTATCAAAATGAAAATGACTCCTGAAGAAGCTATTAACGCAGCAACAATAAATGGCGCATATGCAATGGGAATTTCTGAAACTCATGGAAGTATCACAAAAGGAAAAAAAGCCAATCTTATCGTTACTAAACCTATTTCATCTTACTATCAAATTCCGTATGCTTTTGGTAGTAATTTAATAGAAAGTGTTTTTGTAGAGGGTAAAATTTTAGCATAAAAAAAGAGGAGTTAAACTCCTCTTCATTTTTACTTTTTAAAGTATTCTTATCTTAAAGAAAAACTAGTTTTAGAAACTAACTCGTCATTATCAAAAACATTGATAAAATAAGTTCCTTTAGCGAAGTCTTTACCTGGTAAATCTTCAGAAACCTGTACTGTTTTGTTTTCGTATTGTATTGTTTTCTTAAAGCTGTAAGTTAAAGAGTTTTCTCCAAAACTTTCAGTTTTCTTATCTCCTAAAACATTGTTTTTAGCATCGATAACCTGAATATAATACGTTTTATCACCAGATTTTGCAATTTGATTTTCAGCAATAGTAAAACTTACTTTTAAAACGTCTGCACGGCTTGCTTTATCAGTTTCAATTTGTTTTCCTGAGCTTTTCAATTTGTAAGCTGCAGTTTTTGTATTCAAAATTGATAATTTAGAACCTTTTTCAACTGTTTTAGCCAATTCTTCATTTTGACCAACTAAAACCTCATTGAATTTTTTAGATTCTCCTAAAACAACAATAGTACTATCTCTTTGAACTGTTAAAACACCATTTTGTTTTTTCAATTCATCGTTTTCAGCAACTAAAGTTTTCATTTTAGCCTGCATCCCTGCAACTTGATTTTTGTATTTAGATACATCTCCTTTAGATTTATTTAAATCATCCATCAAAGCTACTACTTTGTCTCTCTCCTGAATTAATTCATCAGACATTGAAGTGTTTTCTGCAATTGCAGCATCGTAAGTTGCTTTTAATTCCTGCAAATCTTTCATAACAGATTCTTTTTCTGTTAGAGTTGTGGTAAGCTCAGTTTTAACTACATCTGTATCAGATGATAATTTAAAAATATACACTAAACTTCCAATTAGTAGTACTGCTAAAACAGCGATTACCGCCTTTAGACTTGAGTTGTTTTTGTTTGGGTTTTCCATATTTTAATAATTTTCTTAAAAACAAATTTAATAATTAATATATCGTTATAACGTAAGTTACTACAATTATATTATTTTTGAACAATAATTTTTTTTATGGAGAAACTAATCCCATTTACTATTAATGATTTAGCTAAAGTAACCAACCATAGAAGTGGTGAAATTAAGTTTGGAGAAAAGATGATTATCATTCCAAATGGAGTTGATAAGGTCAATTTTTTAAAAGAGAGCGAAGCTAAATATGTACTTTTAGGAATTCCTGAAGATATTGGCGTGCGTGCTAATTACGGAAGACCCGGAACGGCATCTGCATGGGAAAGTGCCATAAAAAGCATTGCAAACATACAACATAACCGTTTTGCCAAAGGCAGCCAGATTATTGTTTTAGGACAAATTAATGTTGCTGCAGAAATGCGTGATGTGGAAAACCTTGATTTTAATGATATTGATGACCGCTCAAAATTAAGTCAGCTTGTTGAAAAAGTTGATAAGGAAGTTTCTCATATTATCTTTACTATAATAAAGGCAGGAAAAACACCAATTATCATTGGAGGAGGTCATAACAACGCTTACGGAAATATTAAAGGTTCGGCTTTAGCCAAAGGAAAACCAATAAACGCCATTAATTTTGATGCACATTCAGATTTCAGGATTCTGGAAGGCCGCCATAGTGGAAATGGATTTTCTTATGCGTATGAAGAAGGTTTCCTGAAAAAATATTTCATTTTTGGACTTCATGAAAATTATACTTCAAAAAGTGTTCTCGATATAATTAAAAAATTAGAAGATCGTGTACGCTACAATACTTACGATAGCGTAAATATTCGCAAAGAAAAAGATTTCGACAGAGAAATGGCTTTAGCTTTAGAATTTATCAAAACAGATTCATTTGGCATCGAGATAGATCTGGATGCAATTCCGAATATTGCCAGCAGTGCTATGACAATCAGCGGGTTTTCGATAGAAGAATTACGTCAGTTTGTTTCATTTTTTGGACAGCACAGAAATGCTGCCTATTTGCACATTTGCGAAGGTGCGCCAGACTTAGATCAATCGCCAAATAATCATCTTATTGGAAAATTAATTGGTTATTTAATTACTGATTTCATAAAAGCAAACAACGAAAAAATTTAACTTGTATCAGCTGAAAATTAGATCATTTGCCAAATAAACCCCAATTCAAACAGACATTGGCTGAATAAACTTATCTTTGCACAGATTTTTAGTACTTAAAACTAAATTTCTTAATACCTAAGATATGTTATTCGAAGATTTATCACTTTCAAAAAGTATACAAAAAGCCGTATTTGAAGAAGGCTATTTAAACCCTACACCTATTCAGGAGCAATCTATTCCCATCGTTTTGGCAGGAAGAGACCTTATAGGCTGTGCACAAACAGGAACAGGAAAAACAGCAGCATTTGCTATTCCAATCATACACCAATTACACCGAATTGTAGGTTCATCAAAAAAGGCCAAACAAATTCGCGCCCTTATAGTTACTCCAACGCGTGAACTTGCCGTACAGATTGGGCAAAGTTTTGACACTTATGCAAAATATACCAACCTGACGCAATTGACTATTTTTGGCGGCGTTTCTCAAAACCCGCAAGTTGATACTTTGAAAAAAGGTATTGATATTTTGGTCGCAACTCCGGGACGATTATTAGATTTACAAAAACAAGGTTTTCTTGATCTTGATCATTTGCATACTTTAGTTTTGGATGAAGCCGATCAAATGCTTGATATGGGTTTTATTAATGATGTAAAAAAGATTGTAAAACTAACACCTAAAAACCGTCAGACTTTATTATTCTCGGCTACAATGCCTATCGCAATTAGAGAATTGGCCGAAATGTTTTTGCAGGATCCTGCAAAAGTAGAAGTTTCACCCGTTTCATCAACTGCAGAAAACGTAGAGCAACGTGTGTATTTTGTTGAAAAAACAGAGAAAAGAAATTTACTTTATCATTTAATAAAAAACGAAAACTTATCGAATGTTTTGGTTTTTTCGAGAACCAAACACGGAGCTGATAATGTTGTAAAAGCATTGCGTAAAAAAGATATTCCGGCCGAAGCAATTCACGGTGATAAGTCGCAAAATGCAAGACAACGTGTTTTGGATGCTTTTAAAAATAAAGAAGTTGGTGTTCTTGTTGCTACAGATATCGCCGCAAGAGGAATTGATATTGATCAATTGCCTTTTGTAATTAATTTTGATTTGCCGAATATTCCTGAAACTTACGTACACCGAATTGGTAGAACAGGACGTGCAGGAAATGGTGGAATTGCCATTTCATTTTGCAGTAAAGATGAACATCCTTATTGGAAAGACATTCAGAAATTGATAAAAGTGGATGTAAAAACAATTACAGATCATCCTTATCAATGGCATGCAGGAAGCCCTGAAGCAACTGCTGAGAAACCTAAAAACTCAAACCGCAGTGGCGGCGCTCATAAATCGAGAAAATCAAACGCTTCCAAACAAAATAAAAAGCGCTGGTACTAATAAATCAAACACGGATTTCACAAATTTTAGTTTGTGTAATTAATTTCACAAGCTAATTTAACTATTAGAATTAGTGAAAATTCGTGAAATTCGTGTTTAAAAGTAATCTTATTATACAAAAAACGTTGGACTAACATCCAACGTTTTTTGTTTCGTAGATTAAGTAATTCATAATCTTAAAGAGTTTTACAGGCTCAAAAGGTTTTATGATAATATCGTTCATGCCCGATGATATTGCTTCATCTGTAATTTCATCTTTATCAAAAGCCGTTAAGGCAACAATAGGAGTCTTGATACCTAATTGGCGGATCCTTTTTGTGGTTTCAAATCCATTCATTAATGGCATGTTTATGTCCATCAAAATAAGATCAAAATCTTCGTTTTCGAGTATTTGCAAGGCGCCAAAACCATCATCAACCACTTTGCATATATAATTGTTCTTTTCAATAATTTTTCTGGTCACCAATTGATTGATCAGATTATCTTCGACAACTAAAATTTTATATATTTCATCAGAAGTTAAATCGACCTGAATTTCATCAATAATATCCTTTGTTTTTGCCGGATTACATTCAAAAGGAATGGTGAACGAAAAAGAGGTTCCTTCACCTATATCACTTTGCAAAAGTATCGTTGTTCCAAAAAGTCCCAATAATCTTTTTACAATACTTAGACCCAATCCTGTCCCTTGATAATCTTCGTCTTTTCTTCCAACCTGAACAAATTTTTCAAAAATCTTGCCCTGATCAGCAATTGCTATTCCTACTCCATTATCTTTTATATGAAATTCTAAATAATGGTATTTTCCTTCTGTCTTTTTAAGGTTTACGATAATTTCAACTTCTCCATCTTTAGTAAATTTCAAAGCATTACTAACTAAATTCATCAGTATTTGAGCCAGTCGTAGTTTATCTCCAATTAAATATTCAGGAATATCCCGGTCAATGCTGACTGAAATTTTATTATTGTTTTTTTGTGACAAAAACGAAAGTGAGTTTTTAATCATTGCAATTTCATCACAAATATTAAATGTCAGGTTTTCCAGAACGACTTTATTTTCTTCTATTTTATTAATTTGAAGAATATCATTTACCAACGATAATAAATATCTGGCAGAGAATTTTAAGGAACTCAAATGCTGACTGTTTGATAATTCTTTATGTTCTTCTAATAACATGTTTGTAATTCCCACAACTCCATACAAAGGTGTACGCAATTCGTGGCTTATAGTAGAAATAAATTGTGTTTTAAGTAAAGATGCTTCTTCAGCAATTTCTTTGGCTTGCAAAAGCTCTAAATTGTGTTTTTTCTTGTATCGGATATTCTTGATCAGCGTAATAATTAACAGAAGAAGAATGAAAGAAATTACAATAAATAAAACAACAATAAGTCTGGATTTTTTCAGACTCTGATATTGTGATATTTTTTCATTTTCAATTTTATCAATCTGTCTTTTGTATTCGTCTAATTCGAGATTAAATCCGGCAATAGAAGCTTTTTTTAGTTTCTCTTCATTATATAATTCTTCGGTAATTTTATTAAAAGCAGAAAGATTTTCATAAGCTTCCTTGTATTTTCCAATTTTCGTTAAAAACTTAGAATATTCCAAATGACTATAGGATAAATCTGATTTTTCTACACTGTTTTTACCTGCTTCAATCGCTTTTAAAAAGTATGCATTTGCATTATCATTATCTTCCTTATAACTGGAATACATGCCGTTAAGCATATTTACAACCACATCTGTAGATTTGTCGCCGTATTTTTTTTTATTATTGTCGATATATTTCAAATACGGATATCCTTCTTTAAAATTACCGTAATCAAAATTTGCCCAGGCAATATTTACGTTTGTAAAATACACCTGATTCAAATCATTGATTTTTAAACCATATGCAATTGATTTTTTATAATACCGAATCCCTTTATCAAATTGTTTTCTCTCAAAACAATATATATTGCCTAAGTTATTGTAAAGACTGTATTTTATAGAATCGTTATTGGTTTTATTAGCATAAAACAAACTTTTGTTATAGAAAAAAATAGCCTTGTCAAACTCGGATAATTCGCTATAATTTCCTGCAATGATTTTATAAGAGCGCGCTATTAAGTAGTCATTTTTTAGAGCTGTTGCATAATTTAAGGCTACGCGGGAAGTAATTAATGATTTTTCGAAATTGGAATCTTTATAATCAAACCATGCCTGTTTTACAAGCTTGTTTATCTTTTCTTCAGAAATAATTTCAGATTGTGCAATCGCCAAATTGTCAGCACAATTTAGAATTAAAAGTAGGGTTAAAAAAATGCGTATTTGGGGCATAAATAGGCTAATTTCATCCAAATATACGTTTAAAAATAAAAAAAAGCTGTATTTAATATAAAAATACAGCTTTTTTGATATTTTAAATATTCTAAAGAAAACTACAACGTTTTTCTCATGAAGAAAATTTTAGTTTTCAGAAACAATTTCAGATTCTTTATCGCTTTCCCATTGTCCCACAACTGAAGTTGCCAAAGCATTTCCTAAAACGTTAGTTGCACTTCTAAACATATCACAAAAGTGATCAATTGGCAATATTAAAGCAATTCCTTCAATAGGAATATCAAACATGCCGCAAGTTGCTGCTACTACCACCAAACTCGCTCTTGGCACTCCTGCAATACCTTTACTGGTTAACATTAAAACCAAAAGCATTACCATTTGAGTTCCCAGATCTAAATGAACACCATAAAATTGCGCAATAAAAATACTGGCAAAAGTCATGTACATCATACTTCCATCCAGATTAAATGAATATCCAAGCGGTAACATAAAAGATACAATTCTGTCTTTTACCCCAAAATCTTCTAATTCTTCTGTTAATTTTGGAAAAACAGCTTCACTGCTTGTTGTTCCAAAGGCAATTGCCAACGGACCAATAATACGTTTTAATAATTCGGTCATTCTTCCTTTTAGGAAAATATAACCCACAGCAATTAAAACAGCCCATAAAGTACTTATACCTATTAAAAATGATCCGAAAAATTTAAAGTACGTAATCACTAATTCTTCTGTATCTCTAATGGCAAAAACTCCTGCAATGGCACCAAAAACCCCAATTGGAGCAAAGTTCATTACATAATTTACCATTTTTAAAACAATATGCGAAACTTTATCCAAAGCATTTATAACCGGCTTTACAGTATTTCCTAAGGATGCAGCGGCTAATCCAAAAAAGATAGAAAATATTACAATCTGCAAGATTTCGTTTGTTGCCAAAGCTTCAAAAATACTTTTGGGAACAATGTGCTCTACGAAATTATCAAAAGATAACGTTTTTGTTTTACCGGTTACTTCTGAAGCAGAAGCCATATCGATATGTTCTAATTTTATACCAACTCCCGGTTCTAAAACATTTACATAAAATAACCCGATTAATAACGATATAAACGAAGCAGTAAAAAACCATGCTAATGCTTTTCCTCCAACCCTTCCAACTGTTTTTATATCTCCCAGTTTGGCAATACCAACTACTAAAGTAGTAAATACCAAAGGCGAAATAATCATTTGTACCAATCGAATAAAAATGGTTGCTAACATTTTTATTTTACTGCTAAATGATTGTGCTGCCTCAGATGAAATCGAGTTGTGCAATATAATTCCGAGGATAGCCCCAAGAATCATTGCAATTATAATTTGACCTGTTAATCCTGAAAAAAATGATTTTTTTTTGGTTTCTGTAACTTGCATTAAATTGTTTTTTAGATTAAAACATTAAGACCCTCACTGTCTTAATTTTTATTAATATGTTTTGTTGATTAAGTAAAAATCAGCCAAAACAATCGCTGCCATTGCTTCAACAATAGGCACTGCGCGAGGCACAACACACGGATCATGACGGCCTTTACCGGTCATTGGCGTGATATTTCCTTTATTATCAAGTGAATCCTGAGTTTGCATGATAGTAGCAACTGGTTTAAAAGCTACTCTGAAATAAATATCCATTCCGTTGCTTATTCCACCCTGAATTCCTCCCGAAAGATTTGTTTTTGTAGTCCCGTCAGGATTGTATAAATCGTTATGCTCGCTTCCTTTCATTTCAGAACCAGAAAATCCGCTTCCATATTCAAAACCTTTTACGGCATTTATAGAAAGCATTGCCTTTCCTAATTCAGCATGAAGTTTATCAAAAACAGGTTCGCCTAAACCAACCGGAACATTTTGAATCACGCAAGAAACAACTCCGCCAACAGTATCTCCCTGTTTGCGAATATCACGAATATATTCTTCCATAATCGCTGCCGATTTTTCGTCAGGACAACGAACAGGGTTACTTTCTATTTTCGAAAAATCCAATTCCTGATAAGGTGTATCTAAATGAATAGGTCCAACAGAAGAAACGTAAGCATTAATTTTAATTTCGGGTAACATTTGCTTAGCAATTGCACCTGCAACTACCCTGCTTGCTGTTTCTCTGGCTGAGCTTCTTCCGCCACCGCGATAATCACGAAAACCATACTTTTGATCGTACACGTAGTCTGCATGACTTGGTCTGTAATTGTCTTTTATATGAGAGTAATCGTCTGATTTTTGATTGGTATTCGGAATAATAAAACCTATTGGAGTTCCCGTAGTTTTTCCTTCAAATATTCCTGATAAAAACTGAACCGCATCCGGTTCTTTACGTTGGGTTACGATTGCAGATTGTCCCGGTTTTCTGCGTGACATTTCAACTTCAATCGCTTCTAAGTCAAGTTGTATTCCCGACGGACAACCGTCTATAATTCCGCCTAAAGCTTCTCCGTGTGATTCTCCAAATGTGGTTACTTTATATAGTGTGCCGTAGCTATTTCCTGCCATTGTAATTTGTTTTGAGCAAATGTAAGTTTTATGAATTAAATTAAAAAATTTAAAATTGGTATTATTAAATAAAGGTTAAGTTGTTTAAAAATCACAATTTATTAAAATTGTGGCCAAATTGGTAACCTTTTGATAAAATAAATCTCGCCTTAGATTCTTTTATTTGTTAAACTTCAAAATAAGAAAAATTGAAAAAGAGAAATGTCGAGTTGGTCATTCTGTCAGATGTCCATTTAGGAACTTACGGTAGCCACGCCAAAGAACTAAACAACTATCTATCAAGCATAAAACCCAAAACATTAGTCTTAAATGGCGATATAATTGATGCCTGGCAATTTAGAAAATCATACTTTCCAAAAGCTCATTTAAGAGTTATTCAAAAAGTAATCGGAATGGCTTCCAAAGGCACAAAAGTGTATTACATTACCGGAAACCACGACGAAATTCTGAGAAAATTTACAGATATGAATATGGGTAATTTTGCTCTTGTCGATAAATTAGTTTTAGAATTAGACGATAAAAAAGCATGGATATTTCACGGAGATGTTTTTGATGCTTCTGTACAACATTCAAAATGGATTGCAAAATTGGGTGGTTTAGGTTATGATTATCTAATTCTTACGAACCGTTTTATCAATTGGATATTATCTAAACTGGGCCGCGAACCTTATTCATTTTCCAAAAAAATAAAAGCAAGCGTAAAAAAAGCCGTTAAATTCATTTCTGATTTTGAAACTACCGCTACAGATTTAGCTATCGAAAAAAACTACGATTATGTAATTTGCGGACATATCCATGAACCTAAAATTATCAAAAAAGAAAACAAATACGGTTCAACATTATATTTAAATTCAGGAGATTGGGTCGAGAATTTAACAGCTTTAGAATACCATAAAAAACGCTGGAAACTATTCTCCTATTCTCAAACTAACTTCACAGAAGAAGAAAATCTATTTGAAATGGAAGACATATTAAGCAACCATTTAATCACTTCTATACTAAAACAAAAATAACGCCTAGATAATAAACTGCTTAGAACTTAAAGAGCAAATTGATTTTTAAACACACTTGCAAATAAGTCAAAATGTAAATTATATAACAATTTTATAGAATTTTATACGTTTTGACTTTTACAGTAATTGTAAGTTTGAATAAAAATTAATAACAATCATGAAAAAAATCATTTTATCTGCCTTTATGCTGTTGGGTTTAGTGTTTACAGCTCAATCACAAGAAATTTCAAAACATGCACTGGGATTGCGTCTGGGCGACAACAACGGTTTTGGAGGCGAAGTATCATATCAATTGGGATTAAACCAAAAGAACAGGCTTGAATTTGATTTAGGCTGGAGAAACAGCAGCGATGTAGATGCTATTAAGGCTGTTGCACTTTATCAATGGGTTTGGAATATCGATGGAGGTTTTAACTGGTACGCAGGTGTCGGTGGAGGTGTTGCCGCTTGGGATCATGATTATTACTACGACAACGGTAGATATAATGATAGCGGAACTTATGTTTTTGCAGCGGGAGATATTGGTATAGAATATAGATTTTCTGAAGTGCCAATCACATTATCGTTAGATGCAAGACCTGAAATTGGTTCTGGATATTATGACGACGACAATTTTGGATTTGATGTCGGTTTAGGAGTTAAATTCAGATTCTAAAATATTAAAGCAAAAAATAATTGTAAGAAGAAACCTGTCGTTCTAAGCGACAGGTTTTTTTTATGCTATAATTTTTGTTTCACGTTTCAGGTTTGTTTTGTTTCAGGTTATGCTAATTGCTGCCAGACCGAACAATTTGAAACATGAACAAAATTATTTAACTATAATTTCTTTCTTAGAGTGAACTCTCACTACTGTATAAGGATAAGTAATTACCTGCATCGTCATAGCGTCTGCAGCCGGACCTTTTTCTTTCACTGTAATAATGATATTTTTATCCGTTTCTTCTACTTTTTCAACACTAATTGAATAACCGCCAGTGTTTTTTTCTCCCATATTCAGAATAACATAATTAGAATTATTTATATCGGCCTGTTTCATTTTAGAAGCCAAAAGCGGGTCATTCTCAAGCATTTTAATTTCATTTGGCTCTGTTAAGATTTCAAAAAACTTAATATTTCCGCCACCATCAGACTGTTCTGTTAAAACTTCATAAAGTGCTTTTGAATCTGATCCTTTTTTTGCTCCGCAGGAAATTAAAACAAAAAGCGCTAAAACCGAAATAACTTTTTTCATCTGTTTATTTTTTTAGTTATTGTTTTTCATATTTATAATCATCAATTGCTCTTTGATACAACGCTTCATATTTTGGCAATATATTTTTAATGTCAAATTTTTTCGCAACCTCTAAGGCATTTGCTTTAAATTCATTCAAAACAGTATCGTCTTTTAAGATTTTAATAGCGTTTGCAGCCATTTCATCAACATCTCCAACATTGCTTAAATAACCGGAGTAGCCTTCAAAATTTACTTCAGGTAAACCTCCTGAATTACTCGAAATTACCGGAACGCCGCATGCCATTGCTTCCAAGGCTGCCAAACCAAAACTTTCTGTTTCTGATGGAAGTAAAAACAAATCGGTTAAAAGTAAAATTTTATCAATTTCATTACTGTTACCAAAGAAAATTACCTTTTCATAAATCCCCAATTCCATACACAAAGCTTCTGCTTTTTCTTTTTCAGGGCCATCACCAACCATCATTAATTTAGCCGGCATCTCTTTCTGAATATTGTAGAAAATTTTAATAATATCCGGAATACGTTTTACTTTTCTAAAGTTACTGATATGCGTTATAATGCGCTCATTTTCCTTTGCCATAACAGAACGATGACAAGGCGCCAACGGATCTTTTTTAACTTTATCCAGTTCGATAAAATTTGGAATCACTTTTATTTTATTCTTGATTTTGAATAATTTCAAA
The DNA here is from genome assembly GCF_033657265.1 of Flavobacterium sp. MMLR14_040. Taxonomy (NCBI): domain Bacteria; kingdom Pseudomonadati; phylum Bacteroidota; class Flavobacteriia; order Flavobacteriales; family Flavobacteriaceae; genus Flavobacterium; species Flavobacterium sp. MMLR14_040. Next base: position 128,481 of record NZ_JAWVWO010000008.1, on the reverse strand, counting down.
GTATCATCTTTCAAACTCTGGGAAACCGAAGTAACATAATCTGATTTATTAATGCTAAAAGTCACCGCAGGTTTATAAAAAGGGTGATTTCCTACCAATGTAATATCTGTACCGTGAAGCGTTGTAATCATAGGAAGATTAATTCCTTCGTTTTTCAACATTTGCTTTGCCATATAACCTGCATACGCATGTGGAATAGCATAATGTACATGTAGCAATTCAATCTTATATAATTTCACCATATCAACCAATTTGCTCGATAAAGCCAACTCATACGGCTGATAATGAAAAAGAGGATATTCGGGAACGTTTACTTCGTGATAATGAACATTAGGATTTAAAAGTGCCAACCGAACCGGCTGACTATAAGTAATAAAATGGATTTCGTGTCCGCGTCTGGCTAGTTCAAGGCCCAATTCTGTGGCTACAACCCCACTACCGCCAAATGTCGGATAACAAACTATAGCTATTTTCATGTATTAAATTTAATAACTACGAAAGTACTCAAAAATAGCTTTTAATTAAGTATTTCAATTGTTAGATTTTTGTGAATTATAGATTTATCACATTATTAAATAGTTAGAATTCTTCAGGTACAAATTAAAATAAGAAATGTCTTTTAAACGAAGTCTAAAGATTTCTTACACAACCTAAAACTCATAACTTATAACTTATAATTCATAACTTATAATCCATAATTTTTATCAGGAGCAGAAAAATTGTTTTCAAAGAACCACTTGTCCCGCTGTCCGCTATATCTTTTATGGCGAACACCGCCATAAAAGGATATCGCTCCCATCGGGGCTAAATTAGAGGTTTTTGTTTTTATAAGAACTTCCTTGTGTTGTGTTTAATAAATACGACAGGTTTCAAAAACCTGTCGGGTTTGCCGCTATGTATCTTTGTCAAAGTTTTAAACTTTGACAAAGATTTCCACAATTTCTCATTATAAACAATAAACATTGCGAAACCCTACAAATATTGGTGATTATATGTAGTCCCTACGGGACAATATTACTGTGTGGGAATTTAATTTTCTACCAATATGTAACTCCTAGAGGAGTATTTATTATAAAATTGAAAACTTTACAACAGATAATCGAATAGTAACCCCATTTCTGTCATTTCGAGGAACGAGAAATCTCCGCAAGAAGCTCGCCAAAGATTGGCAATTTTGATTTCGGAATATGTTCTGTAATTTATCATCTGTCGAAATCACAAACTGAACGAACCTCAAATCTGAAACAAAACAAAATAATCTACCCAAAAAAAAGGCACAAAACCAAAGTTTCATGCCTTTCAAATATATTTTAAATTCATCTTAGAAAAACCTGCTATGCCAGCTATCAGCGGCAGGAACTTCCCAGGATTCATTAAATTCTTCTATATTATTTACAAGATTATTAAACACAATCGTATTCTCAGAAACTGATTTATCTTTAACCATTTTCTTAAAATCGATTAAAGGTTTGTGAGCGATATGTTCACCCAGTTTAAAAGTTACGTTCATTTTATCCAATAAATCAACGTTGTATTTTTTCTCTAAACTTTGAATAAATTCAACAGAACTATCAATAGAACAACCTGTAGCAGCTTGTACATCCTGATTTACAGCCAATATAATAAATCGGTTGTATTTTAAAAGATATGAAGCTTCCAGACTTGTTCCGTGTGCGGCCCATTCCTCTACAAAAGCTTTTAGATCAGTTTCTATTTCAGAAAATTCTTCCTCAGAAAATTTTCTGTTTGATTGATAAATCCAGATTCTGGATTCACCAGGTAAATTTTCAAAAGGTATATACATTTTTAATTAAATTTTAGTTTTTTTGTTTCAAGTTTCAGGTTTCAAGTTAAAAACCTTTGTCACTCTGAACCTTTGTAGCTTTGAACCTCTGATTACAAATCCTGCGCATTAGCAATTAACTCTGCAATATCCATTACTTTCACTTGTCCTTCTTTTTCCTTATGTTTAATACCATCGGTTAACATTGTATTACAGAACGGGCAACCTGCGGCAATAATATCCGGTTGTACTTCTAAAGCATCTTCGGTACGCAATACGTTTACTTCCTTGTTTCCTGGTTCTGCATCTTTAAACATTTGTGCTCCACCGGCTCCACAACATAATCCGTTTGCTTTTGAGCGTTTCATTTCGACTAATGCAACATCCAGTTTCTGAATTAAATCTCTTGGCGCTTCGTATACTTTATTCGCTCTTCCTAAATAACAAGGATCGTGAAAAGTGATTTTTTTTCCTTTAAACTGTCCGCCTTCAACAGTTAATCTTCCATCATCAATTAATGACTTTAAAAATTCTGTATGGTGAATTACTTCGTATTGACCTCCTAATTCAGGATATTCATTCTTTAAAGTATTAAAACAATGCGGACAAGCTGTAACAATTTTTTTAGCTTCATAAGCATTTAGAACTTCAATGTTCATCATAGCCTGCATTTGAAACAAAAACTCATTTCCTGCTCTTTTTGCCGGATCTCCAGTACAGCTTTCTTCAGTACCAAGTACAGCAAAAGAAACGTTTGTACGATTTAAAATACGTACAAATGCTTTTGTAATTTTTTTTGCTCTATCATCAAAACTTCCTGCACAACCCACCCAAAACAAAACTTCTGGCTGTTTTCCTTCGGCAAGCATTTCTGCCATTGTTGGTACTATTAAACTTTCTGACATCTTTTTTTTTTGTTTAATCGGCTAATCGTTAATTTGGTTAATCGATTTAAAAACCAAATTCATAATAAACCGAAATTTATTTTATCTAATTATTAAACAGTTACACAATAACCGATTCAACAATTAAAAGTATAATTTTAATTTTCGTTTTTCCAGTTCAAGCGGTCTTGCTGGCTGTATTGCCATGGTGCACCATTGTTTTCTACATTGGTCATCATCGCATTCAATGACATTGGCGCAGCACTTTGTTCCATCACCAAATAACGACGCATATCCATAATAATAGATAACGGACTGATATTTACCGGACATTCTTCAACGCAGGCATTGCATGAAGTACATGCCCATAACTCTTCAGGAGTAATATAATCGTTTAATAATGTTTTATTATCAGGAACAAAAACACCTTTATTGGCATCTATATTTTTTCCTACTTCCTGCAAACGGTCTCTTGTATCCATCATAATTTTACGAGGAGACAATTTTTTACCCGTTTGATTTGCCGGACATGCAGATGTACAACGTCCACATTCGGTACAAGTGTAAGCGTTTAATAACTGTACCCAGTTTAAATCCTGAACATCACTTGCACCAAATTTACTTGGAGCTGCATTTTCATCAACCGGAGCTGCAGCAAACGGGTCAGCATTAGGATCCATCATTAATTTCACCTCTTTTGTAACTGACTCTAAATTATCAAATTTCCCTTTCGGGTTTAAATCTGCAAAATAAGTATTTGGGAATGCTAAGAGAATATGTAAGTGTTTGGAGAAGTATAAATAGTTCATAAAAACTAAAATACCTGCAATGTGCAGCCACCAAAATACTTCAAATAAAATTACCACCAATTCATTGGACATTCCATTAAAAATAGGCGCAATGAATTGACTTACCGGAAAACTTCCCGCTTTATGAAAAACTCCACCCGGTACATTTTGTAAATGATAATCAGATGCGTTCATCAATAAAAACAAAATCATTAAAACTGTTTCAAAATACAAAATGTAATTTGCATCACTTTTAGGGAATCCTTTTAAATCTGAATGTATAAAACGTTTTAATCGGATCAGGTTTCTTCTTATCCAAAAAACTGTTACTGCAAAAATGACAAGGAAAGCCAATATCTCAAAAGAAGCAATTAAAACATCATAAACTACACCTAAAAAAGGAGCAAAAACTCTATGAGTTCCAATTAATCCATCAATGATGATTTCCAGTAATTCGATATTAATAATAATAAAACCCAGATAAACAACAATATGTAATACACCCGCTACCGGACGTTTCACCATTTTAGATTGTCCAAGCGCAATCAAAGCCATGTTTGCCCAACGCGCCTTCGGATTGTCTTTTCGATCTACATCACCTCCTAAATTAATGTTTCGGATAATTTTTTTTACACTCGTCGCAAAAAAACCAAAACCAGCTATCAGAAGTATAGCGAATAAAATATTGTCTAAATAACTCATTCTTTATTATTCTTAATTATTTTTTGTCAGTCGTTTTTGCATCATCTGCAGGCGCAACGTATGGTTTGTTCTTCTTTCCAAAAAGAGAAACGTTCACATAACGTGTTGGGTAAAGGCGAACATCCTGCAATAACAATTCTAATTCTTTTGAAGTTTTAGAAAGGTTATTATACAAAGCATCATCGTTTAATAATTTACCTGCTGTACCTTTTCCTGAGTTTAGGTTACTCATAATTCCGTCAACTTTAGCCAAAGTCTGGTTTAGGTTTCTCACTGTTTTACCTAAATCTGCTTTGTTTAAAGAATCTGATATTTTATTGAAGTTACTTGACATTTTATTGAAATTTGTCACAACTCCGTTAATCTGACCTTTGTTTGTATCTAAAATAGAATTTAAACTTCCTGAAGCTCTATGAAATTGTTCCATAGTCTCGCTCAGTTCTGACAAAGATTTTTTAAGATCTTCCTGCCCTTTTTTATCCAGAACATTATTCAATCCTACAACCAGTGTATTAATGTTCTCAAGCATTAAATTTAATTTTGCCTGAATTGGCTCAATTTTACCTCCTAAAGATTCTGTTAATCCTAATTCTACTGCAGCTTCTAAATTTTGTCCATCAACTGCAGGATCTTTATCTGCAAGATTAGGAATAATTTTGATTTGTTTTCCTCCAATTAAACTTGGAGAATATAATGCAGCTTTACTCGTTTTAGAAATTGGAAAATCAGTTTTTAACTGAAGTTCTACTAATAATTTCCCTGTAGTTTCATTGATTGTAATTTTACTTACTTTACCAATCCCAAGTCCGTTTAAAGTCACGGGTGCAGATTGTGGTAAATCTTCAACATTATCATATTCAACATATAATGTTTGGTAATTTGTAAAAAGGTCTTTGCCTTTTAAAAAACTATAGCCCCAAATAAATAATAAAATTGACGCGATAACTAATATGGCCGTTTTAATCTCTCTTGTTATTTTCAAAATTCTAAGTGTTTAGTACAAAATTAATATAAATATTCGAACTTGTTGCTATTATTTAGTTGCGTCCTGAATACTGATTTTTTCTCCATCTTTGTAAGCAATTAAAAAAGCCGCCCCATACCCTTTACCTTTAGCCTCTTGCAGATATTTCTTTGCAGTTTCGTAATCTGAGGTTTCCTGATAAAAATACTTATATATATTGTTTTCAAATAACATCGTTACATTTTTAAGCCCTTTAAAGTTTTTAGGTTCTAATGGAGTCTTTTTAATGCTCGCTATAAGCTGTACTTTAAAGATAGTACCTTTTGGAGCATTTTTAACTACTGTAGGAGTTTCAACAGCTTTAGGTTTTGCTGTCGAAGTATCTTTTACCGGTCTTGTATCAGCTTCTGGAACTCCATTACCGAAATACTCCCTTTTATAACTTATAATTGCCTCTGCAATAGCTTTAGCAATATCATCCTGCCCTTCTTCAGAATTTAAAATATTTCCTTCTGTAGGATTAGAAACAAATCCTGTTTCTACCAATACTCTTGGCATATACGCTTTATGAAGTACCATAAACGGAGCTTGCTTTACTCCGCCCTGACGTAATTTTTTTCCTAATCTGTCAAAATTATCTTCAATTTTACTGGCTAATGAAATACTATTGTCCAGATATTCTTCCTGCATTAAAGTCATTCCGATCATTGATTCAGGAGAATTAGGATCGAAACCTTCATATTTACGTTTATAATCTTTTTCTAATGTAATTACCGAGTTCTCTTTTTTCGCAGCTTCAAGATTCGACGCAACTTTACTCAAACCCATTACATAAGTTTCGGTCCCGTCTGCAGCCGTATTTTTATTTGCATTACAGTGAATAGAGACAAAAATATTCGAATTTGCACGATTGGCAATATTGGCTCTTTCCACAAGATCGATAAAAACATCAGTCTTACGAGTATAAATAACATCGATATTAGGACTAGCTTCCAGTAATTTTCCAACTTTTAACACAATAGCCAGCGCAATATTCTTTTCGATCCTTCCACTATAAACGGCACCAAAATCATGATCACCGTGTCCTGCATCAAGAGTTACTTTAAATACATTTGTTTGACTGTAAGCGCAAAAAGTTGTTATCGTTAGAAAAAAACTAAAGATTAGTCTAGTTTTGTTAAATATGTTCATAAATCTAAAAGTTAATTTTAATAAAATGCAACAGCTATAATTTTTACAATTGATTATTTTTGACAAAAAATTATATGTAAGTTTGACATGTCAAAAAACAAGCCATACTTTTACAAAAATAGCATTTAAACCTTTGCATACAAACTTATTTAATATCGTTTTATTATCATTTTTCCTAACACTAGGTTGTGGTAAATTATATTCGCAAGAGATAAAATCTAAAAAAACTCCTTTATCAACTGAAAAACAAACAGATAAACCTGAAATTGTTGTTGCAGATACCATAAAGCTGGATACTGTTAGGCCAACAAAGACTTTTTTGGACGGAAAAGTAAAATACAGGGCAAAGGATTACGCGAAAATCGATCAGAAAACAAAAAGAATCACGCTTTATAATGAAGGTGAATTATACTATAAAGATGTTGAATTAAAATCTGGTATAATTGTACTTGATTATGAGAAAGATGAAGTGTATGCCGGCAGGATAAAAGATTCTGCAGGGGTATTAACTCAATATCCAAATTTTAAACAAGGCGCTAGCGAGGTTCAGCCCGACTCTATCCGTTTTAACTTTAAAACAAAAAAGGCTTTAATTTATAATTCACGAACGGAACAAGGCGAATTTAAAATCAAAGCAGCCGTTACAAAAAAAGAAAATGACTCGGTTTACTTTTTAAAAGGTGCCAGATTTACAACTTCTAAAGATATTGACAATCCTGAATATTATTTCCAGACCAATAAAGTAAAATTTATTCCGGGTAAAAAAGTAATTACCGGTTTAACCAATATGGTTATTGCCGACGTACCTACTCCGCTGGCTTTGCCTTTTGCTTATTTCCCGATGAGCGAAGAAAAAAGTGTTTCAGGAATCATTATACCTAGTTATAATGACTCGAATACCCGTGGATTCTCCCTTCAAAATATGGGTTATTATTTTGCTTTAAGCGATAATTACGATTTAACCGTTTTGGGAGATTATTATACAAACGGGAGTTATGCCATGCGATTTGAATCGGCATATGCAACCCGATATAAGTATCGAGGAAATGTCAATATACGTTTTGAAAACCTTATAAACAGCGAAAGAGGTTATCCGGATTATTCTAAACAGAATATTTACAACATTCAGTGGTCGCATTCGAAGGATACAAAATCGAATCCGAATTCCACTTTTTCTGCCTCTGTAAATATGGGTAGTAGTAAATACTTCAAGCAATCTATTAATCAGGCCAACGTTGGATCTAATTTGAACAATACCTTAAGCTCTTCTATTTCTTATAATAAAACTTTTAATACTATTCCGCAAGCCAGAATATCTTTAACGGCGACGCACTCTCAAAATACACAAACCGAAGTAATCAACATGACCTTACCTACTTTACAGGCAAGTGTCGATCGTGTTTATCCTTTTGTTGGTAAAGATGGCGTGAAAAAAGGTTTTATAAAAAACATCAACTTACAATATAACTTAAGCGGTAAAAACAACATTGTAACTACAGATTCATTATTCTTTAAACCACAAATGTTTAGAGATGCACAAATTGGAATGCAGCATTCGATTCCGATTAGTACCAATTTCAAGATATTTAAATATTTTAGTGCCGGAGCTTCTACAAATTATCAGGAAACATGGGTTACCAAAACAATAGATAAGCATTACGACACAAGTCTAAGCCGAGTTGATACTACAACTGTAAATGGTTTTGATGCGTTTAGAACGTATAATTTGAGCACAAATTTAGGTACTACTATTTACGGTACTTTTAATTTTGGTAATGATAAAAAAATACAGTCTATCCGCCACGTAATGCGTCCAACTATCACGTACGCATATACACCTAGTTTTGAGAAATACTATGATACTTATGCAGTAGATGCTTCAGGCAGAATTACAAGCCAATACACACGATTTGAAGGTGGTGTTTATGGTGTTCCAAGCAAGGAAAATTCTAACATCGTGGCATTTGCTTTAAGCAATACCTTTGAAGCAAAAGTAAGAGACAGCGACAGTACAAAAACAGAACCTAAAAAAATAATGTTACTGAACAATTTAAACTTCAGTACAAGTTATAATTTTAATGCTAATGGTAAAGAAACTTTAGCATGGCAGCCTGTTCTTGTAAGTGGTGGAACTCAGTTTTTTGACAATAAAATGAATGTTAATTTTGGGGCAACTTTAGATCCTTATGCCATTGACAACTCCGGAACAAGAATAGATACTTATAACATTGATAATGGTGGAAGTTTGTTTCGAATGACAAGCGCCAACGTAACTTTAAATTATTCCTTTTCGAATAAGGGCACCAAGGAAGAAAACAAACAAAGTGAACGGAACGGAGGTCGTAAAGATGACTTATTTGGTACCAATACCGATTTGAACGATAGCCGAAACAGTCAGTTTGCAAATGAAGAAGACGATGGCGAAGATGTAATAACAGAGTTTTTTAATTCAAAATTACCCTGGGATATGACATTGGCTTATTCATTGACTTATTCTAATGTAAATCGTGAAAACAAAATCACAGGAAATTCTATCATGGTTTCTGCCAATATGGATATTACACCAAAATGGAAAGGCGGAATTTCTACGGGTTACGATTTTGTACAAAATGGAGTTACGTTTACGCAATTTCGTTTTGAAAGAGATTTATTAAGCTGGAGAATGGCTTTTAACTGGAGTCCATTGGGAACAAATTCTAACTGGAATTTCTTTATCGGAATTAAATCTGGTGTTCTTAGCGACATTAAATGGAATAAACGAAGTACTTCTAATCGATAATAAAATCGTATTTTAGATCAATAATTTTCTCAGCCATTATTCTAATGGCCGAATAATCTATTTTGGTATTTAACAATCAATTACTATGAAAAAAATAATTTTTACAGACAAAGCACCTGCTCCAATCGGACCTTATAATCAGGCTGTATTATCAGGAAATACACTTTATGCTTCTGGTCAAATTGCAATAAACCCTGCTTCGGGAGAAATCATTACTGATAATATCAATGACGAGACAAAACAAGTAATGGAAAACATTGCAGCCATTCTGGAAGCTGCAAATATGACTTTTGAAAATGTTGTAAAAGCAACTATTTTCATTATGGATATGAACAATTTTGGCGCTATTAATACGGTTTACGGATCTTATTTTAACGAAAAAACCGCTCCAGCTCGTGAAACGGTTCAAGTGGCTTGTTTGCCAAAAAATGTAAATGTTGAAATTTCTATAATTGCAGTGCAATAGCATTTAATAATAATTGTGCCGTTGCTTCGTTTGTTGCCAGCGGCACATTATGTACATCACAAACACGAATTAGCATATTAATATCGGCTTCATGAGGATGACTAGACAATGGATCTTTAAAAAAGAAAACCATTTGTGTAATTCCTTCTGCCACTCTTCCTGCAATTTGTGCATCTCCGCCTAAAGGTCCGGAAAGCATTCTTTGAGTTTTAAAACCAGCAGCCTCAGCTTTTCCTCCAGTAGTTCCTGTACCAATAAGCTTTATTTTTTCATGATGTAAAACTGCTTCATTTTTAATTAAAAAATCAATTAAATCTGCTTTTTTACCATCATGTGCAATAATAGCAATCTCCATAAAACCTGAACTATTGGTTAGCAACATGGTATGCAATCAAACCATCAATAGGACGTCTTAAAACATTCCCTAACTGAAGTTCATATTTATCAAATGTTTCTTGTAATTCATCTTTTAGATAAAAAGCAATAGAACCTACAAAATGAACAGGAACTTCTTTACAATTATCAAATTGTTTGATATAGTTTTTAACGAAAGATTTCATTCCTTTGAAAATGATTTTTCTGCAGAATTCTGTATCCTTATGTTTGATTAAAAACTTAGCAAAAGTCGCTAAATATGCATTTGGATTTGGCTCCTTGTATAATTTGTTTTTAATATAATCTGCATCTAAATTATATTCTTTTTCAAATTCAACTGCCAATTCTTTAGGCATTTTATTGAAATAATATTTTCTGATTAATTCTTTTCCGAAAACATTTCCACTACAATCATCCATGGCAATATAACCTAATGACTGTACTTTTTGATGCAATACTTTTCCATCAAAATAACTACAGTTTGAACCTGTTCCTAAAATACTAACAATTGCTTCTTCTCCTTTTGGAGTTGTAGCGTAAACTGCTGCATAAGTATCTTCGTGAACTTCAACAATAGCGTTATTAAAATATTCCTGGAATATTTGCGAAAGTGCAGTTTGCATTCTTTCTGTTCCACAACCTGCTCCGTAGAAGAACAAATGTGTTGCGTTTTTTTTATTTTGCAGAATATCAAAACGATCATTTAATCTTGAAACAATTTCAGGACCGTCAAGAATTTCAGGGTTTAATCCCAAAGTTTGTGTCGTGAATAATACTTTTCCATTATCATCAATTGCAATCCAGTCTGCTTTTGTAGATCCACTATCAACTATTAATTTCATTTTTTTTTAGTTTTTGGATTTAGTTTTTCTTCATCAATTTAAAAGTGTATTTTTTACATTAATTAAAGTCAAAACAAAATAAGAAAATCCCGTTACCTTGAGATAACGGGATTTGCCAAATTTATACAATATTATTTTAAACCTGCGATATGCACAGATAAATCGATCAATTTAGAAGAGTATCCGTACTCATTATCGTACCAAGATACTAATTTAAAGAAAGTTGAATTCAAACCAATTCCTGCAGTAGCATCAATGATTGAAGTTCTTTTGTCTGAAATGAAATCCTGAGATACAACTGCATCTTCAGTATATCCTAAAATACCTTTCATTGTAGTTTCAGAAGCATTCTTTAAAACAGCCATAATTTCTTCATAAGAAGTTTCTTTAGCTACTTTTACAGTTAAATCTACTGTAGAAACGTCAGCAGTAGGAACACGGAAAGCCATACCTGTTAATTTTCCATTCAATTCAGGAATTACTTTTCCAACTGCTTTTGCAGCACCTGTTGAAGAAGGAATAATATTGATTGATGCTGCACGTCCACCTCTCCAGTCTTTTCTAGAAGGTCCGTCAGCAGTCATTTGAGTTGAAGTTGTAGCGTGTACAGTTGTCATTAAAGCTTCTACAATTCCAAAGTTATCATGAATAACTTTAGCTAAAGGAGCTAAACAGTTTGTTGTACAAGATGCGTTAGAAACTACTATATCAGAAGCTTTTGCAGTTTCGTGATTTACTCCCATTACAAACATTGGAGCATCTGCAGAAGGAGCAGAAATAATTACTTTTTTAGCACCCCCTTTAATGTGCTCATTTGCAGTTTCGATAGTTGTGAAAATACCAGTACATTCAGCAACTACATCAACATCAACTTCATTCCATTTTAAGTCAGCAGGATTTCTTTCTGCAGTGATACGGATATTTCTTCCGTTTACATAAAGTTTTCCTTCTTTTACTTCTACAGTTCCGTCAAAACGACCGTGAACTGAATCATATTTTAATAAGTAAGCTAAGTGATCTACATCTAATAAATCGTTGATTGCTACTACTTCTACATTATCTCTATTGAATGATTCTCTAAAAACGATTCTTCCAATACGTCCAAATCCGTTTATTCCTAATTTTACTTTTGACATTTTACTTAATTTTTGCTTTTGTTTTTATTACACTAATTTAAAGTCTAATTTCCTCACAATAAACTTCATTCCTTTTTTAAACTTTTATCTTTTTATGTCGACATGATGTCAGACACTCTTAATAATTCTCTGTCAATCTCAGATTTTCCTTTAATAGCTTGTTCTAATGGAGTCAGGGTTACTTTATCCTGCTGTAAACCAACCATATAATTAGATTTACCTTCAATTAAAGATTCTACTGCTTTTACACCTAAACGGCTTGCAAGAACACGATCAAAACAAGATGGAGAACCACCACGCTGCATGTGTCCTAAAACAGAAACTCTTACATCATATTCTGGTAAATTAGCTTCAACATAATCTTTTAATTCGAATACGTTTTTACCAATTTTATCTCCCTCAGCAATAACAACTATACTCGATGATTTTCCTGAAGCTTTACTTTTTTGAAGAGAGTCAAGCAATCTTTCTAAACCTAAATCTTCTTCAGGAATAAGGATTTCTTCGGCACCAGCTCCAATACCTGCATTTAGAGCAATATGTCCTGCATCTCTACCCATTACCTCTACAAAAAATAGTCGGTTATGCGAACTTGCAGTATCTCTAATTTTGTCAATACAATCTACTACAGTATTCAAAGCAGTATCATATCCTAAAGTATGACTTGTACCAAAAATATCATTATCAATTGTACCCGGAATTCCCATTACAGGAAAATCAAATTCTGAATTAAAAATCAAACCTCCGGTAAAACTTCCGTCTCCGCCAATTACTACAAGAGCATCAACTCCTGCTTTTAAAAGGTTTTCGTGTGCTTTTTTTCTACCTTCCGGAGTTCTAAACTCAGTAGAACGAGCTGATTTTAAAATCGTTCCTCCTTTGTTTACAATATTATTTACACTTCGGGGACCCATTTCTTTGAAGTCTCCTTCGATCATTCCCTGATACCCTCTATAAATTCCTATGCATTCTATATTATGATAAGCACATGTTCGAACAACTGATCGTATTGCGGCATTCATTCCTGGTGAGTCTCCCCCTGAAGTTAGAACACCAACTTTTTTTATTGTTTTTGGCATTATTTAAGTATTAAAGTGTAAAATTAGCAAACATTCACCACTTTACAGATGGTAATTGTCATAAATTAATAAAATATGTTAAATTCAAACGTTTTCGTTAATAAGTTTTTTGATATAAAAAAATTCATTTAAAATAATAAAAGGCACATATTTTAATTAAATCCTTAAAATTAACAATACATAAATGAAGTGTTATAAAAATCCGGATACAGCTGATTTTCAAAAAATTATTAATTTATAAATTTAGCATAAAAAAAACCATTATAAAAATGGTTTTAAAAAAGTTAACAGTTCACAGACTAATAATCGTTATCGTCCGGAATATATCCCTGATTATTTCCTGGCTGCGTCTTTGGTTTTTCTTCGTCTTTTTTATTCGGTTTCTTTTTATCCTTCTCTTTTTCTTTTGAACTTGAAAAATTCATATAATCGGGATTTACATAAGAATCCGGCAAATCATCAGGAGAAGTTTTTAAGGCTTTCTCTAATTTATGGTTTTTGAAAATTTTATTGACCAGTTCACTAAAAGTATCAAAATCTACTTCATACGAAATACCAACTCCTTGCGTGTATCCAATTCCCTGCCCTACATAATTAATATCATTTTCTTTATTGAATAAACGAAGGTTCATAGATCCGTCTTCATTTACGCGATAAAGAATTTCAATATCTCCCACAATTGCAGATTCGTTTACACCTCCAACCGGAACTCCAAGTTTTCCGTTTATGGATATTTTTTCATTAATCTGAGAAGATATATTAGCAACAAACTGACCGTCGGCTTCCTGACCAATTCGTTTGTCTGCAGATACAAAATTCAAATCAATATTAAATTTATCATTATCTGATTTAATAATTCCGCCCAGTAAACTTGCGGCAGTTTCTGCAAATGTTCCGGATAAATCACTTTGATTAAATCCATCCGGGCTCATAAACGAACCTGTTGACAATAGATACAATGCCTGCGTTTGGCGCACATCTTTATCGTCTAACTTATATTGTATTTCTGATTTTAAAACATTACTTACAGATGGAAACTGAATATCAAAATTAGGTTCCGGGCTTGTTAAATCTCCTCTTAAACCAATAACAACTTCTACCGGCACTTTTTTATTAAAAGAGGAATTATCCAGTAATACAGCCGGATTTGCCGTGGTTCTATAAACGGCTTCTAAATTCAACTGGGCTTTCATCGGGTTACCTTCCCAAATAATAGATCCACCTTTTTTAACGGCGAATTTTTTATCGATTAAACCTCCGTACTTAAAGTTATAAGTTCCTTCGTATGCCTGGAAATCTCCCCACATATTAAATTTACCCAAGGTATTGATCTTAAACAATAACGAACCGTATCCTTTTCCTTTCATACCATGACCGGAATTTCGATCCAGGATTACTTCTACTTCGGCATCGGGCGTGATATCAAAATCAAATTCCAGTTCAAGTCCGTTATAATTACGGGTTCGCTCAACAATACCATTTGCTAGATTATATTTTTCTTTTGGCGTCACGAAATGTATCCAACTGCTCTCTCCTACACTTTGTACATTATTAATAGGTATCTTAACTTCTGTTCCTTTTTCAGATTTAGCATCTACCTTAATAAATAAACTTTCTGTTGGTCCTTTTATACTTGCTGTACCATTAATAAATGCTGTACCAAAATAAGCGGCATCGTCACTGTCTTTTGTATCAAGTGCCAATAATCTTTTGGAAGTTATGGTTAAATCTAGTTTCCAATCACCAAAATTATGATGCTCAATACTTCCGTTCAGTAATCCTTTTGTACCGTATTTAGTATCTGTTAACTGATTATTTCTAAACAAAAACTTTTCATCGGTTAAATCAATAACTGTTCGGTCACTTAATTCATAATCTGTATTAAGGTACGGAATTGTCATTCCTGCTTTTTCTACATATAATCTACCATTGATTTCTGGTTTTTTAAGATTCCCTACAACTGCAGCATTTCCAGATACACTTCCTCTAACATTCGACAAAACATCTCCTCCTACCGTTCCTAAAGTTGCCAGATTAAATCCTTCGAGTTTTAGCTTTAAATCAAGAAAAGTCTCTTTGTTTTCGATCGCAAAATTTCCGTTGGCACTAAACGATTCCGTAAAACCATTTTGTATCGACGAACTTATGGTGAATTTTTTTAGGCTCTCATCTCCGGAAATATCGAAATTCAATGTTCCTAATTCCGTTTTATTTAAGTTAAGATGATCAATAACAATAGACGCCGTGGGCTGATAAACATCTTTGTTCTGTTTAAAATTGACTCTTCCGTTCAAATTACCATTAAACACAAACTTCGAGGTGAGCGGCGTAATTTTATTGATATCAACATCTTCAAAATTCAGCACCAAATCTTTATAATCGGTGCCTTTTATAACTCCGTTTAAGTCAATTTTCTGATCTTCGTGCGACAGAACAATATTGTCTATATTAAAATTCCTGAAGTTTTTATCAAAAACAATCTGATTATCCGATCCGTCTTCTTCATTTAAATACCATAAATAATCTTTAAATTTCATCTCCGATTTTTTGATACCCACAATATTATTTTTGTTTTTATCAATGGTATGGTACAAGTTCATATTAAAATAATCGTTGCCCTTTTCGCCTCCTTTAAACTCGGAGCGAACAAATAACGTATCTTTTGAAGTTACGTTGATTAAATTAAAATCACGGATTTTATAATAAGGCGTTTTAATACTATCCAACTCTATAAATGCATTATAAAGCGGATTTTTATTATCGATATTGATTCTGATATTATCAAAAGTATTTTTTGCCGCCGTAATTTTTTGCGATTTAAATCTAAACTTAAATTCATTTAAATCGGCATCAATTCGTCCGCGCACCACAGTTGATGAATCGATATTAATTTCAGGATAAAGCATTTCGACAACTTTATCATAAACATGAAAATTGAAACGCAAAAACTGTCCTTTTTTAATTTTATAAGGCTTATAATTGGTATAAAGACTTCCTACTGAATTCATCACCAATTTATCTAACTGAGCAAACTGAAATTTACCTACAATTTTACCGTTTACTACATCCGTAGAATTTATGGTTATGGTACGCAATTTATCAGCGTCAAAACTAGAATTGATTGTTACTTCATCAAAAGCATAAGTAGACTTTGGATTTTGATATACAGCATCTTTTATATAAATATTTCCCTGAAGATTTTCGATAGAATTTCCTGTAACTTCAACAACTGCATCACCTTGAAAATGAGAAATAGAGTCGTTTACAAACTTCAGTTTTTTCAAATCAGCGTTTTCAACATTGATGTGGAAATCATATTTACTTTCACGCTTGCTCAAATCGACTAAACCATCAAATGTTAAAGTCAAATTAGGGTCGTTTACAGAAATTTGTCCTTTATAATAAGGCAATTTAAAATTACCATTTACTACAATATTATTATAAGTGTATTTATTATAATCCAGTTTTGCAATATCACCTTTTATGATTGTGTTTAGATATTTCTCTGTAAAACCAACACCATCAACATCTAAATTTAAAGTAGTTTTACCCAGATCCTTTCGCTGTAATAATGCGCCAACATCGAAATTATCCAAAATAATGTTTCCCGAATAAGAAGCTTTATCAATAAAATCCATGTTGTTCAGATGCAAATCTACCTGACCATTTCCTAAATCTGTCGCAATTTTAAAATCACTTTCCAATTCTGTTGTCGAAACATTTGCTTTTCCAACAATATTAAATTTACCAATTCGCTTAAGCTCTTTAGGAAGTTTTTTTCCTAAAACAATTGGCATCAAAACCACTAAATTATCATAGCTGGAAGTTAATCTGTCAAACTTTCCCTCCATGGCAAACTTTTGCTCTTTTGTACCTAAAAGATTTCTGAAATTAATGTTTCCGATAATTCTTGAACCGTTTGTGTCCGAAAGTCTAAGCTTTTTTAAATTAAGATTATTAAGCGTTCCTTTTATCTTAGATCTAAGTTTAAAATGTTGGTTTTTACCTAATCCGTCATAAAAGTAACGAATATCATTGGTAGCAATCGAGGCCGAATCGACCGCAACATCAAACTTAACTTTATCTGTAAAAGCAAGAAAATCTCCTGGCTTGTAATTTAAAATTGCTTTACCATAAATTGATGATCTTTTGGTTTTTATGGCTAAATTTTCAAGCTTAATCTGTTTTTTGGTATAACTGAACTTCGCCGCCAGATTAGAAACATACAAACCTCGATGATCCAGAAAAGAAAACCTGTGAATGGTCGTATTTACATCCGGACCATATAATTTGAAATCACTGATGTAAGCATTAAGCTTTTTAAAATCAAGAAAATGTGGGTTTTTCTTATTTTCATCCACAACCGAGAAAGTACCTTTTGAGATATAGGCATTTTTGGCTGTTAGTAAAAAATGCTTATTGGTTTTTGAAGGCTTATCAGAATCAAATAAGCGAATAAATTTATTGATATTGTTTTCGTTTTCGCCTTTGTAGGTTTTCAAATTAAAAATCAAACCTGTTAAACGAAGATCGCCGAAAATCAAATCACCATCAAGAAGTCTTTTAATACTTAAGATATCAGTACTGATAATGTCCGAATAAATTAAAGTCTTTTTGTGATGATCGCGAATCAGGACCGTTTTTAGCTTAACTCCGCCAAAAATATTGATAGCAACTTTATCTACCGTAATATCTGTTTTAAAATCTTCGTTCAAAGAATTTGTAACATATCGTGCAATTTTAGTTTGCACAATAGGCAATGAGAGTGTTATAGCCAATGCCAACAAAAGTAAAATTAACCCAATTAGGGTTCGTGATATTATTTTCTTTACTTTTTTGATAGCTCTTTAATTTTAGTTTTCTTTTAAATTTACTTTGAACAGACAAAGAACGACTGTTTTTGATAAAAATTCTTTAATTTTGGCTTCTACTTCAATCAAAGAAATTTAAAAATTTGATTTGTCAAATATAATCCAAAATTCGTGCCTTTATATGCAAAATTCAGAGGTTTTTATTCTTGCCATCGAAAGTTCTTGCGATGATACTGCGGCTGCAGTTTTACATAACGATAAAGTACTTTCAAATGTTGTGGCTAATCAGCTAATTCATAACCAATACGGAGGCGTTGTTCCTGAGTTGGCTTCGAGAGCACATCAGCAAAATATCGTTCCTGTAATTGATGCTGCACTTCGCAAAGCAAATGTACAAAAAGAACAATTAACTGCCATTGCCTTTACACAAGGACCAGGATTGATGGGTTCTTTATTGGTAGGAAGTTCTTTTAGCAAATCACTTTCATTAGCATTGAACATTCCGCTAATTGCTGTAAATCATATGCATGCCCATATTTTAGCCCATTTTATTGATGAAGAAGGTTTTGATAAGCCCGAATTTCCGTTTTTGGCCCTGACCATTAGCGGCGGCCACACGCAAATTGTAAAAGTGAATGGTTTTTTTGATATGGAAATTATTGGTGAAACCACTGATGATGCTGTTGGAGAAGCTTTTGACAAGAGCGCTAAAATTCTCGGACTTCCTTATCCCGGCGGACCTTTGATCGATAAGTATGCCAAAGAAGGAAATCCAAAAGCTTTTGCTTTTACAAAACCAAAAGTGCCCGGACTGGATTTTAGTTTTTCTGGTTTAAAAACAGCCATTTTATATTTTATTCAGAAGAAAAAATTAGAAAACCCAAATTTCATCGAAGAAAACCTGAATGATATTTGTGCTTCTATTCAACATACAATTATCGAAATTTTGATGGACAAATTAAAATTAGCGGTAAAAGAAACGGGAATTACACAAATTGCCATTGGCGGCGGTGTTTCGGCAAATTCGGGAATCAGAACGCGTTTGAAAGAAAGCGAAAGCAAATACGGCTGGAAAACTTTTGTTCCGAAATTTGAATACACTACAGATAATGCTGCCATGATTGGAATTGTAGGATATCAAAAATATTTATCAAATCGCTTTGAAACTCAGGCAGTAGTTTCAAAAGCACGAATTCAATTTTAATTATGCAATTATTTTACAATCCCGATATAGATGAAACGACTGAAACTTTTTCTTTTGATAAAGAAGAAAGCCGTCACATAATAAAAGTTTTACGCAAAAAAGACTCTGATATTCTTCACGTTACAAACGGCTTAGGTTTAGTGTTTGAAACTGAAATTACACTGGCTTCAGACAATAAATGTATCGTTGAAGTACTTTCAATAAAAAAATCTCCGGAGCCAAAATTCCGTTTGCACCTTGCGGTCGCGCCAACCAAAATGAACGATCGCTTTGAATGGTTCTTAGAAAAAGCTACAGAAATTGGCATTCAGGAAATCACTCCTGTTTTTTGCGATCGATCTGAAAGAAAAGTAGTTAATAAAGAACGTTTCGAAAAAATCATCCTTTCGGCGATGAAACAATCTAATGAAACTTATTTGCCGAAATTAAACGAGGCAATTTCATTTAAGGAATTCATCAAACAAAAAAATGAAGGTTTACAATTGATCGCACATTGCGAAGAAACTGATAAAAAATCATTGAAAGAAGTTTTAAAACCAAACGAAAACGTAACAGTATTAATTGGTCCCGAAGGTGATTTTTCTGAAAAAGAAATTGCATTGGCCATAGAAAATAATTTTCAGCCGGTAATGTTAGGAAATACACGTTTACGTACTGAAACGGCTGCTGTCGTGGCGTGTCATAGTGTGGTGTTTTTTAATGAAGTTCCTAATTAAATCGTTACTAATCGTATAGCTTTGTCATTTCGAGAAACGAGAAATCACACACGTGGCTCGACAAAGATTGAACACAATCTTGTCATTTCGACGAAGGAGAAATCTCCGCAAGTAGCTCCGTTTCAAATATTTCCAATCTTTGTCGAGTTTCTAACGGAGATTTCTCCTCCGTCGAAATGACAAAAATGTCGTAAATCATTTATAATTTATAATTACATGAAAAAAATATTTTACTTATTATTCCTTATTTCCCTTCCCTCGTTTTCACAGGAAATTGCTTTGCTAAAATACAGCGGCGGAGGCGATTGGTATGCAAACCCAACCTCTTTGCCTAACTTAATTCAGTTTTGTAATTCAAACATCAATACAAGAATAAAAGCGAAACCATCAACGGTTGAACCTGGAAATCCTGATTTGCTTTCGTATCCTTTTGTACACATGACGGGTCACGGAAATGTGGTTTTTAGCGATGCTGATGTCGAAAACTTAAGAAATTATCTCACGGGAGGAGGTTTTCTTCATATTGATGATAATTACGGAATGGATCAATATATTCGAAAAGAAATCAAAAAGATATTCCCAAATAATAATTTGATTGAGATTCCTGCCAATCATCCTATTTTTCAAAAACCATTTCCTTTCCCGAATGGTTTGCCAAAAATTCACGAACACGATGGGACACGTTCTCAGGCTTTTGGCATTTTTATCGAAAACAAACTGGTTTTATTATATACTTATGAATGTGATTTGGGTGATGGCTGGGAAGATGCAGAAGTACACAATGATCCGCTCGCAGCAAGAGACAAAGCGCTAAAAATGGGCGCCAATATTATCAATTATATTTTTACCAATTAATAGATAAAATGCAGCTTACTCCCATGGCTAGCACGGTTTCACATTTTTAATTCTCAATTTTTAATTTTTAATTCTTATAAAGTGCAGCTTACTCACGAAGAAAATCAATTTGAGCGAAAAACATTTCCCATAACTTTGGTTTGTGATCATATTTATTTTCAACAAAATATTGGTTCTCTTTTTAGAATTGCCGAAGCTTTTGGCGTAGAAAATATTATTTTTTTAGGAAAAGATATTCCGCTGACTCCGCGAAAAATCAATAAAACATCAAGAAGCACACATCTTCATGTACCGCATACTGTAATCGAACAAACAACGGATGTTGTTGATTATTTAACTTCAAATAACTTCGAAATTATTGCCCTCGAAATTGCAAGCAACAGCAAACCTCTTAAAGAAGTTACAATTCTTGACAATCAGAAAATTGCATTGATTGTAGGAAGTGAAATTGACGGAATTTCGAATGAACTTTTAAAAATTTCGAATCAAATTGTACACATAAATATGTTCGGAAAGAACAGTTCGATGAATGTTGTGCAAGCCGCAAGTATAGCTTTGTACGAAATTACTTCTTAATATTTTTTGTTAAATTTTTGTAAGAACTAGATTATATAAGGGATTGTAAAATTCTCACAAATAATTATTTGTAAATATTTTGCTACGTAAAACTTTTGTTATAAAATTGTGATATTGTTTAACTAATCAACAATATTATAACAAAAACCCCTATTATTATGAAAAAAGTTTTTTTATCCGCAGTTACAGCCCTGTTGCTGTTTTCTTGTCAAAATGACCAAACAGAATCAGGAGATTCAAATGTAAGTGCAATTGCCCACAGAGGATGTGCAACTCAGGAAGTTTTAGAAGCACAATTAAAAGCTGATCCTACATTAGCTATTAGAATGAATGAAATTGAAGCTTTTACAAACACAGCTTTGCTTACAGGCAAACTTGTAAATGGTAAAGTTCAAATTCCGGTTGTTGTAAATGTTTTATACAGAACTACTGCTGAAAACATTTCGAATGCACAAATTCAAACACAAATCGATGTATTAAACAAAGATTTTAATGCCTTAAACTCTGATTACGGAAGTGTTCCTACATTATTTGCTGGTGTTAAAGCAAATGTTGGTATTTCATTTGTTTTAGATCAGGTAATCAGAAAATCGACTACAAAAACATCTTGGGGAACAAATGATGCCATGAAAAAAACGGCTCAGGGAGGTCTTGCACCAACTTCTCCAACTACAAAACTTAACTTATGGTCTTGTACTATTGGTGGAGGAATTTTAGGTTATGCACAATTTCCTGGCGGATCTTCTGCTACAGACGGAGTTGTAATTGATTCTAAATATTTTGGATTGTCTGGTTCTGCAAATGCTCCTTACAATTTAGGTAGAACTGGTACTCACGAAGTGGGTCACTGGATGAATTTACGTCACATTTGGGGAGATGCAACTTGCGGAAGCGATTTAGTATCTGATACTCCAACGCACAATACTGCAAACTATGGTGTACCTGCTTACCCTCATTACAGTACTTGTTCTGGAACTCCTGTAGAAATGACTATGAACTACATGGATTATACAGATGATAATGCAATGTATATGTTCTCTAACGGACAAAAAAGCAGAATGGCTGCGATCTTCGTAACAGGAGGTCCAAGAGCTGCATTTGGAATCTAAAAATATATCCTTACGGTATAATTAAAGCGAGATAGACACTATCTCGCTTTTTTTGTTTTACCGGCAAAATCCCAAAGCTTTTTCCTATATTTATAATCTAAAACTGAATCATGATCACATCAAAAATTATTTCTAACGGGATATTACGCGCTTTAACCACTATCTTAGTTGTTGGTATAATTTTATATTTTTTATACGAAATTCAAACTGTAATTGTCTACTTATGTATTTCACTGATATTGTGCTTGATTGCAAATCCGTTAGTACAATTTTTAAAAAATAAACTAAAATTTGGCAACTCGTTGGCGGCAGCAGTAACCATTATTGTTTTTATTTTAATGATGGTGGGCTTTATCTTTTTATTTGTGCCGTTAATAATTGCTCAAGCCAATAATTTATCTCTTCTGGATACCAATCATTTACAAGCACAATTTCTGGAAGCTGAACAAAGCATTGAAGCTTATTTTAATATTCCACATGTAGATTTAAACAAGGTTTTGAAAGATTCTAAAATAACATCCCTGTTTAGCTTTAGTTATTTTACAGGATTTATTAATTCTATTTTAGGCTTTTTGGCCGATATGGGAATGGGATTAGTTTCTGTATTTTTTATTACTTTTTTCTTTATTAAAGATCAGGATGATTTTAAAGCGACAGCCAGAAAAATTTTACCAGATAATAATGAAGATAAAATCATCAACTCTGTTACTAAAATCAATCACTTTTTAACCCGTTATTTTATTGGTTTACTGCTTCAGTTAACGGTTGTTTTTATTTTGTATTTGATTGTATTAATGATTTTTGGAAACAAAAATGCCTTTGTAATTGCTTTTCTGTGTGCTATTCTAAATATCATTCCCTACATAGGACCAATTATTGGAACTGTTTTGGCAGGACTTTTAACGATGATAAGCATGATTGGAAGCGATTTTCAAACAGAGATTTTACCAAGAACAATTTATGTAATTATAGGATTTTTGATTGTTCAGGCAATTGATAATAATATTAGTCAGCCGATAATTTCGTCAAAAAGTGTAAATTCGCATCCGTTAGAAATATTCCTGATTACTTTAATTAGCGGAATTACTTTTGGAATAGTGGGAATGATTATCGCTATTCCGGTTTTTACAATGGTGAAAGTAATTTTGAAAGAATTTTTTCCTGACAACAAAATTGTCTCTGTATTAACTGAAAGAATTTAGAATTGAACACTTCTATTTTACAACTCAATATTCAAGAATTTATTACCCAAAATAGTGGTGTATCGATTACAAAATTAGCGCTTCAAAAAAACCCTTTTCCTGAAGTAGAATGGATTTCAATTTTAAATCAAATTGAAGCCAAATCAAAAGCAAAAGACAAATTACCAACTTGGTTTTCAACAGAAAATATAATTTATCCGAGCAAAATTTCGGTAGAACAAACCTCATCTGAAAAAACTGCGGCTTACAAAGCTTCTTTAATTTCGGGTGAAAGTTTAATTGATCTTACGGGAGGTTTTGGTGTTGATGATTATTATTTTTCTAAGAACTTTAAAACGGTTGCACATTGCGAAATAAACGAAGATTTATCTGAGATTGTAAAACATAATTTTGAGCAGTTACAAGTAAATAATTGTACATTTTATGCTGATGATTCTTCAACTATTTTAAAAAATTCAGAACAAAAATGGGATTGGATTTATATTGATCCATCACGAAGAAATGATGCAAAAGGTAAAGTTTTTATGCTGAAAGACTGTTTACCAAATGTTCCGGAATCTTTACATTTTTACTTCGAAAAAAGTGATTCAATTTTAATTAAAACAGCACCTCTATTAGATATTTCGGCAGGTTTATCTGAGTTGAAATTCGTAAAAACCATTCATATTATTGCTTTGGAAAATGAAGTAAAAGAATTGCTTTTTGAAATTCACAATCATTATTTTGGGGAAATAAGGATAAAAACAGCGAACATTTTAAAAGATAAAACTGAAACTTTTGAATTTGTTTTGGGCGATCAGTTAGATTTGCCTTTTTATCATTTACCACAAAAATTTCTGTACGAACCCAATTCGGCCATTATGAAATCTGGTGGTTTTGATGAAGTTAGTACTTCTTTCGAAATAAATAAATTGCATAAACATTCTCATTTATATACTTCTGATGAATTGATAGATTTTCCGGGAAGAGCTTTTGAAATCGAAAAAGTAATTTCATACAGCAAAACTGACATGAAAACAGAACTCTTAAATCAGCAGGCCAATATTACCACGAGAAATTTTCCGGACACAGTAGAAAACATCAGAAAAAAATGGAAAATAAAAAATGGAGGAAATTTGTATTGTTTTTTTACAACAGATAAAAATGATAACAAAATAGTTTTAATTTGCAGAAAAATAACTGAAAAATGAAACAACTAATTACATTAACTTTTTTTCTATTAACCTTTACTGCTTTTGCCCAAAAACCATGTGAATACAGTGCAAATGTATCTGATTCTATTGGTACTTACAAAGTTACAAACGAATACATGATTAGCGAGAAAAACTTTGGAGGAACTTCAAATTATGTATTTTTTTCTCTGGCGCAAACTGATGGTTTGCCAACCTTAAACCTGCAATTGATTCAAAAAAGCAAAGATTTTGTAAAAGCAAATTGTTTTGACAAAAACTCAAAAGTATTTTTACAATTACAAAACGGTAAAATTGTAACGCTAATTCATATCGATCAGGAAAACTGCGGAACTCTTATTCGAGATAAAGAATATAACAACAGGGTAACTACCGGAATTTTTATGTTTATGAAAGATAATTTTGAAGAACTAAAAAAATCTCCTGTTACGATTATGCGAATCAAATATTTAACTGATATCGAAGATTATATCGTAAGAAGCGAATTAACTTCTGAAATGAACAAAAAAGTATATCATCCGGATACGTACTTCATGGAAAACATTAGATGTGTTGAATAACTATTCGCTATTTCTTATAAAAAAACCATTCCGCAAAACGGAATGGTTTTTCAATTTTAGCCTGAATTTAATTTAATAACTTACTTTTTTTGTCTCAGTTCGATTATTATCTAAAACAACTTTCACTATCAAAATCTGATGACGGTTACTCAAATTATCTATAACCAATTTTGAATTGCCAATTTTCTCTTTTTTGTAGAGTAAACTGCCAGACATATCATAAACAAGAACCTCATCGATATTTTCATTCAACGTTTCAACGTTAATCACTTTGTTTTTAGAAGCTATTGAAATTGTATTGTCTGCCGATATAGTGCCTTCTGGTGCAAAAAATTGATAAGGAACTCCAACTGTTATTACCTGTGAACAACCTAGATCTGAAGTTACAGTAAAAGTATAAGTCCCGGATGACAGATTATTAGTAACTAAAAAATCATCTGATCCGTAAACTGTTGTGCCGGGATTAATTGCCACTGACCAATTACCTGCAGGTAAGTTTTCTAGAAGAACAGTTCCCATAAATTCAGATGTTTGCGGTTTAACATACGTAACTGTAGCTGCCGGCACTGCATTAATTGTAACAGCAAAAAGTGAGCCCGTACTTATACCTCCATTCGCATTTTTCACAGTCAATGTTCCGTTATAGGTACCGGCAGCAGCTCCTGCAGGAATAAGAATCTTGATTGGATTGACAGGTAATGCTGCATCTGTAACAGCTGCAAAACTATTTGCTGGAGAAGAATCCCAAACAATACTATAAGAGACAGGAGATCCCGTTGTTGCACTGTAGCTTAGCGGTGTTCCTTGCTCATCACCACTCGAACAAACAGTATTTGCTGATTCTGCAAGCGTTATTGTTGGTTGTTCAACATCATTAACTACTATTGATACAGCCCTAGATACTATACAAGCGCCGCTATAAATCGTAATTAGTCCGATATAAGTTCCTGGCGGTACATTTGGAGCTACTTCGATTGTATTTATTACACCTCCGCCTGGAGCAGAAATGAATGGAGTTATACCCTGATTTTGCATTGGACTGTTACTTGAAAGAATTTTCCAATTAATAGAATAGTCTGTAGGATTTCCTGTCACTGCAGTATATGCTAATGATGTTGTTTGCGAGCTGGTACTTGTAAAAACCGGAGTGATTTCTCCATTTGTTATAAATACAGGAGGTGTATTTACAATAACAGTAAAAGTTGAACCTGTACTTGCAACACCGTTCGTATCTTTCACAGTCAATGTTCCGTTATAAGTTCCGGCAGCAGCTCCCGCAGGTACAGTAATCGTGATTGGACTGGGTGGTAATATTGCATCAATAACATCTACAAAGGTATTTCCAGGGAAATAATCCCAAGCAATACTATAAGAGACTGGAGATCCAGTTGTTTCAGTGTAATCTAAAGTTGTGAATTGCTCATTAGCACTTCTACAAACCGATGGTGCTGATTCTGCTACTGTTATTGTTGGTAATACAGGGTTAATAACGATTGATATTGAATGAGCGTCAATACAATCTCCACTATCAATATATAATTCACCAAAGTAAGTTCCCGCTGGTACATTTGCAGGTATCTCTATATTATTTATAACACCACCGCCTGGTGATGAAGTAAATAAAGTAAGGGGCTGATTTGTTAATAGTGCAGCATTAGCTGTCGAATCCCATTCAATGAAATATTTTGTGGGATTTTCTATACTTGAAGAATAGGCTAATGTAGCATTTTGTACGGTAGTACTTGTAGTTACCGGATCAATTACACCTGTTGTAACAATAGCAGCTTTTCTGCTAACACTTACAGTGAAAACTGAACCTGGACTACTAACAGCACCGCTAGCATTTTTTACAGTCAGCGTTCCTGAATAAATTCCGGTTGCTGTTGTGTTTGGTAATCCAATATTAATATTAACATTAGCGAATAAATCTGCATCGACAACCGGAGCAAAACTATTTGCCGGAGAGGAATCCCAAACTATACTGTAAGTTAAAGGCGATCCCGTAGTTCCTGAATATCCTATTATTGTGTATTGTATAGGGCTATTATTAATTTCAGGATCTAAACAGAGGCCAAATGCGCTCGAATCTAACGCTATTGTTGGCAAGTCCTCTACAGTTACAGTTGTTGGCTCTGAATTTACAACCGCACAGCTGCCATTTTGTACAACCGCTCTAAATTGTGTAGTTTCTGTTAATGCATCTGAAATATAAGCGGGACCTATATTTGGGATATCAACCCATGTTGTAAACGGACTTACAGAAGACTGCCACTTAACAACGAATCCCGTGTGATCGTGTAAAGTCAATAAACCACTTGTTTCCCCTGAATTAATTGTTGTTCCTCCGTAAACTGTACCACCAACAGTCTCCTGAAATATTGTTATGGTTACCGGATATTCAGCACTGCAAAGTCCGTTATCTATTGTAAATGATCCATTATAGGTTCCCGGCAAAACATTTCCTGGTATTGTGATTTGGATTTTTCCTCCATCTGGATCAAAAAAAGGAAATGAAGTATCAGGAATATCAGCTAAGAAAGCTGCATTTGCTGTGTTATCCCAATCAATGGCATAACTCGTAGGATTTCCAGAAGAAGCTGTATAAAATAAAGTTGATATTTGCGAAGAACCGTTTGCACAAATTATAGAAAATTCTCCATCTGTTGTAATTGTTGGAGTTTGATTTACGGTTACAGTAAAAACTGAACCAGTACTTACACCACCGTTTGAATTTTTTACTGTCAATGTTCCGGTATAAGTTCCCGGAGCGGTTCCGGCGGGAACAGTAATATTAATTGGACTAGGTGGTAACGCTGCATCTGTAACAGCTGCAAAACTATTTGCAGGAGAAGAATTCCATACTATGCTATAGGTAACTGGAGATCCACTTACTACACTATAAAATAATGTGGTAGATTTTTCATTAGCACTTGAACAGAGACTAAATGCATTTACTGACTCTAAAACAGGTAACGGTACTACTGTTACGGTGGTCGAAGCAGAATTTGCTTCCGCACAAGCCCCACTTTGAACAACTGCTCTAAATTGTGTAGTTGCAGTTAATACCCCTGAAGTGTAAGTTGTATTTGTATTGGCAATATCTACCCATGTTGTAAACGGACTCACAGCCGACTGCCACTTTACAACAGATCCTGTATGACCAGATAAAGTTAGTAAACCACTTGTGTCTCCTTCGTTAATTGTTGTTCCGCCAGTTACTGTTCCTGCAACTGTTGCAGGCGAAATAGTTACTATGGCTGTATTATTAGAACTAATATTGGTAGAACAAGTCTGAGAAGTTATTTTGGTTACTGTTATTGTACTAGAACCTACAGTATTTAATCCTACTGCTGTAAAGACACCGGTTCCTGCTGTACTCACTGTTAAATTTGCTGTTAATGCTGTAGCACTGGGATTGCTTCTGTTATACGTCACTACATAATTACCAACCGGTAGTGAAGCTGCACCAGAAGTTAAGGTTACTGTTGATGTTGTACCACTAGCAGCACAAACATTAGTGGCTGTTGTACTGGTAACGTTATAAGTTGGGCACGTATAAGTAATAGTTAACTGACCTGCCGCACCAGTTCCTCCAATTTGAGGCGCACCTAATGCTGAATTTATTGCCCCACCGCCACCGCCACCTGGAGATGAACCAGGATTTCCGGGCGCAGTACCCAAAATTATACTCGATAACGCGGCACCTCCAGTGCCTCCTGCGTTAGCCCCCGCACCACCAGGTCCTGAAGAAAGCAATAATGATAGTAGTGCTGAACTACCATTGCCGCCCGATAAACCAGCAAAACGAACTGTTCCTTTAGAATTGGCAACTGTTCCTCCAATTCCTCCAACAGGTGTTCCGCCCGCATTGTTTGCTGCTCCACCTGAACCACCAGAGGCCAAAAATAAAGATTCATAACCTGTAATAGTAGAATTGCCTCCTGCTGACCCATTGGCTCCGGAAGCTCCCAAAGTTTGACCTGCCACCACTACATTTAAAGTAGCTCCGGGAGTAACTGTAAGTGTTGAGCTTGCAAAGGCACCTCCGCCTCCACCGGCAGCGCCTCTTCCTAAAAGCAATCCGGCACCGCTCGCACCTCCGCCGGATCCGCCTCCGCCCCATGCACTTACATTAATAGAAGTTACACCATTCGGGACAGAAAATGTTCCGTTGGTGACAAATGTTTTCGTGGTCTGCGCCCAGGAAAAAGTAATAATAAAAACGAGCAATAAACATAATTTTAGTCTCATAATAATAATTTTTTAATGGTTAAAAAAAAACTTTGTTAATAATGAGGCTTGTACAAAAACAGAAGCGTATCTGACTACAAGGAATTAGTCAACGGCATTCTTACAATGGGGTATAATAAATATAACTAACTAATAGATAACTAGTTACAAAAACAGAATGATGAAATTAACCAAAAAAAACTTATCGATAAAACATAATTCGGTATATTATTATGCACTTCGACAGATAAACTAAGATTATTCTTTCTTTTTTAACATTTTCAATAATAATTTATTAGAATTAACTTTTTCTACATCTCTAATATATAGGTTTTATCTTATATAAATAAAGATCAAGTTATTACATTTTCAAGTTTTGTAAAGAGATGTGTACCATGACAAAGAATACAAAAAAGAGAAATACAGGAATTGTATGGAAAACAATTTTAAAGAAACTAAAAATTGCTGCTACGATTATGCGAGTTGTATATCATAATAACAATTACATCTAAGAGAAATAACTTCTTAAATACATAACAAAAGTAATTTAGGGAAATTGGATATTTGAATAGTTATTCGCAATCCCATTTTTGATTGGAGACCTTGTCTTTTAGACCGGTTTTTAAATTATAATGCCACCATTCTGAATCGAACGAGTTAAAGCCATTGGCAATCATTACTTTTTTAAGATAAGCACGATTTGATTTTATTTTACCCGAAAGCTTGGTATAATTATGGCTCGCTTTAATTCCGAAGAAATCAAAAGGAGTTCCCATATCAACTTCTTTTCCATTAGCGTCAACTATAGAAATATCAACCGCTCCTCCTCTATTATGGATAGAACCTTTTTTGGGATCTGCAACATACTCCGGATTTGATACAATTTCCCACATCCTTTTTTGTATAAATAAAGGTCTGTAACAATCGTACAGTTTTATTTTATAGCCTTTTTTCATAAAATCTTTATTGGCAGCAACTAGCGCCTGCACAGTTTTTAAGCGTAAAACACATTCGGCGCAATCATATACTTTGGCTTTCAGAAAATTATCTTCGGTTGCATATTTCATGTCGTAGATAAAATCTTTGCTGTAATCTTTTAAATTCACAAAAGTCGTATCTGCAACATTCTGTTGTACCGGACTTGAATAAGTTTCATTTTGAGCATTTATAGCAATTGCAGAGAAAAAAAATCCAAAAATGAATGAGAATTGAGTATTTAGAAGATTTATTTTCATTGCGAAGATTTTTATTGTGCGAAGTAAATATAGTCAAAACAGCTTAGAACAAAAAAACTGACTCTAAAATCAAAATTAATTAAGCTTGAGCTTTAATTGTAACACTTTTCAATAATTGTTGTCTCTTAATTAAAATTCATTTATCTTTCAAATTATGTGCAACAAAACAATCCTATTATTTATAAGTTTATTTTTAGCGGTTATCAATTTATCGGCCCAGCAAACAAAAGCTACAAAATTAGCCAGCCAAACAAGCGATTATGATATTCAGGACAGCATCTCGGTAAAAACCCGTGATGGGGCCATTTTATCAGCCATAATTGTTCGCAAAAAAGAAGATAATACTCCGAAACCGGTAATTCTTCAATCTACTATTTATGTCAGAGACAAAGGCAGGGATTTAAAAACCTTAAAAGAAGCTGCAGATCATGGTTATGTTGGTGTTATCGTATACAGCAGAGGAAAACGGTTTAGCCCAAATGAAATAAATCCGTACGAGAATGAAAGCAGCGATGTTTATGACGCCATCGACTGGATTAGTAAACAAAAATGGTGCAACGGAAGTGTCGGAATGTTTGGCGGCAGTTACAATGGCTTTACACAATGGGCGGCTTGTAAAACAGTTCATCCGGCCTTAAAAACAATTGTTCCTTATGTCGCTAACAGACCCGGAATGGGTTTACCAATGGAAAATAATATTT
Source organism: Flavobacterium sp. MMLR14_040 (assembly GCF_033657265.1). Classification (NCBI taxonomy): domain Bacteria; kingdom Pseudomonadati; phylum Bacteroidota; class Flavobacteriia; order Flavobacteriales; family Flavobacteriaceae; genus Flavobacterium; species Flavobacterium sp. MMLR14_040. Next base: position 97,103 of record NZ_JAWVWO010000008.1, on the reverse strand, counting down.
TTATTAATCCAAATTACGAATGGGCTTTTTACGTGAGCAACAACAAATATTTAGATACGGTTTCGGGAAATAACAGACAGCGTTTTAGAACAATGCAATCGAAATGGTGGGAATCCGGTGCAGCCTACAAAAAACTGGACAGCATTGATGGAGAGCCAAACCGATTGTTTCAAAAATGGATAAGTCATCCTGCATTCGACAATTACTGGCAAAAAATTGCTCCGTATAAATTAGATTTTGCACAAATAAATATTCCCGTTTTAGCTTTTGATGGCTATTATAATGATTCTCAAAATTCAAGTTTATATTATTTACGAGAACTTCAAAAATACAATCCCAACACTCCGTCTTATTTAATTATTGGTCCATACGGGCATTTTGGAACTCAAATTGGCGGTGAAGCGGTTATAAATGATTATAAAGTGGATTCGTCGGCATTAATCGATATCAAAAAAATCACGTATCAATGGTTTGATTTTATTCTGAAGAACGGAACTAAACCTGAAGTTTTAAAAGATAAAATCAATTATGAAGTTATGGGCGCAAACTCATGGCGAAGTGCTCCTTCTATAGATAAAATGCACAACGGCTTTCTTACTTTTTATTTAACAAATACCAAGTCTGGAAATTTTTATACAGCAAGCTCTAAAAAATCCGGTAAAAAAGATTTTCTATTACAACAAATAGATTTTGCTGACAGACAAAAAAGCAACAATAATGATTATTATCCGGATCCGATAATTAAAAAAGAAATGGATACAACGAGTGGATTTCGTTTTATAAGTGATCCATTAAAAGAACCTGTAATTGTAAACGGTTCTTTTTTAGGAGAATTAAAAATAAGTATCAACAAAAGAGATATTGATTTGGGAGTAACTGTTTATGAAGTATTACCAAATGGCGAATATTTTCATTTGTCTTATTACATCGGCCGCGCCAGTTATGCCAAAAATATTGAAATAAGACAATTACTCAACCCTGACACCATTGAAACAATTTCTTTTTCGAATACGCATTTAATAAGCAAGCAATTAAGCAAAGGAAGCAGATTGCTTATTGTTGTTGATGTAAATAAAAATTCGTTTTCTCAATTAAATTACGGAACCGGTAAAGAAGTAAGCGATGAAACTATTAAAGATGCAAAAGTGCCTTTGCAAATAAAATGGTATACCGATAGTTTTGTAAAAATTCCTGTTTTGAGATAACAAACTCAAATCATTTTATGGCGGATTTCCTTGTATTTAGATCGGCCTACAGGCAAAAGTTCGGCGTTTTTAAGTAACATACTGTATTTTCCTCCGGGTTCTACAATGAGTTTATCGGCTTCATGCCAACAGACAATAAACGATTTATGTATTCGCTCAAAAGTTGAGGGAAGTAATTTTTCCAGTGATTCTAAAGATTTATCATGAAGTTCAATATGATTATCAGATAAATGCAATTCGGTATAAATTCCCGCGCCTTTTATATATCTTATATCTTTGATTCTTATTAATCTAACTGCTTTTCCTTTTTTTACGGCCAAAAAACTAATATCCTCATTTAATTGTTTTCCTGGTGTTGTAAAGCGCATAAAAGCCTGTGTGAGTCTGTTTTCGTCAAATGGTTTCGGAACAAAATCCAATACTCCGTAAGCAAATGCCGTAATTGCCTTATCTGTATAAGCAGAAATAATTATGGTATGAAAAGACCTTGCCACAAAAGCCTGCAGAATCTCAAATCCATCTTCGCCATTTAAATTCAAATCCAGCAACAGCAAATCTATCTCATGCTGATCGATAGTGATTAGTCCGTTTTCAAGTGAATCGGCAAGTAAAATCTGTACCTCTTTATCAAAGAAATTTCGGGTCATTCTCTCTATTCGCTTAGCAATTCGCGCTTCGTCTTCTATGATTAAAATCTTCATCTTTTATCAAAAATTTTAATAGTGGTTTGCCAGCCTTCTTCTACAGCAACAGAATCAAAAGACCAATTATCGCCATAACTTTCATTTAATCTGGCTTTTATATACTTAAAACCTGTTCCGTGCCCTCGATCTTTCCTTGTCTTTCTGTTTTTTGCAAGCGTTAATAAAGTATATTCTTTATAATGTTCGTTTTGTGCAAAACTTAGACAAAAACGAATGCATCCTTCTTTTGGCGGCAGGCTATGGGTAATTCCGTTTTCTACAATGGTGTGTAGAATTGCGGGCGGAATATTTTCATTTTCATCTATAGTACTTTCCTCCCAGTCGTAGCAAATTTCTTTTCGAAAAGACATTACCTGCAAATGTTTTTTGCACAATTCTATCTCTTGTCTTATCGGAATAAGGGTATCTTCGGAAATGGAATTCATAATGTCAAATTCATCTGCCAGTGCGCGAATAAATACAACGCCTTGCTGTGGTGATTCTTCAACCCAATCGATCAGTGAGGTTAAAGTATTACGAAGGAAATGCGGCTGAATATTTTTCTTGATCAGTTCTAACTGCAATCTTGACGAAAGTAATAAGGATGCGTTATGAGCTTCTTCAATAGCTTTTGCCCGAATGGTATGCAAATAAAGCATAGAAAGTACGATGATGGTAAAAGCAATAAACAATCCAAAATCATAGAAAATATAACGATTTACAACGACACTTGCCAGTAAGCCCGCGACAACAATCGATCCGCCTTTGATTTTTCGGAATGTGGCATTTGCGGCTATAATAATAGAAACAAGACACATGGCATAACTAAAATAAATGGCCGTTCTATCATAATGTCCGTAATTAGTAATATAGATCACAATAAGACTGGTAAACAAAAGAAACAAGAATAATCGCTTTTTTTTGAAGTCAAACTGCAACATAAAATACCACGGAACCAGAATTGAAATAGCAAAGGTAAGCAAGCCTACGATTTGTAAACGCGTATAAAATTGGGTATACGGAATGTCTATATAAAATTTGACATATTCTATAATTAGCAAACAAAAGAAAAGCAGACAAATTATACCAAAAACCAAAACAGTTGTTTCTTTACGAGTGCTGTTTATGTATAGAAAAAAATAATAAATAGCAGCAATAAGAAAAGCTCCCGCCATGAGATTCATAAAAGACATTACAATAAGCGGTGCGCGATGAAGTCTTAAAAAGCTTTCGAGTCTTATATCAATTCCCCGTTTTGCTTCTCGCAATTGGGTTTGTGTTCCAATAATAGTGATCATGTGCTTTCCAATATTGCCTCTTTTTTCTGGGATTTCGTAATACGTCGTTTCAGTGCCAGCTACTTCGGGCTGACCAGATTTGACCATTTTACCGTTGCTTCCCACAAAAATACCATCCCAATAAACATCAAAAGCACCAAAACCATTGATCTGTAAACCTAATGGTCCGGCATTATTATCACGTTTAATCAGCTTTACCGGTATTTGAACTTTAAAAACATCTTCTGCCGATTTACCCAGATAATCTTGTACACGATCTTCATTAACATAGTAGGAATAAGATGCATCCGATTTCACATAATCAGTATACTGTTTACACGAGGTAAACAAAAGCAGAACAAAAGCGGTAAAAAAGGTCCATCGATACATAAGATAAAGATAAAATAAATATCGAATTGAGAAATGCATTTCAAAAGCTCTTGGAGCCGTTTGCATGTTTTAAAAGGTCTTATTTTATTTTATCAACTAATCTTGTACTATAATAATCAATCAACATGAAAACCTTAATAACCAGTATTTTAATTTTGTTATTTCATTTTTTAGCGAATGCGCAGCAAACGACTGTTTCCGGCAAAGTTCAGGACAATAGCACCAAAGAAGTATTGCCGTATGTAACAATAGCGATAAAAGACAGCACCCAAAAAACAGTACTAATTGGAGTTACAGATGAACATGGCATTTTTAGTTTAGAAAAATTACCAACAGGAAAAATGACCATTTCGTTTAGTTTCATGGGATATCAAAATTATACCCAGTCATTGGAGATTATTTCGGGTAAACCAAAAATGGATTTAGGAACTATTGGTTTATCTGGTGATGCAGTTCAATTGAATGCCGTCGAAATTAAAGGACAAAAACCAAACATTAGTTTAAAACTGGATAAAAAGGTTTTTGAAGTTGGCAAAGATGTGCTTTCGCAAAATGGCTCGGCCAATGATGTTTTAAATGGAGTACCTTCTGTAGCGGTTAGTCCAACTGGCGGAGTTAGCCTTCGTGGCAACAGCAGTGTATTGGTACTTATTAATGGACGACAATCCGGTCTTACCCAAACCAACGCACTTGATCAAATTGCTGCCGATCAAATTGATCGTATAGAAGTAATTACAAATCCTTCTTCAAGATATGACGCTTCCGGTTCTGCAGGTATTATTAATATTATATTGAAAAAAAACAAAAAAAGTGGTTTTAATGGTCAGGTACGACTGGTAGCCGGCTCCCCAAATGATAGTCGGCTTAATCCAAGTATCAACTACAAATCAGATAAAATCAATATTTTTTCAAACTTCAGCATTCGTTCCTCTGATTATGTTGGTTTGTACACAACAAATCAGTCTACTATTAATAATGGTATACCAAGTTTAACGAACCGTGTGCAAAATGAAGACCGCCACGACGATGGAAAACTGATGTATTTGGGCGCTGATTACTTTTTTGACGATCACCACACTATTACCGCAGCTTTTTTAAAGAATGCCACACATGACAATGATAAAACTCATTTAAAATATGATTACAGCAACGATACAAGCTTGGACAGCACTTTAATAAGAGAAGGTAAATCACTGGAAAAAAGAGATTATAATCAATTGGAATTTAACTATACACAAACATTTAAACAAGAAGCAAAAAAATGGACTATTAATGTGCAATACGATTGGTGGAACAGCGATAAAAACTGGAATCTTTCAACACAGCGTTTATTTCCAAGTCTTGTGAATTATCCTGGCATTAGAACAAAATCAATTGGAAATAGTAAAGATTTACTTATCCAGAGTGATTTTATACAACCTATTGATAGTGTTTCGGTTTTTGAATTTGGCATAAAAAGTGAGATTCGCAAAGTCTCCAGTGATTTTTTGGCCGAACAGCAACAAGAAAATGATTGGGAAATTTATCAAAACATTCATAATAATCTGAAATATACCGAGAACATTTCCAGCGCTTATGCTCAATTTAGTGACAAAGCAGGCCAATTCAATTACATGCTGGGTTTACGTACAGAACTAACCCAAATTTCGATTACAGATATTAAAAACACCTACGACGACAAGAAAAATTACGCAAAACTATTCCCTACCGTGAATATGAGTTATAAGTTTGAAGCTTCGACTTTGCAGCTTAATTACAGCAAACGCATTAACCGTCCGGCTTTGTACGCTTTATATCCGTTTAATGAACTGACTGATTTAAATGCGCAATATATTGGAAACCCGGATCTTAATCCGTCTTATACCGATGCATTTGAACTGGGTTTTCTTAAAACCTGGAAAAAACTAACCCTGAATCCTTCTGTTTATTATCAGAGAGAAAAAAATTATATTCAGGATTTTACTTACCGTGAGAATGATATATTTTATACAACACCAATTAATATTGATTACGAAACGCGCACTGGTTTTGAACTTTCTACATTATACAATCCATTAAAATGGTTACAGATAAATCTGGAAATGAACTTTTACAGTTTTGTACAAAAGGGAGATTATCAGGAAAAAAACCTTGATTATAAGGGCGAAACTTTTACGGGACGTTTAAGTACGCAGATTAAATTGCCGGCCAAATTTAGTTTTCAGGGACGCTATAACTTTCGTGGAGAACAGCAAAATGCGCAAACCACAAATGCAACACTACAATCAATTGATTTTGGTTTGAGCAAAACTTTATTAAAAGACAAAGCAACAATTGTATTTGATGTAAGCAACGCTTTTAATTTACGCCAAAACAAAAACACCACAACTGGAACCGATTATTTATTTAAAGAAGTGAGCATACCTAACGCGGCCCGATACCGACTGAGTTTTGTTTATCGTTTTAACCTGACCGATCCAAAAGTAATCAGACAAGCTAATAGCGCTAATCGTAATTAAACACGAATTTCACTAATTTACACTAATTCTATAGTTGGCTTAGTTTGTGAAATTAATTTCACAAACTGAATTAGTGTAAATTAGTGAAATTCGTGTTTATCTATTAAATTTAAGCTGCTGGTTAATCAAATGAAATCCGAATGGTTGTAAAAAACATAAAACACAAAACCACTCGATCTGAGTGGTTTTTCATAAAATGCAACCTTATATCACATTATCCTTTTTTCAATGCAAACCAGCCAAAGGCCCGGATTCTTATTTTAAAAAATGAATCTTCTACTACTTCATCTACTTTTTTCCAGGCCTCCTCTACAAGCTCTTCTGCTTCCTGCCTACAGGCGGCAATGGCACCACAATTTTGTAATGTAACAATTACAGATTCTATAATCACTCTGTCTGTAGGCATTGTTTGAATTATTTCCCAAACATATTCACGTTTATCCAAAGGCAATAAACCCATTGCTTTGGCAACAGGCATGGTTATTTTTCCCGCTGTAATATCTTCTCCTTTATCTCTGTTATTGTCGTACCCCTGCAAATTCAATACATCATCCATTATTTGATAGGCGACACCAATGGCTTCAAAAAAAACACCAAGCGCATTTATTTCTTCCGGTTTGCCTCCTCCTAACAGTGCTCCCATTTTGGCCAATGTACATGAAGAGGCTGCTGTTTTTAACCGGTGTATCGTATAAATCCTCTTTTCCAATAATGTGTTATCGCCACTATTTACTGCATCTGGCATGAGATAATGAAGCCCGCTAATATCCATTGCCTGGCCTGCATGCCCAGCACGCATCATTCCAAAATAAAATTCATATACCTGCAGCCGGATATGTTCTGGAAGCTTCGGACTATGCATCATCAATTCTCCAATAAAATAACAGGCATTGCCCGCATTAATTGCAAGTGCTTCTCCGTACATCAAATGCAAAGCGGTGCCTCCTCTGCGTGTATCAGACTTGTCCTGCACGTCATCTACAATTAATGATCCTGTATGTATGATCTCTAGCATGGCGAGCCAGTCGACAAACGGCTGGGAGTTTCCGCCAACAACGTCTATACAAGCTAAAAACACATAAGACCGCCAGGATTTTTTATTACGATCAACAACTTCCCTGATTGGTTTGATAACAGTCGAAACATATTGTTCTTTATCAGCAGTGTTAAAAAAAGAAGTTCCCAGCGAACTGTTTACCAATCTGTAAAACTCATCGTCAGTAGGGTCAAAAGGCAGTAATGATTCTATCGCCTTTTGCGTTGCCTTACCAACATTTTTTAAGAAATTTTCAATATTTATAGTAGTATTAAATCCGTTTATTTCAATATATCCAGGGCCGGAAACTTCTGCTGCCATAAAACTTCCTGTAGCATTTACACATCCTTCCCAAATTGCCGGCGGAGAGAGAATCGTAATAAACTCTTGTTCCGGAAATTCAGCTTTAACAGAAAGAGAAATATTAAATTCTGGGATTTCCAATCTCCAGGAAACCGGATACGAAATAAAAGTTTGAACGCTTGTCCAGTAATCTTCAGGAGTAAATGAAAAATCTTCTGTTCTGTTTATTTCACCATCCGGAGCTATCATAATTACTATACCTCCAGCATGTGCACCATTAATTTTATTATCAAAAAGATTATATCCGGATATCTGGCAGCCATTATCCAGCTGGAGTGCTATCCAGTTCCAGGCCAGATCATGCTCAAGGTCAAAGTTTGGGTTTTCATCTACAGACCTGCCGAATTCATGATCATACCAACCACTGCCCTCTACATTGTAAACTGTATTATCGATCAGGATCTCCCCGCTTACGTCACATTTTGGAATAAAATAATAAAACAGATCTTCTCTTCCTATACTGCTCCCCACTCCATTGTTTCCATGTCTTACCGGATTTGTTAATGGAACAAAATCAAGCCTGCAAGTGATTCCTTTCGATGGGTTTTCCAGATTTAAATGATAGTTGCCCTGTTCCTCTTTCTTAAAAGAATTCTCATCATATTCAAGTGAAAGATTCTTCGTCCCTACAGTAACAGTTTTTTTAAGAAATCTGTCAGGCAGCGGCACATTTCCTTTCTCATACACCTCTTTTAATGCACGGCGAATCCATTTGGTTCCCACATTTTTTTCGTCGTATTTCTTAATCATTTTTAATGCTTCACTTGGTAAACTTCTATCTACAAGAGAGTCCGTATAATACTTTTTCCCGTCGATGTCTGATAAGGACCAGATTACAGAATGTGTATGGCTTAAATTTCCTGTATACTCGTCTCTTTTTGCCGCCCTGAAAAAGGAAGCGAATAAAGAAAGCCGTTTACCATCTTTAGAAGTCAAATGACAATTTTGATACCACCATTCGATTCCGGATGCATCGTGTGGAAGGTCATGAATATCTAAATCGATCGGGCCATCAGCGGGCCATGTGGAATCATAATCAGGTAAAATAATTTTTAAATCTTTTTGTTGAGCGTCGGTTTCTTGTTTCATAGTCTTAGACATATTAGTTATTAGTTATTATTAAATAATATATTTACCTCCGCTCTCCAAAGTCTCTTCTCGATAGCGAAAATAGTATTAGAAATTAAATGCTGTGCATCTCAATACAGTCTAAAACTGAAAACAGGAATAATGAATTCAGAAAATAATATAATTGGAGAGGTATAATCAATCATTTTGTTAATGTAAAATACTTAACATTTCTATCTTCTCTCATAAATTTCTAATACTGTAAATGAGTCTAATTCTATAAAATATGGCTTGTAGTTTAAAGGCAGAATATGCCTTCTTTGGATATATTCTCTGACTGGACCCAAACCGCCAGCGCTCTTTATTTATGCGTTATCTGTTTCTGTAGTATACAAATTCCTGGAAAATCAGGATTATATAAAAGTAAATTTTATAAGAATAAAGATACTAAAATTAATTTATCAACCAAATAGTATATAACATATTTAACTGACTTATAACCACTTATACATTAAAGCAATTGCAAATCAGTAAAAAAAGATATTTTGTATTTTTGTTGTTGTAAGATGAAAAAACTGGATAATACCTGAAATGCTTTTATTGCAAACAAGGAATATCTTTGTACTTCGTTGGTTAAAATAAAAAGTACAGTGAAATATAAAGTAATTTAGAAAATGCCCATATTTTCAGGTTTGATTGTAAATCCCAAACGAATCATGCTTTTGTGTTCCTGATAATCAATCAAACTTTCTGTGTAGCCCACAAACCACTGTAATGTGAGATAATAATTTTCATTTTTGTAGGGTCTCCAGTTTACCTGTGTCTGTAGCGATCCGTAATTGATAAGGCCGCTTCCTTTTCTAAAAAGAACATCTGCGCTCCATCGTCCCGGCTTTATCTGGTAAGTTGCACTTGCTTCGCCATAGCCTACATATTTGGTAAGTCCGGGATTATCTTCCTTATCGACAAGCGGAATCCATCCTCGCAACCCAACTGTCCATCGTGGGGAAATTTGTGATTTTAATGAAAAGGCCAGCATATTCCATGTTCTGGAATAAATAGAATCCCTTCCATTTGATTCGTGTTCTAATGAAATTGTTCCGTAAGTTAGTCTTCCTCCCTTTAAATAAAACGGTCGAACAATAGCCACACCGGGATTAAAATTAATTTCAGCAAATGGTTTTGAGTTGGCATAAATATCCCAAAACGCTTTTTGAGTATATAATAAATAGGGATAAAAACCTGCGAATACAGGTTTTGAGTACAATCGTAACTTAAAACTAACCTGATATTTTACATCGGCAGAATTTTTAGTTATTGGAGCATTTATTGGCACACCCGTTAAAAAATAATTATCTCTATGAACAGAAAAACTATTTTCCTTTAATAAGGAATCTGCTGCGCGAAAATTTTTTTTATCTTCTACAATTTGTGAATTTGCATTTAGTGAAAACAAAATGAAAAAGATCAATAGGTATTTGAAATGCATTTATACGGATTAAATTGAGGTAATTTATTAATTTCTATAAATATCCATGATTTTAATAAGCTCTATTAACTCAATAAAAACGAGAGTTAACTCAAAAAATGCAAAAGTATATTTTGTTTAAAATTCTTTTAGGTATAAAGAACTTATAATTTTTCAAAATAAAGATAATTGGTGCTGTCAGTTACATCACGTAACCTTATTTGGGAATTATTAAATTCAAACAATTTCCAATTACAACTTAATTTACCTAGTAATTCTGAACTGAAATTTATTTTTAATTCCGTAACATTATTCACCACCGTACTTTCCCATGTTCCTGTTTCTGAAACTGCTCCTTTTGTAGCAATTACCGATTTGTCATTTTTAAACATAAACCAATAACCGTTATAAGCAAGAGTTTTTTCTGAATCATCAAAATAATAAGGTATTTTCCAGTAACCGTTTGTTAGTGCGGTTGTAAAATCAATTGTTACAACGTTATTTTCCGGGCAGTAATCAATCGCATATTTTATAGCATTTTCGAACTCTAAATTATTAGTAATCCCCTTTACCTGATTATGATAATCTACTACAGAAATTGGATAATTTAATGAAATATACTGACCGTCATTCAGGTTTTTTATAAAATTAAAAAAGGCCTCATCACTTATAATTGACTGAGAACTGGCGTATTGACTGGCGCTGTTATAGCTATTAATCGTGATAGGATAATTAATATTTAACCCATTAATTTTAGATAAAAGATCAGGGTAAAGATTCCAATAATCAATTAAAGCATTAAAATCATTTTCATTCTCAATTAGTTTTTGTACGTAATTGTAGTAAACCATGGTTACCGGAAAATCTATTTTTACAATATCATCATCGTAAGTACTTGCGTTGATATTATCTATTACTTTTTGATAATCAGCAGTTGTATTAACCGCAATTTGCTCATTATTAACAGTAACAGTATAAGGAAGTTTTATAGTACAGTAAGTAGATCCGTCGATTACATTATCCTGAACCGTTGGTACCATTGCCACTCTTTGCAAATAAGTAGTAAGAGGAGAAACACTTGTAATTGTTCCCTGCCCATTATTTCCCTGCTCATCTCTGTCGTTTTGACAAGACAATAAGACTAAAAGGACTGCTATTGATAAATATTTTTTGAAAGAGAACATACTTATATTTTTACAAAGGTAATAAAATTTAAGAAACTGTTTTTTAATAAATCCGGCATTAATGGTTTCTGTTTCACTTTTTTAAATCGTTAATTATCATAAGAAAATTATATTTCTTACTCTATAAAACAATCAGCTTTACTTTTACCCTACTTAAAGTAAAAACAAATACTTTTGCTACTACAAATTGAAAAATCCAAATGCCAAATAAAACCGAATCAAATACTTGTGATGAAATAATCTTTTCGTCTTTTTTTAAAAGTCACGTAAAAGCACTTCGAAATTTTCTTTTTTACAAATTTGGCAATGTAGATCAGGCAGAAGATATAACACAGGAAGCATTTGTGAAACTTTGGCAAAACTGCGCTTCGGTACCTTTGGAAAAAGCAAAATCGTACATCTATACGATTGCAAACAATAGCAGTCTTAACGAAATTGCGCACCAGAAAGTGGTGTTGAAATATGAAAAAAACTTCACAGGCTTAGACAAAACAAATGAAAACCCGGAATATATTTTAGAAGAAAAACAGTTTCAGTCTAAACTTTTGAAAGCTATCGAAAACTTAAACGAAAAACAGCGTGTTGCCTTTTTAATGCATCGAATTGATGGAAAAAAATACAGCGAAATTGCCATTGAATTAAACATTAGCGTAAAAGCTGTCGAAAAACGTATTCATCTGGCATTGTTGAGTCTTCGTAAAGAAATTGATCTATAAAAGTAGGGTAAATTAAGTTACAATTGTTTTAATATATAATAGTAGTACAATGAAAAAGAATCGCTTATTAGCAAAATGGCTCAACAATGATTTGTCGGAAGATGAATTAGCTGAATTTAAAGCAAGTCCCGATTTTGAAAAATACCAAAAAATAAAAAACTATACAGAACATTTGGAGATAAGTGATTTTGATGAGAATGCTATGCTGTCGAACATTCTTAATCAGAAAAAAGAAACTCCAAAAGAGATTTCTTTATACAAAAACTGGATGTTTAGAGCTGCAGCTATTTTTGTTCTGGCACTTGGAATAACATTTTTGCTGAAATTTTTTGTACCACAAACGGAAACGGCAAGTTTTGGAGAAAAAACAACTTTTTCATTACCTGATAATTCTGAAGTTGTATTAAACTCAGGTTCTGAAATAAATTATAAAAAATGGAACTGGGACAATAACAGACGTCTTGAATTAAAAGGAGAAGCTTATTTCAGGGTTGCCAAAGGCCGACGTTTTGAAGTACAGACCAATTTGGGAAAAGTATCGGTTTTGGGAACTCAGTTTAACGTAAAAGCCAGAAAAAACAGGTTTGATGTAGTGTGTTACGAAGGTCGTGTAAAAGTAAATTACGCAAACTTTCAAATTTTATTAACGCACGGTCAAAGCGTTAGTTTCGAAAACGGAAAACAAACCAAATTGACAGTACGTTCCTTAAAACCGGAATGGACAGAAAATCAAATATGTTTTTATAAAGAAAACATCAGAACGGTATTAGACGAAGTTGAAAGGCAATATAATATTAAGATCGAATTAAACACAAAAGATACAGTTTCCTTATTTACAGGAAAATTACCCGCTAAAAACCTTGATATCGCTTTGCAGATTATTAGTACAACGTATCATTTGGAGGCTAAAAAAGTCTCAAAAAATAAAATAATTTTTGACGAAAAATAAATGTTCTTCCCCAAACAATTTCATTTTTTGTTTTTTCTTTTTTTCCTTGTCCTGAATCTTTTTGCTCAGGACAAAGGGAAAGTTATGCCTTTTAAAAAAATCATAATTGATATTGAAAAACAGCATGAGGTTAGTTTTAATTATACGGAAGACAATATTGACAACCTGCAATTAGTTCCGCCAAAGAGATCACTTTCCTTAGATCAAAAATTGCACTATTTAGCCAAAAACACCCATTTATCTTTTGAAAATATAGGAAACAAATTCATTAATATTTATAAAAAAGAGATTGAATCTCAAATAATCTGCGGCTATATTTTTTCTAAATACGATAAAAAGCCTATTGAAAACGCTAATATTAGTTTAGCTAATAAAAACCAAATTACAACTGATTCAAACGGTTATTTTGAATTTAACGGAGAAGATAAAAATGCTGTCCTGATTAGTCACATTGGCTTTATACCCAAAAGATTTGTGTTAACTAATTCCGATTCTAAAAATTGTATTCAAATACTATTAGATCCTGAAATTACAGAACTTGCAGAAATTAAAACGAGTGCAATTCTGGCTTCGGGAATTTCAAAAAACACGGATGGATCGTTTGAAATTAAACCCAAGAAATTTGGAATTTTGCCAGGACTTATCGAACCGGACGCCTTGCAGACCATGCAGCAAATTCCCGGTGTAAACAGCATCGACGAAAGTGTATCGAGCATCAATGTTCGCGGCGGTACACACGATCAGAATTTATTTTTGTGGAACGGAATACGAATGTACCAAACGGGACATTTTTTTGGTTTAATATCGGTTTTCAATCCCAATTTGGCTCATACGATTTCTATTTATAAAAATGGAAGTTCTGCCTTTTTTGGAGAAAGTGTTTCGAGTGTCGTAGCGATTTCTTCTACTCCAGAAATAGCAGAAAAAAATGCTTTTAGCGCAGGAATAAATATGATTAATGCCGATGTTTATGCAAAGTACAATCTTTCGAAAAAGAGTTCTATCGAAATTTCAGCACGTAAATCCATTACCGATTTTGTAGAAACACCAACTTATAAGGAATATTTCAATAAAGTATTTCAAAACACAACGATTACCGATTTTTCACAAAACCAAAATATAGATTATCAAAGTGACAAAAAATTTGGCTTCTATGATGCCACGCTCAAATATGCTCAGAAAATTGGAAGTAAAGATCAGATTATATTGGACTTAATTACCATTAAGGACAATCTGGAGGTTTTTCAAAGTGCGATGGTGTATGATATCAACAGATCTGAAAACAACATTTTACGACAACAAAATTACGGCGGAAATTTATCCTGGAAAAGAAACTGGAACCGTTTCAATACTACTAAAATGAATGTTTATAACTCTGCTTATGAACTTTTGGCCAATCAAAGAACTACTATTGGAAACCAAGTCGTTATTCAGGAAAATACGGTTAACAATAACGGAATTAATTTAGAGAACAATCATATTATTACCTCCAGATTTAGTTTTAATGAGGGCTATCAGTTTAATGAAGTTGGTATTTCTAATTTAGAAAAGGTAACCAATCCTGATTTCTATCGTAATGTAAAAGACGTTCTGAGAACTCACGCCCTGATTCTGGAAGGAAAATTCAATGATACAATTTCCAGAATATATTTTAAGGCTGGAACCCGAATTAATTATATAGAAAAATTTAAAAAATTTATTGTAGAACCGAGAATGCAATTTGGTTATAGCATCAATAAAAATCTAAATTTAGAATTGCTTGGAGAATTAAAAAGTCAAAATTCGCAACAAATCATTGATTTGCAAAAAGATTATTTTGGTATCGAAAAAAGACGTTGGATTGTATCGAATAACACCACAATTCCTATTCAAAGAAGCAAACAAATCTCTTTAAATTTATTCTATAAAAAGAATGACTGGTTGCTGGATATAGAAAATTTTTATAAAAAAGTAAACGGAATTACGACTTCCAGCCAGGGTTTTCAAAACCAGTTAGAGTTTGTTAGAACGACTGGAGATTATGAAATTTGGGGAGCAGAGATGCTAATTCAGAAAAAAATGAGTCACTTTCTGACTTGGCTAAGCTATACGTATAATCATAATAATTACCATTTTGCTAATTATGAGTACCCAACTTTCCCTAACAATTTTCAGTTAATGCACACGATTTCATGGGCGGGAATTTATGAGAAAAACAATTTTAAAATTGCTTTGGGTACAAAATGGTCTTCCGGCAGGCCAAAAACTTCTCCTGATTTTTCTCAAATTGACCTTTCAAATCCTCAATTGGTTTACAACAAACCTAACAATACCAACCTGCATATTTTTTCGCAGGTTAATATTTCCTCTACTTACAAGTGGGAAACCGCAAACGGAATTCAGTACAAATTAGGAATTTCAATCTTAAATATCCTCAACAGAAAAAATGAAATCAGCGAATATTATAGAATAAGTTCCTTAACAAATTCTATTGAAGAAGTTGAAACATTCTCATTGCAAAGAACTCCAAATGTGAGTTTTAGAGTTTCACTCTAACCTTTTTTCCTTCAAGATTTGTAACCTCTTTCTGTCTCTTTTTTTTATTTTTTAATAAAATTACAATTCTTTGGTAGGGTAATCTGCATTAAAGCTGTTTTACTTCTGAATCTATCAGAAGAAGAAAAATGGCTCCCCTACAAAACGTAATACTGAATTTTAATGACAGTTCGTAACAATAACCAATCTGGTTATTGAACGAAATGTTCATGAACTACAATCAAACAACAAAATGCTTTACTGTTTTTGTAAAGTAGCTTTTCCCCCTTTTTCTATAATTAATCAAATACAAGAAACAATGAAATTAAAACAAATTAAATTCGCTTTAGTTGCTTTTGCAGCAACAACATTTTTCCTAAGCTGTAGTAGTGATAATAACAACGATGAGACTCCTACTACGCCGGAAGTAAAGACAGAAGTTAAACTTTCTACAAGTACAACATTAGGCTCATACCTTTCTGATAAGGATGGAAAATCTTTATACTTTTTTTCAACAGATGCCAACGGTCAAGTTTCTTGTACAGGAGGTTGTGAAGCTGTATGGCCACCTTTTATAGTAGATAATTTAACTGCAGAAAAAATAGGTACAGGATTAACATTCTCTGATTTTGGTACTGTAACTACTGCCTCTGGTAAAAAACAAGTAACCTATAAAGGATGGCCTTTATATTACTATGCACCAAGTGTAAACGGAACCAACACAGCAGAAGCTGCCGGTGCAACAACGGGCGACGGAGTTGGCGGTGTTTGGTTTATTGCAAAACCGGATTATTCGATTATGATCGTAAGAAGCCAGCTTGTAGGCCATGATGGTAAAAACTACAAATCAGATTATACTGTTGGAGATGGACAGACTACTTATTTTACAGATGCTAAAGGATTGACGCTGTATGTTTTCAAAAACGATAATTTCAATAAAAACAATTTTACCAAGGCTGATTTTTCAAACAATGCTGTTTGGCCAATATATGAAACTGATAAAATTGTTGTGCCTTCGACACTTGACAAAACTAAATTTGGTGTTATCACAGTATTTGGTAAATCTCAATTGACTTACAATGGCTGGCCTTTGTATTATTTTGGACAAGATGCAAGCGTAAGAGGTGCCAATAAAGGAATCAGTTTCCCAAGCCCTGGAGTTTGGCCTGTACCGGTAAAAGATTTGCCACTTGCTATATAAACTATCGTTTTTGTAAATCATACCATTTCAAATTAGTCCAATACAAATTGGGCTAATTTGAAATAAATTGAAATGAAAATTCTGGTATTCTACTTCAAAATACCTGGACAAAATGCATTTAAACTCCATCTATGAAAAGAAAAAGAATAACATTAGTCATTGTGGTCTTGCTGTTGCTGATTTCTGGGGGCATTTATTTTTATTACGGATTTCTTTTTAAGGAAGCGCGCAATATAGAATCAGAAATGCCTGAATACACTCTGACAGCAGCAAAAATGAGTGAAGATTATAACTCAAATCCACAAAAAGCAGATTCCCTTTATCTCAATAAAACAATTGAAATAGTGGGTCTGGTAACAAAAGAAACAGACTCTGTTGTCATACTTGAAAACACTATTTTTTGTCTGTTTACACAAAAAGTAAAAGAAAAACTTATCAATAATAAGGTAACAGTAAAAGGCAAATGCATTGGTTATGATGAGCTTTTTCAGGAAATAAAACTAGACCAATGCAGCATTAATAAACAAATCAATTAATTCAATTTTATGAAGAAATTTTTAATCTCAATCTGCCTTTTTTTGGCTACTATGGCATATTCGCAAGACGATTTGCTTAAGGATCTGGATTCGACTCAGGTAGAAGAAAGTTATTCTACAGCAACTTTTAAAGCATTACAGCTGGTAACCCTGCAGACAACAAAAATGCCTGCAAAAAAAGAGTTCTATTTTGTAGTCTCGCATCGTTTTGGTACTGTTAAAGACGGTTTTGACAGTTTTTTTGGTCTCGATAATGCGACTACAAAACTGGGAGGTATTTATGGTGTTACAGACTGGTTATCGGTAAGTCTTTCCAGACATACATTGAATAAAATGTATGAGACCGGATTGAAATACAGACTGGCAAGACAAAGCGCCAATTTTCCTGTTGATGTTGTAGGATATAGTGTGGCCGATATTAATACTTTTTTAGAAAAAGAGCAATATCCAGGCTTAGAATTTAAGCACCGCATGACTTATGTACAGCAATTATTGGTATCAAGAAAAATTAGCGAGAGGCTTTCTCTTGAGCTTGTACCGTCTTTTTTGCATAAAAACCTTTATAATCCTGCTATCGAAAATGATAATCAATTTTCATTTGGCGGCGGCGGGCGCTATAAAATCACCAAAAGATTATCGGTCAATCTAGAATACATGCACAATTTTGATACGCCGGGCTTTTATGAAAATCCTCTCTCTGTAGGTCTTGATGTAGAAACCGGAGGACACGTTTTTCAATTGATATTTACCAATTCACAATCGATGAGCGAGAGCGGATACCTTACCAATGCTACAGGCAACTGGGGCAAAGGAGACTTCTTTTTCGGATTTAACCTTTACAGAGTATTTTAAAAACTATAAAAAAAACAAACTATGAAGAAATTAATAATAATGACAATTTTAGTAGCTGCCGCATTTACAAGCTGTAGTGATTCTGATACCTATCAGGATATCGAAACACCACCTGTAACAGGAACTCCTGATCCAGATCCTGTTGTTGCGGCGACTTATTCAAAAAACGTAAAATCAATTATTGATGCCAATTGTATAGGCTGCCATCAGACAGGAAGATCTGCAGGTTTCAGACCTTTAACTACTTACGCTGAAGTAAAAAATGCTGTTGAAAATGCCGGTCTTTTGAACCGTATTCAATTGCAAACCGGACAGCAGGGTATTATGCCTCAAGCAGGAAGAATGTCTCAGGCAAATATTGATGCAATTGTAAAATGGAATACTGATGGACTAAAAGAAAATTAATAATTATGAAAAAAATACATCTAAATTTCTTTGTACTACTGCTCCTTATTGCTGCGGGTACAAATGGATTTGCGCAAAAACTAATCACAAAAACAGGAAGCATCAAGTTTCAGGCTTCAATGCCTTCTTATGAAGAGGTTGCTGCCGAAAATAAAAGTGTATCTGCTGTTTTAGAGCAATCAACCGGAGATTTTGCTGCTTTGGTTCTAATAAAAGGTTTTCGTTTTAAGGTATCCCTTATGGAAGAACATTTTAATGAAAACTACATGGAATCTGAAAAATTTTCAAAAGCAACTTTAAAAGGTAAAATAGAAGATTTTGATAGTGCTAAAATCACAAACACAGCTAAAAATTTTACTTTAAAAGGAGATCTTACCATTCACGGAAAAACAAAACCAATAAATGTAATCGTGAAAGTTTCTAAAGCAGCCAACGGAGTCAATGCTGTTGGTTCATTTGAAGTAAAACCAGAAGATTTTGATATAGAAATCCCAGGCATGGTCAGAAAAAAAATTGCTGATAAAATAAAAATCAATTATAATTTTTTATTGGTGAAATAAGACTTTAAGCGAATTTAATATTTAGCTGCTAAATTACCCATTGCATTTTAGCGAATAAAATTTTTTGATTTGGAAGATCATTAAACATGACTACTATTTGAGGTCAGTTGCATATCAGGCTGGCCTCTTTTTTAATAACCTTAACTAAACTTAAATGATCTGCAAAAATTATGTTGTCGCCGGAGAAGATGTAGATGATGTTATGGTAATGGAAAGCAATGCTTACATTTCATACACTCTTAGATTATTACATCATTTTTTGTTTAATAATGGATTTTCAAAAGAGAAACTCAATGCTTTGCATTTGGGTCTACAAGAAGGAAGTCATGTTTTAGTTTGTTACAAAAATCTAATGTTTACCGAACCTTTTTTTGTTGAGATGCAACATTGTTCCATAGAGGACAAAATCAACATTAAAAGTTCTTTCTTCAATTCAAAAAAAGAATGCTGCGCAGAGGTTACCAAAGAAATGGAATGGTTCGATCCTATTCGAAGAGAAGTTATAGCAGCACCTAAGCAAATACTAAAGCATTTTAACTCAAATATTAGATCGTAAAAAATCACATACTTCCAATTCAAAATAAGCATTCGGTTTTGGTTTAAATCAGTTAAATCCCATTTCCGAATTAAATCATAATTGATTCTCTTTTAAAATACATTATAGGGCCTCAATGAATGAAATCAAAAAATCTCATTTATAACTATTCTGTAAGTTAGATGCTCATTTCAAATTGAAAATAAGTGACATTTTATAAGAAGATTATTTTATTCTAATAATTACTTTTCCCTTCGCACGTCCGCTTTCTACGTAAGACAATGCTTCGTTTGTTTTGTCAAAAGGAAAAACTTTATCTAAAATTGGTTCAATTATTCCGGCCTCAATAAGTTTGGTAATTTCATTTAACTGTTCGCCATCAGCTTTCATCCATAAAAAAGAATAATCCACATTTTTAGCCTTTGCTTTTTTGCGAATGCCTGAGCTTATTAAAGAAAGAATTATTTTTACAAACCAGGGCGCTTTGATTTCTTTGGCAAAATCCGGAGTTGGCGGCCCTGAAATAGAAATTAGTTTTCCGCCTGATTTTAGTATTCGTAACGATTTTTCAAGCGTTTTTGGATCTTGGCTATTCAATACAGCATCATAATTACTCAGCCTGTTTTCAAAATCGCTATTCTTATAATCAATAACAATATCAGCTCCAAGTTTTTCAAGTAAATCAAAACTTTTGGCACTTGCTGTTGTAGCAACTGTAGCCCCAAAATGTTTTGCTAGCTGAATTGCAATTGTTCCAACACCTCCGGAACCTGCCTGAATAAATGCTTTTTGTCCTTTTTGGATTTTTGCTTTTTCAACCAAAACCTGCCAAGCCGTTAGCGCTACTAACGGAATAGATGCTGCTTCTTCCATAGAAAGATTTTTAGGTTTAAGTGCGGCATCCGCTTCATTTATGGCAATAAATTCGGCAAAAGTACCAATGCGTTGATCTCTTACTCTGGCATACACCTCATCACCAACTTTAAACTTTGTTACATTTTTTCCGACTTTAGTGATGACACCAGCAACATCATGTCCTAAAATTAACGGAAGCTTATAAGGCAAAATGAGTTTAAACTCTCCCGTTTTTATTTTAGAATCCAAAAGATTAACCCCTGCTGCGTGTATAGCAACCAAAACATCCTGGTCTTTTACTTCCGGAACATTCACTTCGGCAAGCTGTAAACTTCCGTTTTTACTATATTTATTAATTACAAATGCTTTCATTTTATAAATTTTAGAATTTTAGTTATTGTTTCAGGCTTGCGTAAATCTTTTTAGGATTTACTAAATTGAAAGCCAATTGCGGAAAAAACCTGTTTACTATATTAAGTAATTTTGCATCGCCTACCCTAATCGTGAACTTATCTTTTTTAATTCCCGAAATAAGCTCTTTTACCAACTGTTCCGGGGTCATTTTTTTATCATTTCTGTTCGCTGTCATTTCTGTTGCCACAACAGGCGGAAGCAGTTCAAATACTTTTACTTTGCTGCCTAAAATTTCTAAATTTTTTCTAAGAGTTCTGGTATAAAAACTTAAAGCTGTTTTTGTTGCTGCATAAGTTGGTTCTTCTAAAGCAGGTACAATGCTCAAAATAGAAGTTGTATTGATGATAGCCGCTTCTTTTCTTGATTTCAGCATTTCTATAAAAAGGTTGTTTAACCTTATAACACCAAAATAATTAATATTCATTTCGTAAATCGCATTGTTCAAAATTTGGTCATTTGCAATTCCCAGATTAAGTGCCGGACTTCCCACCCCAGCATTATTATATAAAATATCGATCCCGCCCAAAGAAACTACCTGATCAAAAAGTGCAATGGCATCTTCCTGATTTTCGACATCACTTTTTATAATAGTTATTGATGGAAGCAGCTTTTTTGCAGCCTCTAATTTTGCCTGATTTCTACCCGTAATGATGACTTTGGCCCCTTGTTCTAAAAATTGTTTTGCAGATTCTAAACCAATTCCGGAGCCTCCACCGGTAATCAATATCGTTTTACCTTTTATATTCATTGTCTGGTTTATTTAAAGAGTTTAGTTGTTTTCATTATATATTTTTTGAATTTTCTATTGTTTTTTATTTAATAAATCATTTCATTTTAGACTTTTTAGTTTATTTTAAAATATACTTTTTAGTTTATTTTAAAATAAAAAAAATTTAGATGACGTATTGTTCCAATTCAGACTTTAAGCTTTTAATCAGTCCTTGCATTGGTTTTGCGGTATCCATAACCCGGCACATTACAATCCCGCCTTCTACAGAAGCTACTAATTTGAAAGCAAAAACAACAGGATCAAGAGATTTGGAAAACTCACCATTATTGATTCCTTCCTGAAGCAATGCTGTTAATTCCTGCTGGCCAATTCTGACTACTTTAGCCACTTTTTCTTTTATAAAAGGATAATTATCATCTGCTTCTACAGCTGTATTGAATATCGGACATCCACCGGAAACATACGTTTCAATAGGGTTTTTATAAAAATCTAAAAATGCAAATATTTTACCTTTTATCGTTTTTCCTTTATAAACTGCGGCCCTGATTTTCTCAGAAACCATCTTAAGCGATAAGTCAATTACTTGTGCAGACAAATCTTCTTTGTTTTCAAAATGTCCATACAAACATCCCTTCGTAAGTTTTGTAGCTTCAAGGATATCATCAATATTAACTCCCGAAATACCTTTCTCATTATAAAGAGGTATTGCAGTTTCAAGTATAAATTGTTTGGTTCTTTCTGCCTTTGTAAGCATGGTACTTTTTAAATTAGACGACAAATATACTAAAAAGTATATTTTAAAATACAGAAATATTGAAATATTTTGTTTTTATATCTAATTACAGGTCCAATCAGCAATTTGGCAAAATTGTAGTTACTGTTTAATTCAAATTACAAACTAAACAAATTCAAAAAGACTTCATTTGTAATGATGTCTTTTTGAATTTTTCCAAATAAATATTTAGCGAATCAATTTGTTAATCATTCCATTAAAAATAAAACCGTGAAAAGGCAAAACCGAATACCAATATAATTTTCCCCATATTCCCTGAGGTCTAAAAGTCGCAGCCTGATACAAAGTATTGTGAATGATTTTAAATTCAAGCCAGGCTTCACCGGGTAATTTCATTTCGGCATATAAAATCAGTTTTCCCTGTTTTTTATCAGCGTAAACAACTCTCCAAAAATCTAAAACATCACCAGGAAAAATCGTTTTTTTATGCGTTCTTCCTCTTCTTGCTCCTACTCCGCCAAAAATTTTATCCATAAAGCCGCGCATACTCCAAAGCCAGTCTGCATAATACCAGCCTGTTTCTCCGCCAATCGACCAGATTTTTTCAATTGTAAATTCCCGATCTAAAATTTCTCTTTTTCTTCGGTCTATAAAACAGTCTTTTTTAGGAACTTTTAGATAATGTGCCAGATTTCCTTTAAATCTTCCGCTTATTAAAGAATCCTTCCAGCTCGAAACAATATTATCTTCATTTATTTTGATCAAAGCCCTGTCGAGTGCCTGTTTGTAGCTTATGGGTTTTACGTTTAAAAGATTATTAATTCTATTATCCTTGCAAACGACTTCTACTTTCATGCTGCTAACCAATGCCGATGCCAGTTTAAAAGAAGTTGATGTAACAAAATAAAGCCAGTATGAAGATAATTTTGGTGTCATGACCGGAATTGTAAAAATATATCTTTTCAGTTTTTTTGCTTCTGCAAATTGAAGCAGCATTTCTTTATAAGTCAGTACATCCGGCCCTCCAATATCAAAACTCTGATTATACGTTGCCGGATTCAGTAATGATTTTGTCAAAAATTCTAAAACATCCGTAATAGCAATGGGCTGGCATTTGGTATTGAGCCATTTAGGGGTAATCATTACAGGCAGTTTGTCAACCAAATCCCGAATTATTTCAAAAGAAGCACTTCCGGATCCGACGATTATTCCGGCTCTTAAAGTCGTAGACGGAATTGTTCCTGCCATCAGAACATCTTCTACGGCTTTTCTCGAAGATAAATGTTTAGATAAAGATTTGTCATTTACAATTCCGCTTAAATAGATGATTTGTTTAGCCGTTGTTTCGTTCATTCTTTCGACAAAATAATTCGCCGAAATACTTTCGAGTTCATTGTAATTGGCTGCTGCGCCAGACATCGAATGAATTAAATAATAGGCAGCATCAATATCTAAAGGAATATTAGCGAGCGATTCCGGATTTAGAAAATCGACCTCGATAACCTGTACATTCTGTGCGACTGTCTCAGGAAAATAAAACCTGTTTTTATCCCTTACGCAACAAATAACATCATGCCCCTGATCGATGAGCAGCGGCAAAAGTCTTTTACCGATATAACCCGTTGCGCCTGTTAAGAGAATTTTCATGATTTTTTTTTTATAATTTAAAACTTACCAATCCGTAATCCATCTCGAAAACTTGCCCGGAAATGGATCCTGCATTTTCAGAAATCAGATAATTCGCCATGTGCGCGACTTCTTCCGGCTTTAGATAATTTTTCATCGGATGCCTTTCTATCATGTTTTCCTTCATTCGGTCATTTCGCAAAATCGATGCAGACAAAGACGTTTCGGTAATCGTGGGCGCAATCGCGTTGATGCGCACAACACTTGCAAGTTCTGCGCCAAGCGATTTCACAAGTCCTTCTACTCCAGCTTTAGCAGTTGCTATACTGGCATGAAATGGCATTCCTAATTTTGCAGCAACGGTACTGAATAATACAATAGAGGGCTTTTTTGCCTTTTTTAAAGCCGGCAAATACTTCTGAATAACCTTTACAGCTCCAATGACATTAATTTCAAAATCATTTCTAAAGTCGTCAATACTTAAGTTTAAAATGGGTTTAAGATTAATTGACCCCGGACAATAAATTAAGGAATCTATAGCATCAATATCCGGCAATTCATCCTGCAGTACATCTATAGAAAAATGAACTAAATTAGGATGAGAAACTTCAGGACTGCTTCTGCTGATATTATATACCTGATTATTTTCGAGCTGCTGTTGTAAAATAGCGTTACCTATTCCTTTACTTCCTCCAATAATTAAAATTTTATTCATCGCTTGAATGATTTTCCAATTTAAAAAAACAACATTTTACCCATTTAAAGATACTAAATTGTTTAATGATTTTTAAAAAATACTAAACAAAAATATATTTTAATTACCTTAGCCTTTAAAATGAAAAGTCTCATGAAAAAGGAAAAATATAATTTCTCTGCCATAGAATTGGACCGCATTATCGAAATGGCCTGGGAGGACAAAACAACTTTCGATGCCATAAAATTTCAGTTTAATTTATCTGAAGCTGATGTAAAAGTTTTAATGAAAAAAGAATTAAAATTTAGCAGTTACAAATTATGGCGCAAACGTGTAGAGAACTGTAAAACAAAACATTTAGCGACGCGCGTTCCGGGTATTAATCGATTTAAATGCAATTTACAACGTGCGATTTCTAATAATAAAATTTCTAAGAGGTAATTAATAAAACAGAAACATTCATCTGATATAAAACAAAAAAGCCACTCGTTAGAATGGCTTAATCTCAAAATTATTTATTTTATTCCTGATCTGCAAGAAGTACAACTTTGCCGTTTACACCGCCAGCCGTTAAAAAATCCTGAGCTATTGCGGCGTCTTCAAGCTTAAATGTTTTAGAAACAATTGTTTGGAATTTCCCCGCTTTTATCAAATCAATTCCATTTTGTAAAGTCTTGGCAGAGATGTCCGAAACCACAAAAGAAGCTTTTACATTGTATTGTTCTGCCAGCTCTTGCGATGTCGGCATAGCGATACTCAAAAGTTTTCCACCAGGTTTTAAAACCTGAAAAAGTTTTATCTGCGCTTCTCCTCCGGCTGTATCTGCAACTAAATCAACATCTTTTGCAATACCTGAAACGTCCTGCAATTTATAATCGATCACTTCGTCAGCACCAAGGCTTTTTGCCAATGCCACACCATTTCCAGAGGCTGTTGCAATAACGTATGCACCGGCTGCTTTTGCCATTTGAACCATAGCACCGCCAACTGCACCAGCACCGCCCTGAATTAAAACTTTTTGACCTTTTTCTAATTCCCCTTCTGCAAATAAAACCGATTGAGATGTGCCAATATTAACAACTATTGAAGCTCCTTCTTCAAAAGACAAGCCTTCCGGTTTCAGCAAAACAAAATTTTCGTTTGCCGTTGCATATTCTGCGTAAGCGTTTTTCCAGGTAAGAGCAATAACCTCATCTCCAACTTTAAATTTTGATACGCCCCCGCCAACGGCAACAATTATTCCTGCAGCTTCACCACCTGGTATAAACGGCATCTCCACAGGACGGATTTCTTTCATTAATCCCATTCGTATTTTCATATCTATTGGGTTCACGCCTACTGCTTTAACCTGAATTAAAACATCATTTTCGTTTTGAATTGATGGTGTCGAAACCTCAACCAGTTCAATCACAGCTGAACTTCCGTAATCTTTGTATTGAATTGCTTTCATTATTTTGAAGTATAAAGTGGATAATCTGTATAACCTGTTTCACCCGGAGAATATAATGTGCCGAAGTCTACATCGTTGAGCGAAAGATTTTTTTCAATACGTTTTACAAAATCGGGATTAGCTAGAAATCCGCGCCCAAAGGCAACAAGATCTGCAGAATTGTCCAATAGTTTTTCTTCGGCTGTTTCTGCTGTAAGTCCATTACAAATTATGATTGTATTGGTAAATACGGCACGGATTGCTTTATATGTTTTTTCCGGAATTTCAGGATTGGTAGAAAGATGAATGTACGCGATTCCTAATTTATCCAGTTCACTGCTTAGATAAGTATAGGTTTGATGCACTTCTTCTGTATCATACGATGCCTGATCACTTAATTGAGAAAACGGAGAAAAACGAATTCCAACTTTATCCGGACCGATTGCTGCTGCAATTGCTTCAGAAATTTCTAAAACAAGTCGGCTTCTGTTGATAAGATTGCCACCGTAAAGATCTGTCCTGTTATTTACATTTGGATTTAAAAATTGTTCCAGCAAATACCCATTGGCACCATGAAGTTCTACACCATCAAAACCGGCAAGAATTGCGTTTTTAGAAGCATTTACAAAATCTTCAATAACACGCGTTATCCCATCTAAACTAAGAGCCACCGGAACGGAATGTTCCTGCATACCCAAAGAATCAGTAAAAATTTCACCTGCCGCCTTAATATCCGAAGGTCCTACGGGCTGAATTCCGTTTGGCAGATTGGCAACATGAGCGATACGCCCGGTATGCATTAACTGCAGAAAAATTTTTGATCCGTTTTGATGCACGGCTTCTGTAACTTTTTTCCAGCCTGCAACCTGCACTTCAGAATAAATTCCGGGAATACGCGGATATCCCAATCCTTCGGGACTTGGCGAAGTACCTTCGGTAATAATCAAACCAGCACCAGAGCGTTGTGCATAATAGTTTGCCATGAGTTCATTTGGAAGATTGTCTATAGCTCTGCTTCGGGTCATCGGCGCCATTACCAAATGATTTTTAAATTTTATGAAGCCTTTCTCAAAAGGCGTAAGTAACTTTTTCATTTTGTTCTATTTAATTATAGGAACAAATTTAGAAGTTAATATATGGGTAAAATAACCAAAAAAGACACAAGAATAGTCCTATCCGACAGTTGCATTTTTAATATCGAAGATGAAAAGGATACTTATATAGTATAAGAAAACTTTTTGGGTGTAATGCCGTATTGCTTCTCAAATAATCTGCTGAAATGACTAAGATTTGAAAATCCCAACTCGTAACCAACTTCAGAAACGGAATGTTTGGCTTGTTTTAACAGAAAAGCCGCTTCTTCCATCCTTGCTTTCTGATAATAATTATAAATGGTATCTCCAAATGTCTGTTTGAAGAGTTGCTTGAGTTTCGTTTCGCTCATTGAAGCAATTATAGCTAATTCACTTAAAACCGGCGGAGTACTAAGATCGTTCAGTATTTCGTTGCGAATGATTAGAAGTTTTTGTGCATCGTTACTATTTATATTCTTAAAAGTCGTGTTCTCCCTAAGCGATAATTTACTAAAAAGCAAATACATTAATTCCTGTACTTTAATTTGTACATAAAAATTATTCATAGAATTATTCATATCGACTGATACAATATTTTTAAGAAGCAGCTGCATTTCAGGATCCAGATTTTCGAAAAAAAGAAAAGAAGCATCTTCGGCAGTAATGGTTTGTATTGTAGTGTTAGGCTTTTCTATAGATAAAACGGAATGCAATCTGCTGGCAGTAATACCCACTACAACA
Organism: Flavobacterium sp. MMLR14_040; assembly: GCF_033657265.1. Lineage (NCBI taxonomy): Bacteria > Pseudomonadati > Bacteroidota > Flavobacteriia > Flavobacteriales > Flavobacteriaceae > Flavobacterium > Flavobacterium sp. MMLR14_040. The sequence continues at coordinate 69,368 of NZ_JAWVWO010000008.1, read as the reverse complement.
TACTGAATATTGCTTCCGGCTGGAAAACGAATTTCTGTTCGCAAATCATTTGTAGAAAGAATTATAGAAGAATCATTCTTTTGAAAAAATGGGATATTTTCCTCGTTATTACATTTAACTTCAAGATCTTCTTTATTATTATAAAAGAAAATAGTTCGCACATTATTGGCTTTTACAGCCGGATTGCGTTTAAGAATTAAGTCTTCCTTTAATATATACCGATGAATCGTTAATTTAAAATCATCTCCAAACCCAACCTTACGCACATAACCTTCTCCCAGACTTTCAGGAATTTGCAATACATTATCTCGCACAGGAACATTTATTTGTTTTGAAAACAAAGTTATAAAGTCAAAACCCGGTGCTGCTGTAAATTCAAAAATCATAGGAAGCTATAGAGAATACTAAATTACTGTAAATAATTATATTTTACTCTTTATAAACTCATTTTATAATTGGAGTGATTAGTAAAAACCAAATTGTAAAAATGTATCACGTCTTCCCACTTTTGTATAAGTACTAACGATGACCCGTGTTCTAAATTTGCCTCATTATTAATCATATAAAGAATAAAATGAGCAAAACAATTTTAATCACAGGAGCATCTTCAGGTTTTGGATTGATGCTGGCTAATGACCTTCACAAAAAAGGGTTTAACATAATTGGAACAAGTCGCGAACCGGAAAAATACAAAGTTCCGTTTAAATTAATGCGTTTGGATATTGACGACGATAATTCTATAAATGAATTTAAAGAAAAACTCTCTAAAGAAACCAAACAACTGGATGTTTTAGTAAACAATGCCGGTTTTATGATAACGGGTATTGCAGAAGAAACACCTATTGATGTAGCCAGAAAACAATTTGAAACCAACTTTTGGGGAACAGTCAAAGTTACAAATGCAATTATACCTTTTTTCAGAAAACAAAAATTTGGGAAAATCATTACCGTAAGCTCGATTGTTGGGTTGATTGGCCCACCAAATTTATCGTACTATTCTGCTTCGAAACATGCTGTCGAAGGATATTTTAAATCATTGCGTTTTGAGTTGAATCAGTTTAATATTAAAGTTAGTGTTGTAGAGCCTGTATGGTTTAAAACGAATTTAGGGCATAATGCCATTTCTTCAACAGGAAATATCGCAGATTATAATACCTACAGAGAACTTGTCAATGCTGCTACTCAAAAAGGTTTAGACGAAGCAGAATCTCCGGATGCAGTGGCTAAAATTATCACTAAACTAATTGGCACAAAAGAACCTAAATTCAGTAATCCGGTGGGTAAAATGTCCGGTATGATCGTTTTTCTACAGCATTATGCACCAAAAATGTTCGAAAACTCGATACTAAAAAGTATTAAATAAATAATTCTGACAAACAAACACAAATTACTAAATGTACAGTTGGAATGTTTAAGATTGTTTAGCATTCCAATTTTATATTAAAACAATAAAAATGAAAAAAATAATAACAAACGCCGCCCTTAAAATAGATTCTCAATTTATTAATGAAGCACTTCCATTGGCCATCGAAACCAGAAATCAAATCCTGCTTGAAGAAGGATGCGAAAATTTCATATTGATGAGAAAAACGGATGAACCAAATATACTCGTAATTTTTGCTGTTTATACCTCAAAACAAACTTATGACTGGCATCTTGAGCAGCATTACGTGAAAAGCTTTTTTGCATTTTTGAATGGAAAACTGACGGACGCCCCGGAAGTAACTTATCTTGAAGAAATTTGAGTAATGATAAACTTTTAAACGTAGATTTATAATGTATAAAACTGTAAAGCATGAAAAATTACAAAACGATAAGTGAACTCTATATTTCCAATGGATTTCCTCCCCCTGAAAATCCTTTGCTTGGTTTAGTAACTTTTGAAGAGTTAAAAGGCTGCACGTTTGTTGAAACAGAATTTACGATGGACTTTTATAAAATAGCTTTAAAGAAAGTAAAGTCAGGAACAATTTTATACGGAAAAACCAAATACGATCACGACAATGGTTCGATGGCATTTGTAAAACCGGGTCAGAAAATTACAATGAGCGATATTGAGCTAACAGAAAAAGGCTTTATGATTTATATTGATGAAGATTTTTTAATGAATACCAATCTTTATTCGGAAATAAAAAAATATGGCTTTTTTGATTATGAAGTAAATGAAGCTTTGCACTTATCTCCTAAGGAAGAAGAAACCATCTGGGATTTGTTTCATAAAATAAAACTGGAATATTACAACAATCAGGATGATTTTAGTAAAGATATCATGCTGACTCATATTGACTCAATCCTAAAATATTCGCAACGCTATTATAAACGACAATTCTTAAACAGAACCTCAATATCGGGAACAATAATCACCAGGTTTACAGAGATTCTAAAGTTTTATTTCGAAAGTGGAAAACTTCAAAAAGAAGGATTGCCAACCGTAAAATATATGGCATCAAAATTATCTTTATCTGCCAGATATCTAAGCGATTTACTGAAGCAGGAAACTGGCAAAACAGCTTTGGAACACATCCATATTTCTCTGGTTACTGAAGCCAAAAATCTGTTGGTAAGTACAGACAATACAATAGCCGAAACAGCCTATCAGCTAGGTTTTGAGAATCCTCCTTATTTCTCCAGATTATTCAAAAAAGAAGTTGGATTAACGCCAACAGAATACCGTGAACAATTTTTGAATTAATGAGGGAAATCTTCTTTGATTTTATTAGAAACAAAAAAGCCACTCGATTTGACTATTTTTTTATCCGAAGAACAGAAAAATAAACTCAAAATCAAAAGCTATTTTCAAATTTCTTTATTTCATTTGAGAGATGTGTTTCATACTGATTTTTCATGAAATTCCTAAAAATCCCAATATCCTCTTTTTCTCTTGTATCAATTAACGCCTGAATATATTCCTGTTTATCCTCACTATTAACAATTCCTAAAGGCAGGCCATAAAAAGCCTGAATATAATTCATAAGCAAACGCGAAGTTCGGCCGTTTCCATCGTAAAATGGATGAATACTTACAAGATTAAAATGCGAATCAAAAGATAGATTTAATTTTTCATCTACCGATAAATCACTATTAATTTGTTTGTTGATAGACATCACTAACTCATTTGTTAATCTTTCTACCTTATCATAATTTGGAAAATAAGAACTGCCAGCTGTAACATTTCCTTTTCTAAACATGCCTTTACTTGCATCAACTTCACCAAGAATAGTATTGTAAATTCCTCCTGTACTTTTCATTACATAAGAATTAATTTCTTTAATTAATTCGACACTCACAAGTGTTTTATTTCTTGCTTTACCAATAATAAAATGCAATGCCTTAAAATGATCTGTAACCATCAAAGTATCGTTTACAGGTTTTCCTTTTGGAGTTAAACCGTCGTCAAGCAAAATTTGAGTTTCTAATTCGGTTAAAGTAGATCCTTCTATTTTTGTTGAATGATGACTGATAGATATTAAATTGAATTTCTCATAATGCAATACATCGCTAATTCCTAGGCTTTTATATTTTGTTATTAGAGACTCCATTTATGATGATTTTAGAAAAGTTCAGTATAAAAATACAATTCTAAAATCAATATGTGGATGTGTAATTATAAAAATATTAATTACATTTTTTCTGAATTGATTATAGAGTGTATACAAAACAAAAAAGCCACTCAAATGAGTGGCTTTTGATGTGATCCCAGAAGGATTCGAACCTTCGACCTACGCATTAGAAGTGCGTTGCTCTATCCAGCTGAGCTATGGAACCAAAATAAGTTTTTTTTAAGAACACTTAAAAAAAGTCGGGGTGGCAGGATTCGAACCTGCGGCCTCCTGCTCCCAAAGCAGGCGCGATAACCGGGCTACGCTACACCCCGAAGGCAAAAATTAAGCGGAGAGACAGGGACTCGAACCCTGGCGACGGTTACCCGTCGACAGATTAGCAATCTGCTCCATTACCGCTCTGGCACCTCTCCAAGCTCAAGGAACGTGTCCTGTTTTGCGGTTGCAAATGTAAGACAACATTCCATATCTCACAACTATTTCTGCGCTTTTTTTAATCTTTTTTCAATCTTTTTTTTAAACCTCTTCACAATCAAACAAATAGAATTAACAAAAAATTGATATTAAATTTAAAAACCAATGAAACTCATACAAATTGATACAAAATTTGAAATTATTTAAATAAACCGTAAATTTGCTAGATTAACTAATATTAACAGAAAATGAACAAAAGAGTTGTTATCGTTTCTGCCGTTAGAACACCTATCGGAAGTTTCATGGGAGGTTTATCTACCGTACCCGCACCAAAATTAGGTGCTGCCGCTATAAAAGGCGCACTTCAAAAAATTAACCTTGACCCAAAATTAGTTGATGAAGTATTCATGGGCAACGTAGTACAAGCCGGAGTTGGTCAGGCGCCAGCACGTCAGGCTGCGCTTTTTGCCGGTTTATCTGAAGAAGTTGCCGCTACAACTGTAAACAAAGTTTGTGCATCCGGAATGAAAGCTGTAATGTTTGCAGCACAGGCTATTGCTTGTGGAGACGCCGAAATTGTCGTAGCCGGAGGAATGGAAAACATGAGTTTGATTCCGCATTACGTGCAAATGCGTAACGGGAACAAATTTGGTCCTGCAACAATGCTGGACGGAATGCAAAAAGATGGGTTGACAGATGCTTACGATAACAACGCAATGGGAGTTTGCGCTGATTTATGTGCATCTGAATACAAAATCACCCGTGAAGAACAAGACAATTATGCCATTCAATCTTATGAAAGAAGTGCAAAAGCCTGGGATGCCGGAAAATTCGATAACGAAATTGTTCCTGTAGAAGTTCCGCAAAGACGTGGCGAGCCCGTGATCTTTTCAAAAGATGAAGAATATACTAATGTCAAATTAGATAAAATCCCTTCATTAAGTGCCGTTTTCACAAAAGACGGAACAGTTACTGCTGCAAATGCTTCAACAATAAATGACGGAGCTGCCGCTTTGGTTTTAATGTCTGAAGAAAAAGCAAATGCATTAGGATTAAAACCTTTAGCTTACATAAAAGGATATGCAGATGCTGCGCAAGAGCCAAAATGGTTTACAACAAGTCCTGCAAAAGCATTACCAAAAGCATTAGACAAAGCAGGAGTTTCAATTGGCGATGTTGATTATTTCGAATTCAACGAGGCATTTGCTGTTGTTGGTTTGGCCAATTCAAAAATCCTTAATTTAGATAACGAAAAAGTAAACGTAAATGGTGGTGCTGTTTCACTAGGTCATCCTCTTGGATGTTCAGGAGCAAGAATCATCGTAACTTTACTGAATGTTTTAGAACAAAATAATGCCAAAACCGGAGCTGCTGCAATTTGCAATGGCGGTGGTGGTGCTTCGGCAATTGTTATCGAAAGAGCTTAAACAAATATTGAATTAGGAGTTGTTTATTAAAAAAATAACTCCTAATTTTCAACTTATAAATTACCTTAAATGTTCGGAATTTGCAATCTAGCCATAGTACCTGTTCGATCTGAGCCAAGTGACAGAAGTGAAATCGTTACACAACTTTTGTTTGGCGAACATATCGAAATTTTAGAACGTCAAAATCAATGGGCGCGAATAAAGATTCAGTTTGATGATTATGAAGGCTGGGTAGATTCGAAACAATATCAGGTAATTTCGGAGGCAAATTATAACCAATTAAGCAAAGAAGCCATAATTCTTAATGCTGATTTGATTGATTATATTAGTGCACCCGACAACTTATTATTACCAATTCCGCTTGGCGCTTCCTTGTCGTTTTTAAACAATACCGACATCAATACTGCAAACTTTGATTTCGAAGGAACAAAAACCAGCGGCATTAAACCTAAAAGCGCTTTAATAAATACCGCTTTTATGTATTTAAACGCTCCCTATCTTTGGGGAGGCAAAACACCATTTGGAATCGATTGTTCCGGTTTCACTCAAATGGTATACAAATTAAACGGATACAAAATTCATCGCGACGCTTCTCAGCAGGCACTTGACGGCGAGCCATTAAGCTTCATCGAAGAAAGTGAGCCAGGCGATTTAGCCTTTTTTGATAACGAAGAAGGAAACATCATTCACGTTGGCATCATAATGGAAAATAATTACATCATTCACGCCAGTGGAAAAGTGCGTATTGACCGTTTAGATCACTTAGGAATTTATAATCCCGAATTAAACAAGCACACGCATAATCTTCGTGTAATCAAAAAGATTATTTAATATTTTCTGCAATCCTTAAAAAATACACTTTGACAAAACTTTCATTATCTAAAACAGATTTCACAATTAACGATGTTTCCTTTCAATTTCCAATTGATATAGATAATTTAAAAAAGGTTTTGGGAGAATGTCGACATTTAAAAAAACAACATAACCATATTTATACCTGGGACGATTTTGGCATTATTGCATTTTCTAAAGAAGGAGCAAAAGCAGAAAATTTATTACTAGATCTTAATTATGGTAATTACGATTTTTGTTCGAAAAACCCATTTGCAGGTGAATTTATTTTTGAAAATCAAGAACTATTTCAATTTTATAAATCCAATAAAAATCAACTCGTAAAACTTTACAAGGGAGATGACAGCGGTGCCTTTATTCTTAATGGCATAAGCGTGTGGTTCAATAAAGAAGATGACAAAATAACTGCACTTGATATTTCTGCATACGAGGAAAAAGAAAAGAAAGCCAAAACACCTGTCGATCCCGAATTTAAACAATTTGAATCATTATGGCAGGAATGGATTTCAGAAATTAATAAAATTGTCGCAACTGATAATGATTACTACAACCTTACTGATGGTATTTCTCCAGAAGATTTAGAAGAACATTCTACATTAGAAGATGAAATCACAATTCCGCCAGCGCTTCAAAACTTTTACAAAGTTCAAAATGTAGAATATGATGCAGTAACTTCTGCTTTTCAATTTTTAGCAGGTGATTGGACGTACGATCTTATTCCGTTTGAAGACATTGCAGAAGAATGGAATTCGATACAAGATTTACAATTTGACGAAGATGATCTTCCGGAATTGGAAATAGATTTCGAAAAAATAAAAACCAACAATTACGCAAATCCAAAATGGATTCCGTTTGCGACAGGAAGAAATGGAGATTATTTACTATACGACACAGATCCTGCCGAAAAAGGAAAATTTGGTCAAATCATAGAACTTCAAAACGAATCCTGGGAACGAAATATAGTAGCCGAATCTTTAGAAGAACTTCTAAAAAATGAAATCAACAACCTAAAAACAGGCAAAACAGAACATTTCGATTTTATAACCGGCAAAGAAAATCAAGATTAAAATCCGTTCAATCTAAAATAAAAAAATCCGCCACAATCCGCGTTTTCGCTTGAGAATCCGTGTCATCCGCGTGCCAATTCATCACGCGCTAACACGAATCGTTCTCCTAAACTCAGAAGGACTATTCCCTCTTTGTTTCTTAAAGAATTTATTAAAGTGACTTTCATCCGTAAAGCCAAATTCATACGCAATTTCGTTGATTCGCTTATCGCTAAATTGCAAACGATGTTCGATCAGTTTCGTTTTATAATTGCTAATATATTGCTGCATCGTTTCGTTAGCATGTTTTTTGAAATAACGACCTAAATACGTATTCGAAATCCCAAAATAATCACTTATCGATTCTGCTTTTATTCTTTCAGGATAATAAATATTATTTTGAATGTATTGCAAAATATCCATCGCTTTTGCCTCACAACCAATATTTACCTGTTCCGGCAAATACTTGGCAATATTTCTCGCAACCACAATAATCAAAGTATTTACCAATTGCTGAATCAACTCCTGATTATAAACATCTTTATCCTGATGTTCGCGAATAATGGCTTCAACCATCACTTTTACCAGACATTTATCAGCATCATTTTTTAAAATACAACCCGGCTGATGATTAGCATTTTGCAAAATATATTCTAAACGCTGAATATTCTCATTTTGCAGGCTTGAGTTTTTCAAATAAATATCATTAAATCTCAAAAAGAAAAACTTCGTTTTGGTCTCAATGGTAAAATTATGACAATCCTCCGGCGTTAATAAAAACATATGTCCGGCATCATATTCAAAAATATTTTTGTTGATGCATTGTGAACCCGTTCCGCCCAAAATATAGACCAATTCAAAGAAATTATGACGATCTCCAACATCCGGATATTCATCCAGAGTTTCAAAAGAAACCGAAAAAGGCTCGTATAAATTTTCTTTTTTCACAACGATAAAATTATTTGAAGCTGCAAATTTACATAAAAAAGACAAATATATACAAGTTATCACTCGTAAAAATGGTATAATTTTGCCAAGTGAAATTTAAGATTAAAAATACAACATTATGGAATATAGAAAATTAGGCAATAGCGAACTCAAATTATCAACTATTACATACGGCGCATTTGCCATTGGCGGAAACATGTGGGGCGGAAATGAAAAAGCAGATTCAATCGCATCCATTCACGCATCAGTCGACAACGGCGTTACAACAATCGACACCGCTCCTTTTTACGGATTTGGTTTAAGCGAAGAAATGATCGGCGAAGCCCTAAAATCTCACGATCGTTCAAAAGTACAGTTATTAACAAAATTCGGTTTGGTTTGGGACGGAAGCAATAACCAAAAAGGCGATTTCTTTTTTGATGCCGACGACAACGGAAAGAAAATTCCAATTTATAAATACGCTTCAAAAGCAAATGTGATTAAAGAAGTCGAAGAAAGTTTAAAACGCCTTCAAACCGATTATATCGACCTTTTACAAATTCACTGGCCAGATTCTACAACGCCAATTCACGAAACAATGGAAGCTTTGGAAACCCTTATACAGCAAGGAAAAATTAGCGCGGCCGGAGTTAGCAATTATAGTGTTTCACAAATTCAGGAAGCACAAAAAACAATAAAATTAGCTTCAAATCAGGTTCCGTTTAGTATGCTGAACCGTAAAATTGAAACCGATTTAATTCCGCTTACGCTAAAAGAAAACATCGGAATCATTGCTTACAGCCCGATGGAAAGAGGTTTATTGACCGGAAAATATTTCACCGACAGCAAACTAAAAGACAACGATCATAGAAATGGTTATTTCGGGCAGTTCGATCTTCAAAAAGTAAAAACGTTGGTCGAAGAATTGAGTTCACTTGCAAATTCAAAACATATTTCGATCTCGCAATTGGTTTTACGCTGGACCACTTTACAAAAAGGAATCACCATTGTTTTAGCCGGAGCCAGAAACGCCGAACAAGCGATTTCAAATGCAAAAGCAATGGATTTTGATTTATCGGATTCTGAATTAGATTTTATCAATCAGGCAATTGCGAAAGTAAAATAATCCTACAGAAAATATTCAAACACATAGAAACATAGCCAATAACAATGCATAAAGGCGTTTCACTTGTTTTAACAAACATAGTCAGCACAATATTGTCATTTCGACGGAGGAGAAATCTTCGCGAGAAACTCTACAAAGATTGACAAATCTATGTGTGAGAAACTAGTTTCTTTTTGCATTCTTTTAAAAGCAAACAAAAAATCTATGTTTCTATGTGTTTAAAATTCCACGCAACAAATTAAAAAAAAACAATAAAAATAATTAGGGTGTGTTCGCCGCGGCGAATCGGGCTTTCGGCTATATCTTTTGTTCCGTTCCACTTCACAAAAGGATACCGCCTCTATCCCTCACACTCACAAATTCATAAGAAAATTAAAGACATGAAGAAAATATTTATCATAAACGGAAGTCAAAATTTTGCACATTCAGGTGGAAAATTCAACCAAACCGTTACCGACTGGACCATCGAATATTTAACAAACAGCAAACAATTTGAAATAAAAACAACCGACATCAAACAAGATTTTGATCTTGACGAAGAAGTCGAAAAATTCGTTTGGGCCGATGTTGTTGTTTATCATACGCCAGTTTGGTGGTTTCAATTACCAAACCTTTTCAAAAAATATATCGACGACGTTTTTACAGCCGGACACAACAAAGGAATCTACAAAAGCGACGGAAGAACCAGAACAAATCCTGACATTAATTACGGCACCGGCGGACAATTGCACGGACGTAAATACATGCTTACCACAAGTTGGAATGCGCCTGCAACTGCTTTTACACTTCCGGGAGAATTCTTCGAAGAAACATCGGTAGATGAAGGAGCTATGTTTGGTTTCCATAAAATGAATAAATTTGTAGGAATGGAAAAATTAAATAGTTTCCATTTTCACGATGTTGAAAAAGGTGCCACCGCCGAAAACATTGACATCTTTAAAGAAAACTACACAAAGCATTTAGAAAAAACTTTTAACTTCTAACCCTTAACACATCACAATCATGATCTCAATTACAGCCATTATCAAAAGTAAACAGGAAAACATCGAGCAAGTTCGAAATATGATTCATCATTTGGTTACCGAAACCAGAAAAGAAACAGCTTGCGTACGTTACGACTTGCATACAACCGAAAATGTTTTTATCATTTGGGAAGAATGGAAAGATCAGGCTGGTCTCGATATTCACAATAATCAACCGTATTTAGTAGATTTTGTAAAACAAAGCGAAAGTTTAGTCGCCTCTCCTATTTTGGTTTATAAAACAACACAATCTTTATAAATAGTTACAATAATTAGATTTCAAAAAGCTAACTTGCTTCATATAAATATTTAAACATGAACCAATATCATCTTGCCGAAATCAATATCGCAAAAATGAAAGGCGTCGATATTAATGACCCAATCATGAAAGAGTTTGTAGACAATTTAGATCTTGTAAATACCCTGGCCGAAAAAAGCGAAGGATTTGTATGGCGGCTAAAAGACGAAAGCTCTAATGCAACAAATTTAAACCCATACAATGACGAGCAAATAATTGTGAATGTTTCTGTTTGGGAAAACATCGAAACCTTAGAACATTACATGTACAAAACGTTTCATAGTGAATTTTTAAAACGTCGAAAAGAATGGTTTTTAAAATTCGGAAAAGCCCACACTGCAATGTGGTGGATTCCTGCAGGTCAGGTTCCTACTCTTAAAGAAGCTGTAGAAAAATTAGATTATTTACAGCAAAATGGTCCTTCGGAATTGGTTTTTGATTTAAGGAATAAATTTCCTTCTCCAGAATTGGAAAACAAAGGATAAATAAGTTTTAACCACAAATTATACAAATTTTCACAAATTAAAGTTTTGTTCATCATCTGCAATAAAAGCAAAGCTTTTATTGCAGAATAAAAAATTTGTGAAAATTTGTGTAATTTGTGGTTAAGCCATTTTTACTTAATCCCACCAAAAGCACCAAAACACATATTCTTGTGTAAAATTTCGACACTTTTAAAACCCACTTTCTTCATCAAATCCAATTGGTAATTCATTGATCTTGGCGTGTCTTCTTTTTCTACATAATCCAATACTTTCTGGCGATATTCCGCACCACCAATTCCCTCTAAATAATCACCGTAACGCTGCCATGTATATTCATTTAATAATTCTGTGTCTTGCGTTATTAAATCCGAAATCATGAAACACCCTCCTGGTTTTAGTAATTTAAATATCTTCAAAAAAGTCGTTTCCCAATCCTGATCATCACGCAAATGATGCAAAACTGCTCCGGCCAAAATAATATCAAAACTATTTTCTTGTAAATCAACTTCGCGAATATCGCCTTGCTTCACTTCTACTTTACCGTTTGTTTCATTTGAAACTCTTTCAAAAGCACGATCCAACATTGGCAAACTTAAATCGACCAAAGTACAATTCAAATTTGGAACTTTCGATAGCATTTTTAATGTATAATTCCCAGCGCCACAGCCAATATCCAAAACATTTTTCGCATCAGGAACAATCCTTTTTGATGCTTCTGTAATTAATTCTAAAGAAATTGTTGCGTCGATTGTGGCAACTTGTCCGGTTTCTAAGTTCGAGAATCGTTCGACATCATTATCAAAACGTTCCCTGATTTCTGCAATAGTTGATTTTTTCATAGTTTTCTGTTTTTTATGGCACACGGATGACGCAGATTAAACGGATTTTCACTGGTTTTTTCTTTAAAATCTTACTCTTTTATTTTTTGCCATAGATTAAAAGATTCGCACAGATTTTTTTTAAAGAGCAATCAAAATTGAATTTTTCAAAATCATCTTAATCCTTTAATCTGTGGCATTACCTTTTTTAATTAAAAAACAATCTGCGTAAATCCGTTTAATCTGCGTCATCCGCGGCCCATATATTTTTTTGTAAAAGTATTTCTTTCATATATACTTCAAAAATACTTATTTTGTCAATTATCAATACTTAATAGGTATTTATGGAATTACGTCATCTTAAATATTTTTTGGCTGTAGCCGAAGAATTAAACTTTACCAAAGCTTCTGAAAAACTTTTCATTTCTCAGCCGCCTTTGAGCCGTCAGATTATGGAGTTAGAAGAAGAAATCCAGGCACGTTTATTCATTAGAAATAATAAAAAAGTTGAACTTACTGAAGCCGGAAAATATTTTGAAAAAGAAGTAAGAGTACTTTTTCAGGATTTGGAACGTATTTCTATCAAAACAAAAAAAATAGCCGAGAATGTTTCGGGCGAATTCAGAATCGCTTACATCAGTTCGATTTATGCTGAAGTTATTTCAGAATTAATAAAACATCTTAAAGAACAATTTCCGTATGTGAATTTCAAATTATTTGAAGTCTCCACAACAAAACAAATTGCAGCTTTGGAACAGGGAAAAATTGAATTGGGAATTATCCGTTCCCCAATAAAATCTCCTAAAATAAAAACACAATTGTGGTTTCAGGACGGATTTTCGGTGGTTTATAATAAAAGTGTAATCCAAATTAATTCTGAAACAGAAATCCCGAATTTAAAAGACGAAACCTTTGTGTTTTTCAACAAAGATTACGCCCCGCATTATCACGAAGTTTTACTGCAACTTTGTGCTTTTTATGGCTTTACCCCAAAAGTGGTTCACGAATCAAACAATATAAATTCGATTGTACAATTGGTTAAAAATGGTTTAGGAATCTCGATTGTTCCGTCTAACATTGCAAAAAACAATCAGGATCCGGAAATTGGTTTTGTTGAATTAAAGAAAGTCAATTTATTTACAGATGTTTCTTTAATTACTTCAAAAGAAGATGAATCTGAAATCACAAAAGCTGCTGTTGAATTTTTGTTGAATTTTTCTAAATAGTTTGCCACGAATTTCACGAATTTTCACGAATTAATTTAAAACTATGGAAATCCATAAAACTAAAAAACAAAACCGCTTAAATTGCATTAACAAGGAAAAAAACGTAAACTAATTAGTGGAAATCCGTGTAATTCGTGGCAAAAAAAGTTACAATTTATCACACATGGATTCCCCAAAAAGAACGAACTTTTAAATACCTTAGCAAATTATAATTCTAGTAAAAAAAATCAATAAAAAATGGCTGAGCAATCTTCAATTCAGTGTCCAAATTGCGGAACACCAATCGACGTAAATGATGTTTTAAAACACCAGTTAGAAGATAGTATCCGTAAAGAATTTCAACAAAAGGCCAATGCTCAAAGCAGAGAATTGGAACTTAAAAACGAGCAATTCGAAAAAGCCAAAGCCGAATTTGAAGCCAAAAAGAAACAGGAAAACGAACTTTTTGCAGAACGTTTGGAACGTGAGAAAAAGACGGCTGAAAAAGAAATTACCGAAAAACTAAAAACAAAACTCGAAGAAGAAAATAAAGACCGTTTGCTTTTAATGGAGAAAGAACTTTCTGAAAAATCAGAAAAACTTCGGGAACTCAATAAAATGACCGGCGAAATTGCAAAATTACAGCGTGAAAAACTGGAAATGAAAGAAGCAATTGAAGCCGAGGCTCAAAAACAATTGAATGCTACTTTGGTTTTAGAACGTGATAAAATCCGTAAACAGGAAGAAGAAAAAAACGAGCTTAAAATAAAAGAATACCAAAAACAATCTGACGATCAAAAAAAGCTGATCGAAGAAATGAAACGCAAACAGGAACAAGGTTCGATGCAATTGCAAGGTGAAGTAATGGAATTGGCGATTGAAGAATGGCTGGCAAATAATTTTCCGTTGGATAGCATTGACGAAGTCAAAAAAGGCGCAAACGGTGCCGATTGTCTTCAGATTGTAAACACACGCGAACATCAAAATTGTGGTTGTATTTATTACGAAAGCAAACGTACAAAAGCTTTTCAGCCGGCGTGGATTGAGAAATTTAAAAATGATATCAGACTAAAAAGAGCCAATATTGGGGTTTTGGTTACCGAAGTAATGCCCGCAGGAATGGACCGTATGGGAATGCGAGACGGAATCTGGATTTGTACTTATGAGGAATTTAAAGGTTTGAGTGCTGTTTTGCGTCAGTCTTTAATTCAGGTGAATCAGGCGGTTCAGGCGCAGGAAAATAAAGGCGATAAAATGTCGATGCTGTATGATTTTTTAACCAGCAATGAATTCCGCTTACAAATTGAAGGAATCGTAGAAGGTTTCACGCAAATGCAAGGCGATCTTGATGCCGAAAAAAGAGCGATGCAAAGAATATGGAAACAACGCGAAAAACAAATTGAAAAGGTGGTTCACAATACTTTAGGAATGTATGGTTCGATTCGTGGCATTGCAGGAAATGCTGTTCAAACAGTAAGAGCATTGGAACTTGATTTTATTGAGAAAGACGAAGATGAAGATCCTAAGGAATTGTTGTAACATTGTGGGATAGAACACGGATGACGCGGATTCGCTAAAGCGAAGACGCGGATTTGCACGGATTTTTTTGTCCTTGCGAGGAACGAAGCAATCTCACTTGCTGAATATACAAAGTGTTTTAGTCGTGTGATTGCTTCGTTCCTCGCAAAGACAGAACAAATAAAAAGGCTTCGAATAATCGAAGCCTTTCGTTTTTTAGTCTCTTTTTAATTACCCTTTCTTGAAAGACATTGTCAATCCAAATTGGTTTGAAAGGAATAATTTATTATCCTTAATAGAATAACCTGAATTTGTTCTTAACAACTGCAAAAACTCACCTTCTTTTTTTGCATCACATTTTTTAGTTTCTGAAGTAAGATTTAAAAACTGAATTTGCCCTTCGCCTTTTGATAATAAATTCCCTTTGATTGCGTTACATCCGGTTGAACCTGAAAACGTTGCAGGGTTCATTACAATTTTTGGCAGGCTTGAAAAGTCTTTTTCAGTAACAACTTTACCATTTAAATTCTCCAAAACCCAGCTTTGCTGCAATTTCTTTTCAATTGCCTTTTCATTAGTCGATACGGTTGCATTTGTTTCTTTAGCAGATTTACAGCCAAAAGCCAATGAACCTGCAATAAATAACATTAAAATCCTTTTCATGTAAAATATTTTTTATAAGTTTTATTTTACAAAAATATTCTGACTTGATAGGATCTTAGAATAGCATAAGGTTTTTTTAAAATATATTAAGACATATAAATTAATCTACTTTTTTAAAAACAAGGATTTTTCCCGAAGGGTTTGACAGCGTTAATTTGTTATCGCCAATAGAATAAGTGGTTACATTTTGAAGCGCTTTTGCAAACTCACCTTCTTTATTTCCGGGCGCGCAAGCCATTAAAGTCGAAATCACTTTTGAGAATTTTAGCAAATCCTTTTCGTAAAATATAGTACCGCTAATTGCATTGCAACCGCCATAACCCATAAATTTATTTTCTGCAGAATTAATTTCAATTCTTGGCAATTCTCTTTGAAAATCAGTTAGAAAAACTTTGAAACCGTTTAATTCTTCCAAAACCCAAATATCATGAAGTCTATAATCTGTATTATATTTTCCGCAGCCGCTTAATTTTTTTGTTTCTAATTCGGAGTTGTTTTTAATTTCAACTGTAACTTTATAAGGAGAAATTGCTCCCGACATTGAATTCTGACACTCCAGTTGCTGAATTGTAATTGTCGCGGTCGAAGTTTCATTACTTACTTTATACATTTTTACATTGGCATCCATTGCTTTTATGACTTCAACAGAAGGAAAAATAATTTTTTCTTTTCCGGTAATCAACGAGGTGAAAACAATTTCATCATTTCCCATTTTCAATCCCCAAAAAGGTTCATTTCCGGTTGCTGTAAAATAATATTTCATCTCATCTTCCTGAGTTCCATACTCAGAAATAGTTTGTGGGTCTGAACTTTTGCCTGCAATAGATTTACAGCTCACGATTAAAGAAAACAATAACAACAGTGAAATTATATTTTTCATAACGATTTTATTAAGAATATTTGCTTATCGAAAAACATATATAAAATTCTTATCAATTTACGATATTTTTTTGAAACTCTTATTTAGAATGTTTTCAAATTTTAAATAATTTCTATTACAATAATTCACCCGAAACGCCCACTACGTAAAAGATTACGACTAAATACGTAATTATCTTAAAGATATCGTACTTAAAAAATTAACATCAATACGTACTTTTATAAGTATAAATACTTATATTTGCGTAGTAATACTTAATTAAAGAAATCATGATAAGAGTAATAGTAGTTGGAAACGGCATGGTTGGTTATAAATTTTGCGAAAAATTCATTGCAAAATCAGGACAGGAAAAGTATCAGATTACCGTTTTTGGTGAAGAACCAAGGCGCGCTTACGACAGAGTTCACTTAAGTGAATACTTTGGAGGCAAAACAGCAGATGATTTATCGCTATCGACCAGCGAATGGTACGCAGAAAACAATATAACTCTTAATACATCAGAATTAATTACAGATATTAATCGATCTGAAAAAACAATTCATACTCATTTAGAAAAAACACATACGTACGATTACTTAGTTCTTGCAACTGGTTCTTCGGCTTTTGTACCGCCAATTGATGGTGTAGAGAAAGAAGGTGTTTTTGTATACAGAACTATCGAAGATCTGGATGCCATCATGGCTTACGCTAAAAAAATAAAACAAAAAGGCGCGACAGAAGCTGCAGTTTTAGGTGGAGGCTTATTAGGATTGGAAGCTGCAAAAGCAGTAAGAGATCTGGGTTTGAATCCGCATGTTGTGGAATTTGCACCTCGTTTGATGCCGAGACAATTAGACAAAGGCGCCAGCGATATGCTGCAATCTAAAATTGAAGAATTAAATATTGGCATTCATCTTAACAAAGCCACACAATACATCGATGGAAAAGAATGCATCACGGGAATGATGTTTGCAGATGACGAATTGTTAAAAGTTGACATGTTGGTTATTTCTGCCGGAATTAAACCTCGCGACGAATTAGCTCGGGTTTCAGGACTTGAAGTCGGTTTACGAGGCGGCGTTGTGGTAAACAATCAAATGCAAACATCAGATCCTTCTATTTATGCCATTGGCGAAGTAGCATTATACAATCAAAACATTTACGGGCTTGTTGCTCCAGGTTACGAAATGGCCGATGTAGCTGCCGAGCAAATCTTAAATGGTACAAAAACCATGAGAGAAACCATCGATATGTCGACACAATTAAAATTAATTGGTGTTGAAGTGGCGAGTTTTGGTGATCCTTTTATCGAAAATAATGATGTAACCGCTATTGTTTATGAGAATAAATTAAGTGGAATTTATAAAAGAATCAATGTTACTAAAGATTCTAAAACCTTATTAGGCGGAATTTTAGTTGGAGATGCCAGCGATTATAATTCACTTTTTCAGATTTACAGCAACGCGATGGCTTTGCCAAAAAATCCGGAAGACTTGATTTTAGGTTCGCGTGATGGATCTGAAGGTTCAAGTTTAGGAAGTGTGATGGATTTACCGGACACCGCCGTAATTTGTTCTTGCGAAAATGTGACTAAAGGTGCTATTTGCTGTTCGCTTCTGGACGAAACCTGCTCTAGTTTTTCTGATGTTGTAAAACATACCAAAGCCACTTCTGGCTGTGGAGGCTGTAAACCAATGGTTTCTGATTTGGTAAAAGCCACTCAAAAATCACTTGGAAAAGAAGTAAAAGAAGTTATTTGTGAGCATTTTAGTTATAACCGTCAGGAATTATTCGATTTGGTAAAAATCAATAAATACGAGAATTTTTATGATGTAATTGATCATCACGGAAAAGGCGACGGCTGTGAAATTTGCAAACCGGTTGTAGCTTCTATTTTCTCTAGTATTTACAACGATACTGCCAATAAACACGTTACAACTCAGGATACAAACGATAGATTTTTGGCAAATATTCAACGAAACGGAACTTATTCTGTTGTGCCAAGAGTTGCCGGAGGAGAAATTACTGCAGAAAAATTAATTGTAATTGGAGAAGTTGCCAAACAATTTGACTTGTACACTAAAATAACAGGCGCTCAACGTGTTGACTTATTCGGGGCACATTTGAGTGATCTGCCAAAAATATGGAAAATCTTAATTGACAACGGTTTTGAAAGCGGTCATGCTTACGGAAAATCGCTTCGTGCCGTAAAAAGCTGTGTTGGAAATGCCTGGTGCCGTTACGGAATGGACGACAGCGCAGGATTTGCTATTGAACTGGAAAACAGATACAAGGGAATTCGTTCTCCGCATAAATTAAAAGGTGGTGTTTCGGCTTGTATTCGCGAATGCGCCGAGGCTCGCGGAAAAGATTTTGGATTGATCGCTGTTGAAGGCGGATGGAATTTATACATTGCCGGAAATGGTGGCGCCAACCCAAAACACGCTGTTTTATTAGCCGAAAAAATTGATAAAGAAACGGTTATCAAATACATGGATCGCTTTTTAATGTATTACATCCGCACGGCTGGTCCGCTGATTCGAACTTCGACCTGGTTGGAAAAACTAGACGGAGGTTTAGAATATCTGAAAGAAGTAATTATCGAGGATAGTTTAGGAATCTGCGAAACGCTGGAAGCCGAAATGCAGACTCTGGTAAATACTTTTGAATGCGAATGGAAACAAGTTCTTGAAAAACCAAGATTATTAAAACGTTTTAACCATTTTGTAAACTCAGACGAGAAAGATGACAATGTTGTTTTTGTTCCGTTACGAGATCAAAAAGCGCCAAAAGCGTGGTCTTAAACTTTATATTTTATTTAAACAAATTAATTCAAACACATAGAGACATAGCTTTTAGGAATACATAAAGGCATTTCACTTAGTTTAAACAAACATAGCTATGTGTTAGAAACTAGTTTCTTTCAACAAACTTTTTTCTACAAAATAAAAAATCTATGTTTCTATGTGTTAAAAAAAACAGCTCCAAAAAAAGAAAATAAATATCAAAACGTTTGCTGTCCTCTTACCCTCTTTTTTACTGCGCCATCATAACTCTCATGATTGTAAAAAGAGGGATAAGAAACAGGAACAAAAAAATTATTAAAATGGAAGAAATCTTAAATCAATACGAAACCGTTCATCCAAGCGATGCTACAATTTGGTTCAAAGCCGGAAAAGTAGAAGATTTTCCAACTAATCGCGGCGGCTGCATCAAATACAAGAACAAGCAAATCGCCATTTTTAATTTTGCACGCCGTAACGAATGGTACGCTTGTCAAAACGCTTGTCCGCATAAAATGGAAATGGTTTTGGCGAGAGGAATGACAGGATCAACAGATGATATTCCGAAAATTGCCTGCCCGATGCACAAAAAAACATTTTCGTTGGTTGATGGTTCAAATTTAAATGGAGATGATGATTTAAAAATTGCAACATATCCAATTAAAATCGTTGACGATCAAGTATTTGTTGGTTTTGTGGATTAGTAATATACTCAATAACGATTAGTTAATACGCAATATTGTCATTCCGACGCAGGAGGAATCTCCGCAAGTAGCTCCGCACAGAAAACCGCCAATCTTTGTAGAGCTTCTCGCGGAGATTCCTCCTCCGTCGGAATTGACAAACTAGACGGAAATATTCTTATGAAAATGATTGCCCTAGCCCCGATAGAAGTGGAAATCCTTTTATTTTTTTTCTTTAAAAAAATAAAAGATTGTAACGGATAGCGGGATTAGCTCCTGAAAAAAACTAAGCTTTAAAACTAAATTCAGTATATTTGAATTCTATTATCTACCAACAATGACTACACCTTTTCAAAAAGCAAGCGAATGGATTGATGCCGAAAACGCTCAGGATCCGAATATCGAAATCGATCAAAATACTGAATATCCTAAGGAATTATTATATTCTAACAGGATGTATGAAAGATTGATGCAATTTGAACCCGAGGCTTCAGAAGAAGTGCAAATTGCTTCGAAAGCGCAGCATATTTGCCGATGGAAAGTAGCACGCGAATCTTACCCGATGGATCGTGTTGGTTATTTGAAATGGAGAGAAGAATTGAAGAAATTTCACGCCAAAACTACTGCCGAAATTTTAGAAAAAGCAGGATACAATCAAGATTTTATTGATCGTGTTTCTTTTTTAATTGAAAAAAAACTGCTTAAAAAAGACAACGAAACCCAATTACTTGAAGACGTTATTTGTTTGGTTTTTTTAGAATATTACCTGGATCCTTTTGTGCATAAACACGACGAGGAAAAACTAAAAAATATCATCAAAAAAACCTGGGACAAAATGTCTGACAAAGGACATCAGGAAGCTTTAAAAATCAATTATTCTGAAGAAAATTTAAATTTGATAAAAGCGTCTTTAGGGTTGTAAATTAGTATAATGAAAAAAAACAATCAGGAAACTGCAGATAAAATTACTTTCAAAAATTTACGCCGTCTGTATTTTTTTGCTCTTCTAACTATTGCAGTAACTATTATTGTTAGTCAGGTTTTGGTTCAATACAATCTAAACCAACAATTAAGCGATTCTAAAATCATTAATATTTCCGGAAAGCAAAGAATGCTGAGCCAGAAAATAGTTAAAGAAGTTCTGATTCTTCATTATGTTGCCGATACTGTTTCTGCCAAACAAATTTCACATTTAAAGAATGTTTTATCGCTTTGGAAAAACACACAAAACTCATTGGAAAATGGTAGTGATAGTTTGGCTTTTCCAAAAGAAAAAAGTGAAACACTTGCTAAATTATATGTCGAAATAAAACCCAATTTTTCGAATATTGCAGCAACAACAGATTTGTTTCTGTTGAATTTGGCGCAAAAAAACAACATAGCCGACAATCAAAAACTGGTAGATATTATTCTGAAAAACGAAGGTGTATTTCTTTCGAAAATGAATCAAATTGTAACGCAATACGATCTTGAAGCACACGAAAAAGTTACAGAACAACGCCGAATAGAATATTGGATTTTTGGCTTCACTTTACTCATTCTTCTTTTGGAATTTTTCTTTATTTTTAAACCTACCAATAAAAAAATTGAGAGATTGATTGCCAAGCTTTTATCATCAGAAAGGAAAGCTTTAAAACTGGCCTACGACACTGAAATTATAAGTGAGATAAAAGAAAACTCGGTAAAAGAATTAAAATCATTGAATTACGCCATGGAAAATACGCTGCTTTATTGCCGTATTGCACCCGATGGTTCGATTATACATATTGGAGAAAAATTTGCCAAGCTTTTAAACTACACTAAGTTTTCATCTAATAAAAAATTCTCTGAAGTTTTAACGACCGATGAAAAAGAACAGCTTAATATCGATCGCATTATTTTTGAAAAACACAGAAGCGGCTGGCAAGGCGAAATTAAAATCATCAATAAAGAAGCACAAAGCATCTGGCTTGATTTATCAATGGTTCCTGTAACCATAAAAAAAGACGAACTCGAACTTTTAATTGTTTGTTTCAACATTACCGAACGCAAAAAAGCACAGCGCGAAGTAGAGCGTCTGAATATTGAAAACAGCACCGAAAAAATCAATCAACAGAAAATTATTTCGAGCAAAATTGTCGAAAATCAGGAAAATGAACAAAACCGAATTGCGAAAGAAATTCACGACGGAATTGGTCAGATGCTTACAGGGTTAAAGTTTAGCTTAGAAAGCATTAATCTGGACGACAAGGAAAAAGCGGCTCAAAAAATTGAATATCTTAAAAAATTATCATTGGATATTATAAAAGGAGTCCGTACAGCAACTTTTAATTTAATGCCGCCGGAATTAAGCGATCACGGTATTGTTTCTTCTCTGTCGAAACTTACACAGGAACTTTCAAAACTTACAGGTAAAGAAATTCTGTTTTACAACAAAACCGATTTCAGCCAGCGTTTAGATTCTTTAATCGAAATTAACATCTATCGCCTCACACAAGAAGCGATCAATAATGCCATAAAATATGCTGAATCATCGCATATTATTGTGCAGCTTTCACATAGCGACACGCTTCTAAGTATTATTGTGGATGACAACGGAAAAGGTTTTGATATTCACACCGTAGATAAAAAACGCAACAGCGAATCCGGTATGGGATTATTGTTCATGAAAGAAAGAATTCAATACATTAACGGACGCGTTTTTATTAAATCGATTCCGGGTGAAGGAACGAGGATTACTTTTAATATTCCGGTATAAAATTAGATAATGTGTCAATTTGATAATTTGTCAATTTAGATAATTAGATAATTCCCGTTGTATATTTCAATGACACGCGAAAGTCGTAATCAATTTGTCAATCTTTGTCGAGCTACTAGTGCAATCCTTCCTCCGTCAGGATGACAAAATTGCAAAAAAAAAACAATTAACAACGTTGTTTTACATCATCAAATTATCTTAGTGAGACGTTTTTCAATTATCTAATTATCTAATTGATAAATTATCTAATTAAACAATTGGCACATTTTCTAATTGACACATTTTCTAATTTAAAAAATTACGTATCTTAGCCTAATATTTATAGATGAATATACGTAAAAATTTAGAATCAAAATTAAGTAAATCATGAGTAATACTATTCGAGTTGTTCTGGCAGATGATCATGTATTTGTAAGAGATGGAATAAAATCTTTATTAGAAAACGAAGCAAACATCGAGGTTGTAGGCGAAGCTATTGATGGTGCTGATGCTCTTGAAGTGGTTGCAAGCAATAAACCGGATTTACTTATAGCAGATATTCGCATGCCAAACCTTACAGGTATCGAACTAGTAGAAAAACTTAGAAGCGAAAATAATAACGTAAAAATTATTATGCTTTCCATGCACGAATCTGAAGAATACGTACTAAAATCTATTAAGGCCGGAGCCGATGGATACTTATTAAAAGGCTCAAGCAAAGAAGAATTTTTAAAAGCACTCCATATCGTTGCCGGTGGTGGAAAGTATTTTAGTGGTGACATTTCCTCAATATTAATCAGTCAGTTAACCAATTCTTCAACGTCATTAGAACCTAAACAAAATTTAGGCGAAGAAATGATGATTACCAAAAGAGAAAAAGAAATCCTGACGCTTTTATTATCAGGAAAAGGCAACAAAGAAATCGCCGAAGCCCTTGAAATTAGTAAAAGAACTGCCGAAGTACATCGCTTTAACTTAATGAAAAAGCTGAAAGTAAAGAACCTAATGGAACTTTCCAATAAAGCCACTGAGTATTCTTTATTATAAAAAACTACGTATAATTACGTAATTATTTTTCAAAAACTGCGTTTTCGCAGTTTTTAACTACGTTTTAGTACTTATTTTTGTTAAAAAATATAAGTGCTATGAAAAATACAAACTCACTTTCGCAATCACACAAAATTTTATTCTTAAATACTCTGGCTTTCACTGTGTGTTTCGCCTGTTGGACATTGAATGGCGTTTTAGTAACCTTTTTAGTTGATAATGGAATTTTTCACTGGAGCGTTGTTCAGGTGGGCTGGCTTCTTGGAATTCCGATTCTGACCGGATCTGTAATGCGTTTGCCAATCGGTATTCTTACGGATAAGTTTGGAGGAAAATATGTTTTTTCACTTTTGCTGCTACTCTGCTCTATTCCTTTATTTTTACTGCCTTTTGCAGATAGTTTTATAACATTTGCATTATTGAGCTTTTTATTTGGAATGGTGGGTACCAGTTTCGCAGTCGGAATTGGATATACATCGATTTGGTATCCAAAAGAATGGCAGGGACGCGCTTTGGGAATCTTCGGAATGGGAAATGCCGGTGCTGCCATCACCACTTTTTTAGCGCCTTCATTATTAAATCATTTTGCTATCGAAGATCCACAAAATGGCTGGAAAATACTTCCGGTAATTTATGGTGCAGCGTTGGTCGTTATTGGAATTGCCTTTTTAATTTTTGCCAAAAACAAGAAAATAGAAAACAATACAAAGAGTGTTTCTCAAATGCTTCAGTCTCTTAAATCTGCTCGGGTTTGGCGTTTTGGAGCTTATTACTTTTTAGTTTTCGGATGCTTTGTAGCTTATTCGCAATGGCTTTTACCTAATTTCATGAACGTTTATCAAACCAGTTTGGTTATGGGCGGACTGTTTGCTACACTTTTTAGTTTGCCATCGGGCGTTATCAGAGCTTTTGGCGGTTACTTATCAGATAAATTTGGTGCCAGAAAAATCATGTATTGGGTTTTAAGTTCATCCGTAATTTTAAGTGCATTATTAATGATTCCGAAAATGGAAATTACAACAACTGGACCTGGTGTTTTGGCTACTAAAAAAGGGACTATAACCTATGTCTCAAATGAAAATATTAAAATTGGAGACACTGAATTTCCTGTTACACAGAAGAAAGAAAACACTAATGAAAATGCTATTTTTCCAACCAAAACTTCATGGCAGCAAGTTGTTGTGAATCAAAATCAAACCGTAAAGAAAAAAGAACTTCTCGCCAAAGGCATTACCGTAATTAAATTTGATGCTAATATGTGGGTTTTCCTTGTTCTTGTAATCCTAATAGGTATTTCATGGGGAATTGGCAAAGCAGCAGTTTACAAACATATTCCGGAGTATTTCCCTCAGGATGTGGGTGTTGTAGGTGGAATGGTTGGAATGATTGGAGGACTCGGCGGATTTTTCGGACCAATTATTTTTAGTTACCTGCTTACTTCAACCGGAATCTGGTCGAGCTCGTGGATATTCATCTTAGTTTTTTCTCTCATTTGCTTAATATGGATGCATTATACAATCACAAAAATCATGAATGAAAAACAACCAATATTATCAAAAGTAATTGATAGACAATAAGCTAGAAAAGAAACAATAAAATGAATAAATTTGTATGACTTTTATCACAAAATAAAAACTGACAACCTTTTACATTTGCCTCGTATTTAAAAATTCAGTTATGAAAAAACTAAGAATAATCATCCTAATAATAATAGGTACAATTAGTGCAGATATCCAGGCACAGGAGTTAGATGTGAACTTACAAATTAGACCACGTTTTGAATACCGAAACGGCTATAAAACATTTTTACCGGAAGGTCAGAAAGGAACCTCTCAGATTTCGCAACGTTCAAGATTAAATTTTAACTATAAACAAGATGAGTTAACTGTAAAATTAACTTTGCAAAATACGAGAACCTGGGGTGATGTAACACCAGCGACAACAACAGATAAAAATGGAGTGGCTGTTTTTGAAGCCTGGGCACAATATAATTTTACAGAAAAATGGAGCGCCAGAATGGGGCGCCAGGTGCTTTCATATGATAACCAGCGTATTTTAGGAGAAATGGACTGGGCACAGCAAGCGCAAAGTCATGATGCACTTACTTTGAGTTATCATACTGAAAAGCAAAAGCTTGATCTGGGAGGCGCTTATAATTCGACTGCCGAAAACGTTATTCAAACACCTTACACAGTTCCAACTTATAAAACTTTACAATATGCCTGGTATCATAATCAATTTAACGAGGCTTTTGGTTTGAGTTTCTTATTATTGAATACGGGTTACGAATATGCTCCTAATCCTAATCCTGATAACAAATTATTAGTAGATTACAAGCAAACTTTTGGAACTTACCTTGGGTACAAAAAAGGTAAGATAGACAGTAATTTTTGGCTTTACGGACAAACTGGAAAAAGTGATGATAAACAAGTAAGCGCATGGAATGCTGCAGCAAATTTTAATTACAGCATAACAGATTCTTTTAAAGCTGGTTTAGGCTATGAATTTCTATCAGGAAAAGATACAAACGACGGAAGTACTGTCATTAAATCATTCAATCCGATTTTTGGAACTAACCACGGTTTTAATGGTTATATGGATTATTTTTATGTAGGTAATCATTTAAACAATGTTGGTTTGCAGGATGCTTTCTTAAAATTGAATTACAATGTAAAAAAATGGCAATTTGCATTAATGCCGCATATATTTTTAGCTGCTGCTGATGTAGTTACTCCGTTAAACGAAAAACTTGATTCTTATTTAGGAACTGAAATTGACTTTACTGCAGGCTTTAATTTCAAAAAAGAAATTACATTAACAGGAGGATATTCACAAATGTTCGGATCTAAAACTTTAGAATTCATAAAAGGCGGAGATGCAGGACATACCAACAATTGGGCATGGCTGATGATTTCTGTAAATCCAAGAATTTTTAGCTGGAAAAAATAGTTTTTCCTCAAAATTAACTCCTAAATTTTACCCTTTTCCCATTTCGGAAAAAGGGTATTTTTTTTGTCTTTCCAAAAACTTGTTATGTACTTTAATTAGTTATATTTGAACCGAATACGAATCCCAAATTCTATCCTAAATGAAACAATTTTTAAAACTATCAATGTTAACTTTCATTGTAAGTCAAACCGGTATTGCTCAAAAATACAATAATGCATTAATTTCAAAAGATTCTGAAATAAATTTTGCAAAAACACAAAAAAGAGGAATCAAAAAAAACAACATTATTTACTATGTTGAAAATGACTTACAAACCATATCTGCCTACAAAAGAAGCAAATTGAAATGGCAAACCAATGTAATTTCTGTTTGTGGAGAACCAAAACGTGGAGAACCTCAAATAAGATATGTAGGATATAATGCCAACAAACTTCTTATCGTTATGGGAAAACATAATTTTGCAGAAATTGACATTAATAGTGGTGTAACAAAACTTGTTGGTTAAGGTTAAAGTATAATGCGATATTTATTTTAAATTCGCATATACATTTAATCTAATGAAACTCATAGCCTGGAATTGCAATATGGCATTCAGAAAAAAAGCAGGGTTTATTCTGGCTTATAATCCTGATATTGCCGTAATTTCAGAATGTGAAAATCCTGAAAAACTCAAATTCACAGGCGATACAAAATTACCAACTGATATTCTTTGGTATGGCACAAATCCGCATAAAGGATTGGGTGTTTTCTCTTATAGTGATTATCGGTTTCAATTATTGGATTGCCATAATCCACAATTCAAAAACATTCTGCCAATTGCAGTTACTGGCGGAAAGGTTGATTTTACTTTATTTGCAATCTGGGCAAATAATCCCCAAGATAAAGACGGACAATATGTAACTCAGGTTTGGAAAGCTATTCATTATTACGAAGATTTAATCAAGGAAGATAAAACTATTTTAATTGGTGATTTCAACAGCAATACCATTTGGGACAGACCGAGAAGAGAAGGAAATCATACTACAGTTGTAAATAAACTGGGATCTAAAAAAATCCTGAGCACCTACCATCAATATTTCAATCAAATACAGGGCAAAGAAGAACATCCAACTTTGTATCTTTATCGTCACCAAAACAAACCGTATCATCTTGATTATTGTTTTGCTTCAAACGATTTTATCGAAACTTTAGAAAGCGTTGAAGTGGGAACTTATCAGGATTGGACTATGCACAGTGACCATAAACCATTAATAATCAATTTTAATATATAAATAATGAACAACTGGACTCAAAGATGGGACGACCGTTATAGCAACGAAGAATTTGCCTACGGTGAAGAACCCAACAATTTCTTTAAAGAAGAAATAGAAAAACTAAACGCAGGAACTATTCTTTTACCTGCAGAAGGCGAAGGCCGAAATGCCGTTTATGCCGCAAAATTGGGCTGGAAAGTTGCTGCTTTTGATATTAGCGAAGAAGGAAAAAATAAAGCTTTAAAATTAGCCGCAGCAAATAATGTTTCGATAGATTATCAGGTTGGCGAATTAGAAACTTTAAATTATCAAGCTGAACAATTTGATACTATTGCATTGATTTATGCACACTTTCCTGCTGAAATAAAATCTTCAATCCATAAAACACTTGACAAATATTTACGCCAAAACGGAATTATAATTTTTGAAGCTTTCAGCAAAAAACATCTGGAATATCTTGCGTTAAACGACAAAGTTGGCGGACCAAAAGATATTGAATCCTTATTTTCTATCGAAGAAATTCAAGCCGATTTTTCAAATTATGAAATCATCCAATTAGAAGAAACAGAAATCGAACTAAACGAAGGTTTATTCCATAACGGAAAAGGTTCTGTTATTCGATTTGTTGGGAAAAAGAAATAATAAATTCAATTTGACTAATTTGCCTAGAGAAATTATAGTTGTACTAAATCGTAATTTAAAAATACAGCCAAAAAAATATTCATATCCAAGATAATTCGTAAATTTGGAAAAATACTAATGAGATGGATTTACAGACTAGAAAAATAGAATTTGTACAGGAGTTTCTGAAAATTCAAAGTGAAGAAGTAATTTCTCAACTTGAAAATTTATTAAAAAGCAGAAATAAGAAAAATGAAGATGAAAATGAATTTTTCATCCCATTTTCTATTAAAGATTTGAATGGTAGAATTGATCAATCAGAAGATGATTTTAAAAAAGGAAAATATAAAACAACTTCACAACTTCTAGAAAAATATAAGTAATGAAATTGAAAGTTGTATGGTCTGAATTTGCAGAAAATGAAATTGATAAAATCTATAACTACTATCTTCAAAAAGCGGGACTTAAAGTCGCTAAAAAAATCATTAAAGAAATCATTTCTGAACCTAACAAACTTATAAATAATACATTTTCAACACAAGTCGAGGATCTTTTATTAGACAGAGAAAATAAATATTTATATCTAACTTGTAACAATTACAAAATCATCTATTGTATTGACGATGAGAAAAAGTTGATAAAAATTTCAGACGTTTTTGATACAAGGCAAAACCCTAGTATAATTAAACGAACAAAATAGTTGAGACGCACTACGGTGCGTCTCAACAGAACATCTCAACTAAATTTACCTTAATTTTTATACGTCATTCCCATATCTTCAATAGAAAATTTGTCTGTCAATAAATGCAATAATTTATCTCTCAAAGAAATATATTCAGGCATTTTTACGATTTCAATTTTGTTTCTCGGCCTTGGCAAATGCACTTCCACAATTTCTCTTATTGTCGATGCCGGACCATTATTCAACACAACAATTCTATCAGATAAAAACAAAGCTTCTTCAATATCATGCGTGATCATAATGATTGTTTTTTCCCTGTTGTCTAAGTTCCATAATTTCAAAACTTCCAACTGCATCGATCCTTTTGTTAAGGCATCTAAAGCTCCGAAAGGCTCGTCCAAAAGCAATACTCCCGGATTGATTGCAAAAGCTCTCGCAATGGCAACACGTTGTTTCATACCGCCCGAAAGTTGTCCGGGTAATTTATCTTTATGTTCAAATAAATTGACCATTTTTAAGTTCTGAATCACGATTTCGTGTTTCTCCTTTTTCGAGCAATTCATAACCGAATCAACAGCCTGAAAGATATTCTGTTCTACTGTTAACCAGGGCAAAAGTGAATAATTCTGAAAAACAATTCCGCGATCCGGTCCCGGTCCTTTTATTTTTTGACTGGCTAATTCGACAGAACCGCCGGTTGGTGTCAGCATACCGCCAATAGCATTCATAATAGTTGATTTTCCACAACCCGAATGCCCAATTATAGAAATGATTTCTCCTTTTTGAATGGATAAATTAATATCACGAACGGCGACATATTTTCCTTTTGGAGTTGGAAATGATATCTCTAAATTTTTGATTTCTAAATAACTCATGAGTATATAATTTTAGATTGTTGATTTTAGATTTTAGATTTCTGAAGGTTTCAAGTTTCAAGTTTCAGGTTTCAAGTTGCCTACCTTTGTCCCTTTGAACCTTTGCTCCTTTGCACCTCTAATTAAGCTTTGTAAGCCACTTTATTTTCTATGTATGTAAAAAATTTATCGAATATCAAACCAACTATTCCGATGATGATAATGGCTGAAATTACTTTTTCCAGACTCAAGGCGTTCCAACTGTCCCAAACGAAAAAACCGATTCCGGCTCCGCCTGAAAGCATTTCTCCGGCAACAATAACCAGCCATGCAACGCTGATACTCAAACGTAATCCCGTGATAATGTGCGGTAAGCTAAACGGAATTAGAATTTTGGTCAGGTAACGCATTTTTGAAAAACCAAAAGCCTTTGCTACATTTTTATGATCTTGTGGAATAGAAGCGATTCCGAAAGAAGTATTGATTAAAGTCGACCATAACGACGTAATGAAAACGATGAAAATTGTAGCTAAACCGGTGTCTTTAAAAACCACCAATCCAATAGGAAACCATGCCAAAGGCGAAACCGGTTTTAAAAGCTGTACAATTGGATACATAATTTGCTTGCAAATCGCGCTCGCTCCCATCAAAATTCCAATTGGAATTGCCACCAACGAGCCTAACAAAAAGCCCAATAAAACGGTTTTTATTGAATTGAATAACTGCAATCCGATTCCTTTATCATTTGGTCCGTAATCATAAAACGGATCGCTTAACATTTCTTTCAAAACCGTAAAAGTAGCCAAAGGTCCGGGCAATGCATCTTTTGTATAAAGACTCAACAAACTCCAAAAACCAACAAATAGAGCAACTCCGATTCCTGCAAATGCAGTTGATTTTAGTTTAATCAAAACCGAATTTAAAATCAATTTTAATTTCTCATTTCTTCCGTTATCAATCGCGGTATTTTCCATCAAAACTTCTGTTTGATCCGCGATATCGTTAAGCGTTAATGTATCTTTATTAGACATGATATTCTGATTTAAATTAAAATTATTTTTTAACCACTTTTAAATAGCCCGCCGGATTTGAAGGATCAAAAACCGTTTTATCCATTGTTAACGAGAAAGGCTTCATGTCATCATTTGGCACTTTTACTTTCATACTTTTGGCGACCTCTTCGTATAAATCCTGTAAAATCAATTTATCAGCTATTGCTTTATAGTTTGGCGCTTCTTTCAAATATCCAAATCGGACAAACTGCGCCATTGCCCAAATTGCATACGATTTACGAGGATAATTTACCAGACCACCTTTGTAAAACAACATATAATCTTTGGCATAAACTTCCGTTCCCTGGTTGCAGCCCAAATCGTAATTTCCCATTAATCTGTTTTCAATAACATCTGCAGGAGCATTTACATAGGGCGCTTTTCCAATTATTGCAGCCGCTTTTTTACGATTGGCAGGATTATCTAACCAAATACAGGCTTCTAAAACTGCTTTCATCACCTTTACTAGATCAGTTCTTCTTTTTTCGCTGAATTCTTTATTAACAACCAAAGCTTTTTCTGGATGGTCTTTCCAAATATCTTGTGAAGCAACTTGTGTAAAACCAATTCCTTGTTTTACCGCAACACCGCCCCAAGGCTCTCCAACACAATAACCATCCATATTCCCTACTTTCATATTGGCTACCATTTGCGGAGGCGGAATCGTAATAATTTTAGATGTTTTTTGACTTACACCTGCAATGGCCATCCAGTTTCTTAGCCATAAATCGTGTGTTCCTCCCGGGAAAGTCATGGCAAAAGTCACTTCTTTTTCTGCCTTAAGCTTGGCAGCCACAACAGGCGCAATTTTGTTCATTTGTTTGAAACCTACTTTGCCACAAAAATCATTAGAAAGTGTAATCGCCTGACCATTCACATTCAGCATCATGGCGATTTTCATTTCAGAACCTGCTTTCCCTCCTACCCCTGTGTAAACCGAAAACGGCATTGAATACAGACAGTGCGCTCCGTCTAATTCACCGGTTAAAATTTTATCACGAACATTAGCCCATGAAGATTCTTTGGTTACCACGACTTCAACTCCGTATTTTTTAAACAATCCTAATTCCTTTGCCATTACAATTGGAGAGCAATCTGTTAATGGAATAAATCCTAATTTTACCGGATCATTTTGAGCTGAAACTTTTGAAAAAGAAAAAGCTAAAACGAGTATTAATGCCAGTAAGATTCTTTTTAAAACTTCTGTTGTGATTATCTGTATTCTTTTCATTTTTAAGAAATTTAAAAGTTATTTGTTTTTATTTTTTGGCTAAAAAATTGGGTTTGATATTTAGCATTATGTAAGCAAATTGAGGACTTAAATCAGCATTCGCAACATTTTTGACCGCTGCAGAAGCCATAGAGTTTGTTGCTTTCATGAAAGAATAACCAGCTTCAATATTGACGATTTTAGTCAGGTTGTATTTTACCAGTAAATCAAGTTCAGTTCCCAGATAAGAGTTTAGTTTTCCGCCTGCACCATTAGATAAAGTATTTGCCGACTCAAAACCGTGAATATCCAATGCAAAACTTAGATTATCTTTGGCATTATATTTTATTTTGAAGAAGTAATCCAGCAAACCTTGTTTTCCAAAACCGTTCGCAGCATAAAAATAATCCATACTTCCCCAGAATTTATGAGGCGTTCCGTAAAGCGGATCAAATCGATTGTCTTTTGAATCGGCTGTAACTGTTTTGTTTCCGTCATCTCCAGATAAATAATCAACTCCGGGACCAATGAATAATTTTCTTCCTACTTGTAAGGTTGATGTAATCGAAAATAGATTAGCGTTTAATGACCTTCCATCTTTGTTTTTCCCACCTTGATAATAATAACTTCCTGTCAAATTTAATTTTCGTGTCACATTGGTATTGAAGTAAATTCCGGTTGTATTTCTGCTCCAAACTCCTGTTCCGTTTACTTTTGTAGTTACCGCTGGAGTTCCTGCAGCCACTAAAGTATATTTGTTGAAATCATCTTTGAAGAATAAAAAAGACAGATCACCAAAGAAAAATTTTCTGCCCACATATGCATATTGAAATGATTTATACATAGTCCCAATTCCGTTAGTTCCGGCACCATAAGCCGGATTTGTACCATTATAAATTGTTCCTGTATTATTTTCTTTATTCTGATTAAAAGCAGCTCCAACATCTGCAATCCAGCCTTTATTAGCAAATTTAAAAACGATCGCATCATGACGTCTTCCTTGTTGCAACCAGTCTAAACTTCCTAAAACCTTTTGGTCATCATAAGAAATTTCCTGACGTCCTGCTTTTATAGACAAATTTTGAATTGTACTTACGGTATCATTCAAAAAAATCTCAGCCCAGGCTTCGTGCAATAAAATTCCGTTATTAGCTTCTGTTGTTGTTCTGTTAATAGAGGAAGCATCCTGCCCCCAAACGCGAACATCTTGCAGCGCCGTAAAAATTTTAAATCTATAACCGGAATATCCGGCATTTAATCTTGTTCTCTGACTTGTAAATAAAGCCGCTTTATCGCCTTCTTGTTGTAACGTTCCTTGTCCGGCACGCATTTCAACACGGTCTCTTAACTGACCTGTAAACGTAAATTGTGCTTTTGCTTTATAACTTCCTAACAAGGTTAATACAAAACCTAATAAAATAGATTTTGAAAGTTTTGATGTAAAAATAGTGTTGTGGTTTTTTAATATTGGATTGGTTAATTTGCTCATAATAATTTGGTTTGATTTGTATGAAGCAAATTTATATACGTATAAATACTTAAGTACAATACTTATACCATATCAAAACATTTTTTTTAACCCATAAAAAGCGTTTGAAAGTCAATTTGTTTTCTGCGTTTTCGCATGAAGTAGATTTTAAATCGTGTAAAACAAGAGATTTCTGATATTACGTAATTTAACTTAATTGGAGAATTAGATAATGTGTCAATTAGATAATTGTACAGGAAGAAGAGGAATGTGATTTTACGGTTAAGATTGGTAAACCTGAATGATAGAACATAGCCAACGGTTTCAACCGTTGGGAACACGAAATGCCAAACGATACGTCTCCCGAGGTTGAAACCTCGGGCTATATTTGAAAAAACGAATTAATAAACATAGCCAACGGTTTCAACCGTTGGGAGCACGATGCGATTAACGATACATCTCCCGAGGTTGAAACCTCGGGCTATATTTGAAAATGAATTGAATAAAACATAGCCAGCAGTCTTAACCGTTGTGAGCATGAGACGATTAACGATACGTCTCCCGAGGTTGAAACCTTGGGATATATTTGAAAATGAATTGAATAAAACATAGCCAGCGGTTTTAACCGTTGGAAGCATGAAACGCTAAACGATACGTCTCCCGAGGTTGAAACCTCGGGCTATATTTGAAAAAACGAATTAATAAACATAGCCAACGGTTTTAACCGTTGGGAGCATGAAACGCTAAACGATACGTCTCCCGAGGTTGAAACCTCGGGCTATATTTGAAAATGAATTTGATATACATAGCCAACGGTTTTAACCGTTGAGAGCATGAAACGCCAAACGATACGTCTCCCGAGGTTGAAACCTCGGGCTATATTTGAAAAAACGAATTAATAAACATAGCCAACGGTTTCAACCTGAAAGGATCAAAACCTGAAACTTGAAATTGAAACAAAAAACTAAAAATACTTATGTTCCATGATTTCTGATTGGAGTTTCGGAATGGCGAGGATGCCTATTCTCTTTCCTACTGTTTTAATTACAGCTTCTTTTTTTAGACTTGATAGCACACGAATAACTTGTTCCTCAGTAGTTCCGGCAAAATCTGCTATTTCTTTTCGTGACAGTTCGATTTCAATTAGACCGTTTATTTGTCCAAATTTTCGGTGGATGTACAGTAACAAATCGATTACGCGTTCCCGTACATTCATATGGGCAATTTTGCGGATATTGTTTTCGCTTTTATTAAGTTCATCGGCGTAAAACAACATTAAGGCGTATGTAAATTCAGGAACGTTTTGAAGAATCTCCATCATGGTTTCATTACTAAAATTGCATAAAACCGTATCTTCAAGAGCATAAGCACCAATTAGATAGCGCTTACTTGTTCCGAAACCACGAAAACCAATCGTATCTCCGTTTTTGGTGAGACGAACAATTTGTTCACGACCGTTGATTCCCGTTTTAACTGTTTTTACTTTTCCTTTACATATAAAATAAAGTCCCTGAATTGGAGCACCTTCGATGATAAACTGCTGCGATTTTTTACAAACAAAACTATGTTTCTTCTGAACATATTGTTTCATTTGTTCCAAATGCAGATGTTTTTTAATAAAACAGTTCTCGTTGGCGCAGGAATAACAAATGGCTTGCTCGTCTTTCATAAGTTCTAAAATTTAATCGATTTAAAAACTAATTTGTTGTTCCTCATTTATTTTCATCAAAAATAGAAAAATAATTCCGAAAAATAAGTATTTATACGTAAAAATACTTATTTTTGTCTAAGTCAAATACGTGAGGCATTTACTACTGGGCATAATTACTATAGTTGTATTTAAAAAAGAAGCTGTAATGCAAAATACCAAAATCAAAACTACCTGTTCATATTGTGGCGTCGGCTGCGGCATTATCGTTACCAACGATGCTAAAAATGGCGTGATGGTAACGGGCGATAAAGATCATCCTGTTAACAAGGGAATGTTATGTTCGAAAGGAATGAATTTGCATTATGTGGTTAACGATACTTCAGACAGAATTTTATATCCAGAAATGCGCGGCAGTAAATCTTATCCGCTGGAACGCGTGAGTTGGGATACAGCTTTGGATCGCGCAGCTGCTGTTTTTACTTCAATCATCAAAAAACACGGTCCGGACAGCGTCGGTTTTTATATTTCCGGACAGTGTTTAACCGAAGAATATTATCTGGTAAACAAACTCGTAAAAGGATTTCTGAAAACTAATAATATCGATACCAATTCCAGACTTTGCATGAGTTCGGCAGTTGTGGGTTATAAAAAAACTTTCGGAGAAGATTCTGTTCCAATTGCTTATGATGATATTGAATTGGCAGATACTTTCCTGATTACCGGCGCAAATCCGGCTTGGTGTCATCCAATTTTATTTCGAAGAATAGAAAAACACAAAGAGAAAAATCCTAAAATAAAAATCATAGTAATTGATCCGAGGCGAACCGATACAGCAGCTTTCGCCGATTTGCATTTGCAGATTATTCCAGGATCTGATATTATATTGTATCATGCAATCGCAAGACGCATTATCGAAAAAGGGCACGTTGATCATGATTTTGTAAAAAACAATGCCGAAAATTTCAAACAATATAAAGATTTAGTTTTAGGAACTTCATTAGAAAAAGCTTCAAAACTTTGCGGAATTTCTGTAAACGACATTAAACTTGCCGCAGATATTATTGGTAAAGCAAAGGGATTTATTTCGCTTTGGGCAATGGGACTGAATCAAAGTGCCGTTGGCGTTGATAAAAATACGGCTTTACTAAACTTATCATTATTAACGGGGCAAGTTGGTAAACCGGGTTCGGGACCATTTTCCTTAACCGGACAACCCAATGCAATGGGCGGAAGAGAAGTGGGCGGAATGGCAACACTCTTGGCCGCACACAAAGATATTGCAAATCCGGAACATCGTAAAGAAGTTGCTGATTTTTGGGGCGTTGACGAAATCTCAGACAAACCGGGCTTAACGGCAACAGAAATGTTTGAAGCATTGGAATCTGGAAAAATGAAAGCCGTTTGGATTATCTGTACCAATCCTTTAGTAAGTCTGCCGGATTCACGCCGCATCGAAAAAGCGTTGCAAAATGCCAAATTTGTTGTAGTTCAGGATATTTCGCATAATGCGGATACTTCAAAATATGCCGATTTATTATTACCGGCTGCAGGCTGGTTAGAAAAAGAAGGTACAATGACCAATTCTGAACGTCGAATATCTTATTTACCAAAAGGAATAAACGCTCCCGGAGAAGCACTTCCGGATATTGAGATTTTAATTCGCTTTGCTAAAAAAATGAATTTCAACGGTTTCAATTTTAATAGCGCCGAGGAAATTTACAAGGAACATTGTGCATTAACCAAAAACACCAATATTGATATTTCATTTTTAAATTACCATCGTTTAAAAACCGAAGGTACTTTTCAATGGCCCGTTCCGGATTACGGGCATCCGGGAACTCCCCGCCTTTTTACAGACAAAAAGTTCTATACGCCATCGCAAAAAGCAATTTTTAATTTACCAACAGTAATTGAAAATACTTCAGAACAGCCAAGTCCGCAATATCCATTTATTCTCACAACAGGCAGGGTTCGCGATCAATGGCATACAATGACAAAAACCGGAAAAGTATCGCGATTAATGACGCATACACCAAGTCCTGTTTTAGAAATCAACCCGATCGATGCGTATAAAAATGATATTAAAAATGGTGATATTGTTACCGTTTCGAGTAAAAACGGAGAAGTTAGGGTAAAAGCAAAGGTCACGGATGCCATAAAAGAAAAAGTACTTTTCCTGCCAATGCATTGGGGGAAACAACTCGAAAATGACTTAAACAGAACCAATAATCTAACCAATACGGTTGTTGATCCGGTTTCAAAAGAACCTGATTTTAAATATACTACGGTTGCGATTACCAAATATGTAAAACCTTTTCAAAAAATTGTTATCGTAGGCGCAGGAGCTGCTTCTTTTCGATTCATTCAAAACTATCGTGAATTCAATTCCATCGACGAAATTATTGTTTTTTCGAATGAAGTAAACCCGTTTTACAATCGCGTATTGCTTCCTGAATATATGACGGGCGAATTTACCTGGGAACAGCTTTTAAAAGTAAAAGATGGAGAAGCTTTAAACAAGCTAAAAATTACCATGAATGCCGGCGTGGCAATTGATAAAATAAATGCGAATGATAAAACGGTTTTAGACAATCTGGGCAATCTGCATACTTTTGATTCTTTGATTATGGCGACCGGAAGCCGTCCGTTTATCCCTGAAAATGCCCAACTTCATTTACCCGGCAGATTTACCGTGAGACGAAAAGAAGATGCCGATCGTTTAAAAAAATACCTGAACAATACCAATTTGCCTACCGAAGAACAACATGTTGTTATCATTGGCGGTGGTTTACTGGGATTAGAATTGGCAGCCGCCTTAAAACATAAAAAGGTAAAAATTACTATTATTCAAAGGGCTTCTCGATTGATGGAGCGTCAATTAGACCGAATTTCGAGTAAATTACTGGCAGAAGAAGTTCAGCTTCGTGATATACAAATTTACTTTGATAATGAAGTGAGTACGGTTTTTGAAACTGAGAATGACAATGAAATAGAAATTGCTTTAAAAAGTGGGCGAATCATTACCGCAAATGCGATTGTGTATACTATCGGAACAATTCCAAACATCGAAATTGCCCGTGAAACAGGCTTGACTTGTGGTCGTGGTGTTAAGGTAAACCAATATCTACAATCGTCGAATCCTGATATTTTTGCTATTGGCGAAATAGCTGAATTTGATAATAAATTATTCGGAATCACGTCTGCCGCCGAAGAACAGGCTGATATTTTAGCCAACTTTTTGGCTGGCGATATTAGCAGTTATTACAAAGGTTCGATTCTTATGAATATTTTAAAATTAGAAGATATAAACCTGTGCAGCATTGGCGATATTGAAATTCCCGAAAATGATGATTCATACGAAGAAATTATTTTTGCCGATTTGAAAAAACGTTATTACAAAAAATGTATTGTAAAAGATGATTTGCTTGTTGGCGCGATTTTAATGGGCGACAAAAATGAGTTTGCCGAATTTAAAACGATGATTGAAAGCAAAATCGAATTATCAGACAAACGTAATTCTCTTTTGAGAGGAAGCTCAAACGCAAAACCTGTTTTAGGAAAATTAGTTTGTTCCTGCAGTCAGGTTGGAGCCGGAAATATTGAAGAAACAATTAAAAGCGGTGTGAACAATTTTACCGATTTATGCAAAAATACCGGCGCAGGATTGGGTTGCGGAAGTTGCAAAACAGAAGTAAAAGAGATATTGGCAAAATGTAAAGTTTAGTTTCAAGTATGATTTGTTTCAAGTTACTTTACTTTGAAACATAAATTTTACCATAGAGGTCACAAAGATTTTCCGCAAAGTTGCGCAAAGGCTTATATACTGCTTTTGAGTTTATTTTCTATCGAAAAGAGTTCACAAAGCTTTGAGAACTTTGACTACTTAGTAACATAAACTAAAATCTTTGCGAAACTTTGCGAAAAATCTTTGTGACCTCTGTGGTTAAATCAACAATCCGACCACCTGAAACAAACAAAACAAACCTGAAACAAAAGAAACCTGAAACAAGAAAAGAATATGGAACTAACAAGACTTATAGTAAAAGGAGGCGTTATTTCGCCGGGAGAATTGCGGGAAGTGGTTAATATCGCTATGGATCAGGGTTTAGATTCGATTTCCTTCGGTTCCAGACAAGATATTATTTTCCCGAAAGGGTTAAAATCTTCAGATAAAGAAAAATTGGGTAAACATCATTTTGTTTTTCCCGATCAAAAAAGCGGTAACAATATTGTTTCATCCTATGTTTCTACTGATATTTTCAGGAATACAAACTGGCTTACGGGCAATAGGTTTTTATATATTTTAGAGCAATTTAAGGAACAGCCCAAATTAAAAGTAAATATCACAGATCCTAAACAACAGTTGGTTCCATTGTTTACAGGCCATCTTAATTTTATTGCTTCGGAGCATGAAGATTATTGGTTTTTATATATTCGTTTGCCAAAATGGGAACGTATGGAAGTTTATCCCGTATTGATTTACAGTTGGGACATTGCAAAATTCTATTATGAAATCGAGAAAATCGTAAGCGAAGAATCATACGGAATTGATATGATTTTTAGTTTGGTCAGTGAAATTTTAGACACCAACAACAGAACAATTGACAAACCTTTAAATGTTCCGTTTTATCCTTTTCCGTATTATGAAGGTATGAACCGAATGGGAATTGACCAATATTGGCTGGGTTTATATTGGCGAAATAATTTATACGATCTGGATTTCCTGAAAGAAATGTGTAATTTGTGTTTTGACTGCAAAATTGGAAAAATCTGCATAACTCCCTGGAAATCATTTATTATAAAAGGAATTCCGAAAGACCGAAAACTGGAATGGGAAAAATTCCTGGGTAAAAAGGGAATTAATGTTCGACATTCTTTACTCGAATTGAACTGGCACTTACCTGTTGCGATGGAATGGGCTTTGAATCTTAAAACATTTTTAGTTCGTACGTTAGATCAATTTGATATCAGTACATATGGATTAACGTTTGGAATATCAGAATACAATCGCGATGGCCACTATTTTACTTCGGTTGTGGTCGAAAAAAATGACTTGCCAAAAGATCTGGAATCTATAAAAATTAGAGATACTTATAATGTTTTGTTTGCGAAGAACTTCGATCCCAATACCAGAGAATATATCGTGCATTCACAAGATATTGACAAACTCGAATTGCCCACTATTTTAATTGAATTGAGCCGAAAATATTTCGATGAACTCGGAAATTCTACAGTTGAAACAGCAGAAAATCCGCAGAAAAAAGAGAAAACACAATTGGACATCTATCAATGCCAGGAATGTCTAACACTTTATAAATCAGAATACGGAGACGAAAGCCAAAATATTCCGAAAGGCATTTTATTTACTGATTTACCACAAAACTATTGCTGCTCACTTTGTGATGCCCCAAAAAGTAATTTCAGGATTTTAGAAATTGTAGAAAATTAAGGACCACATCTTTAACTAAAGCAATTATAATAAACGACTTATAAAAACCTTAACATTCTTGTATTTAATTATTGCTTAAATTTAACTAGCTAAGAATTTATCTATTGATGAAATAACAACTTCATTTCTCTTAGTGAATCAATTTACTCAACTAAAAATACCATTATGATAAAAAGAACACCAAGAACATCAGCCGTAAAAAACACAGATATTCCTGCAGAAGAACCAGTTGCGCCAATTACAGAAAGTAGTCCGGAAACGGATAAACCTCTGCTAAAAACGCCCGTGAAAAGAGCGCCAAGAACTGCAACAAAAGCACCTGCGGCTACAGCAAAAACGCCTGTAAAACCAGCTTCTGCAAATACTCCAAAAGCAATTATAAAAAGAACGACAGGATCAACTGCAAAAACGGGAACTATAACTCCTGAAATTATAGAAATCTCTACAATTGATAAAAAAGGCGACGAACAACAGCCAATTGAAGATCAAGAAGTAACCGTTTTTAAGAGTATAAAAGATAAGTTGAAAGATGCTAAAAACAAACAAAAGGAGAAAAAAGAAAAAGCAAAAAGAAGAGAAAAAGAGATCAAAGCCGTTATAAAAAAGCTGGAAAAAGAAAAGAAAGCAAAGCTGAAAGCTGAAACAAAAAAGAAAGACAAAGCGAAAAAAGAGAAAGAAAAAGCTAAGGCGAAACTAAAAAAGCTTGAAAAAAAGAAAGATAATAAATCGAAATCCAAGAAGAAAAAATAAGAAATAGAAAGGTTTGACTTAATGGAGTTGAGCCTTTTTTTTGCAATCAGAAAACGTCTGGTCTGTCATTTCGAGGAACGAGAAATGACAAAACTACCCCCCAATCGCAATCATACTGCGATTATCAAAATGCAAAGAAGGATCATCCATTTCCTCAATCGTAACCATTCCGGCTCTGACTTTCTTTTTATTTTTGATCGATACGGAAATTAAATTTTCGATGGATTCACCGTTTCTAAAAGGTGTCAGCAAATCAGTTTCTGAATTAGAAAAAAGGCAATTTTTAATTTTCCCGTTTGCCGTCAGGCGGATTCTGTTACAGCCATCACAAAACGGGTTTGTAATAGAACTTATAATTCCGAAATCACCCTGAAAACCTTTTATTCTGTAAGTTCTCGCTGTGAAGTTTTTTTCGTCTTCCAATTTTTGAATTTCTTCAGATGAAAAATTATCATTTACCTGAGATAAAATCTCGTTTTGAGAAACCATTTTGCTTCTGTCCCACTCGTTTCCGGCAAAAGGCATAAACTCAATAAACCGAACTGATATTGGCAAAAACTGGGTTAATTTAATAAAATCTATAATTTCATTATCATTAAAACCCTTCATCAAAACTACATTAACTTTTACCGTAAAATCATGATTTAAAAGTAAATGCAAATTAGTAATTACTTTTTCAAACTGATCTCTAAGTGTTACAGAATGAAATTTTGATGCAACCAAAGTATCCAGACTCAAATTGATTTTTTTGATGTTAGCCTGCTTTAAAGCCTCAATATGGCGATCAATTAAGATTCCGTTTGTGGTAATCGAAAGTGACATTTTTAAAGTTGATAATTTCGAAATAATCTCCGGAAAATCTTTTCTTAATAAAGGCTCGCCTCCCGTTAATCTGATTTTATCAACACCATTTTCTACGAAAATTTGGGCTAAGGCAAAAATCTCATCAGCAGTCATTAAACTGGCTTTTGGAGACAATGCGATCCCGTCAGCAGGCATGCAATACGTACAACGCAAATTGCATTTCTCTAGTAACGAAATACGCAAATAATTGTGTTTTCGCCCAAAATCATCCGTTAAAATGGTTTTAGAGGGTGTCATGATTTTTTCCTTTTAAAATATGAAAAACGTGCATTACATGCGGAAAAACAGCGTCCATAGATTCTCTGGCTCCGTTTGTTGATCCCGGCAAAGCCAAAACCAAACTTTTTCCTAATGTTCCTGCAACGGTTCTTGATAACATTGCGTATGGCATTCTTTGTTGTCCGTAATCGCGAATTGCTTCTTCTATTCCCGGAATTCTGCTTTCCAGTAATGGTGACAATGCTTCGGGCGTTACGTCTCTTGGTGATAATCCGGTTCCTCCGGTAAAAATCACCAACTGATTTTCTTTGGCAAAAGCCTTCGTTTTTTCCTGAATAATATCAATTTCATCAGGAATAATTTCGTAATGTGTGGTTTCAACTCCGTAAGAAGTTAATTTTTCAACAATAATTTTTCCGGAACGATCTTCCTTTTCGCCCGCAAAAATCGAATCGGAACAAACAAAAACCGCAGCTTTTATTGTGTTTGGAAATTTATTTTTAAAGGAAGATTTTCCGCCTTCTTTATTCACTAATTTGATGGTCGAAATTTCAATTTCTTTATCGATTGGTTTTAGCATATCGTACATCGTCAACGCCACGATAGACGCGCCGTGCATGGCCTCGACCTCAACTCCGGTTTTGTAAACGGTTTTTACATTGAAGATAATCTGAATTGTTAAACCTTCAATTTTATATTCAACCGAAGTAAATTCAATCGGAATCGGGTGACAATCCGGAATCGACAAATGTGTATTTTTTACAGCAAATAATCCTGCTGTTTTTGCCATTTCCAGCACATTTCCTTTCGGAACCAAATTATTCACCACAGCATCAATTGTTTCCTGTTTGCTAACTTTGACAATTGCTGTGGCTGTTGCAGCTCTTAACGTGCTTATTTTATGCGTAATATCTACCATTATATTTTGTTAGGTATTTTGTTTCCAGGTGAATGTATCGTTTTCAAACATTTCTTTACCAAAAATGGGCACATCGGTTTTTATCCAGTTTACAATAGCTTCTGTCGCTTCATAAACCTGTTTACGTCGCGTTGCCGAAACAAACACGAATAAACAAATTTCACCTGCTTTTACAACACCCAAACTGTGATAAATATGCATACAGGTTAAATCGAATTTAGCGAAAGCCTTCTCACGAATTGCATGCAAAGCCTCATTTGCCATATCGGTGTAAGCCGAATAATCGATCGCAACAACAGTATTATCGTGAATCACATCGGCACGAACCTGACCCAGAAAAATATTGTGCGCACCAATGGTATGTTTCGATTGGTGTTTCGCAATAGATTCTGCTATAAATTCAGGAGCAATTGGCCCTTCCACAAATACATTTTTACTCATTTGTTTTTTATTTTTTTGCCACTGATTGCACAGATTTAAATGATTTTTTTCTGCCACGAATTACACTAATTTTCACTAATTTTTTAATTCAATTTTACAATTCGTGAAAATTAGTGTAATTCGTGGCAAACATTTTTAATAATCATTTTAATCAGTGAAATCTGTAGCTATACTTTTTCTTTCAATAATTGTTTCATTGCTAAAACGCCTCCGGCAATACTTTTTACATTTTTGAATTCTTTTTTCTGAAGCAATTCAACTGCTATTTTACTCCGAATTCCGGATTGACAAAAAACATATATTTTTTGATTCGGATTCAGTTTTTTTAATTCGATTTCTAAATGCAGCAACGGAATCTGAATACCATTTTTAAAATTAATTTTTGGAACCTCATCTTCATTTCTAACATCCAGAAAAAGAACTTCGTGATTATCAATTTCATTTAAAATTGCCGACGCAGCAATTTCTTCAACCTGATTTTCATCTACTTTATACTTTTCTTCAAAAGCTTTTTTATTCAATACAACAGCAGTATTCTTTTCAAAGTCATACTTTTGCTGTTCGTTATTCAAAATATTATAAACCAGTATTTTACCACTCAACACTTCTCCTATTTCCAGAATCATTTTGATCACTTCGTTTGCCTGAAGCATTCCAATAATTCCAACCGAAATTCCGATAACTCCGGCATCTTCACAATTTAAAGATTGCGTATTTTCATCAGGAAACAAACATCTGTAAGTCGGTCCGTTTTGATAATTGAAGACGGAAACCTGTCCCTGAAACCTGAAAATAGAACCGTAAACCATTGGTTTATTAGTAATACAACACGCATCATTTATTAAATATTTGATCTCGATATTATCGGTTGCATCAACAATAATATTATATTTTTCAAATAACGAAATCGCATTTTTACCAGACAATTTTTCTGAAATCGCATTTACTTTTATTAACGGATTCAATTCAGAAATCATCAATTTAGATTCATCTACCTTGTATTTTCCAACA
Organism: Flavobacterium sp. MMLR14_040; assembly: GCF_033657265.1. Lineage (NCBI taxonomy): Bacteria > Pseudomonadati > Bacteroidota > Flavobacteriia > Flavobacteriales > Flavobacteriaceae > Flavobacterium > Flavobacterium sp. MMLR14_040. The sequence continues at coordinate 24,526 of NZ_JAWVWO010000008.1, read as the reverse complement.
GCCGAACTTTTGTAAATTACCTGACGATGCAAATTCGAAATTTCGATAACATCATCATCTATAATTCCGATTTCGCCAACGCCTGCAGCCGCCAAATAAGGCAATACGGCAGCGCCTAAGCCACCCGCGCCAATTACCAAAACTTTAGATTTTGATAATTTTTGCTGTCCTTCTTCTCCAATTTCCGGAAGAATTATTTGTCTGTTATAGCGTTCAAATGCATTCATAAATTCAATTTATCCTCCCGCAAACGGAGGCAATAAAGCAACTACATCACTTGTTTGCAATTTGTAATTACTTGCTTTCTGTACTATTTTCTGGTTTATTGCTACGCTAAAAGACAATGCTTCAAATTGATATTTATCTTCTAAATCCTGCAATAATTCCTGCAGTGAAATTTCAGAAGAAGATATTTTTTCGAAAGTACATTTTGTTTTTTCAGCGACAGCTCCAAAATATTTAATCTCAATCATTCTTATAAATTTAAATTCTGAAAAATAAATTCGTCATCAAAATGCTCCTGAAAATAAGAGGTTAATTTTGAGGTATTTTTCACTACTTCGCCAATGACAATAATTGCCGGCGAAGAAATTTTATTTTCTGATACCAATTTAGCAATAGAACTGATAGTTCCAACTACTTTTTGTTCACTATTTTTTGTTCCGTTTTGGATAATTGCAATTGGCAAATCATCCGTTCTGTTTTCTTTATAAATAGAAATAATTTCTTCTAATTTATGCATTCCCATCAAAATAACCACGGTCGCAGCCGATTTTGAAGCCAAATGAATGTCTTTAGACAATTTATGATTTGAAGTTGTTCCGGTAATTACCCAAAAACTTTCGGCAATCTGGCGTTGTGTCAAACTGATTCCAACCGAAGCCGGAACTCCCAAAGCAGATGAAATCCCTGGAACAATTGCTGTCTCTAAACCTAATTTTTCGACATACTCGATTTCTTCACTTCCTCTTCCAAAAATAAACGGATCTCCGCCTTTTAAGCGCACCACATGACCGTAGCGATTGGCCATCGAAACGATTAATTCGTTAATCTGGTCCTGCGTATAAGCGTGACAACCTAAACGTTTGCCTACAAAAACAATTTCTGCTTTTGTCGCATACTGCAATAATTCTTCATTTACCAATGCGTCATACAAAACCACATCGGCATTTTCTAAGGCTTTAATCGCTTTTAAAGTAATTAATTCAGCGTCACCGGGACCTGCGCCTACAATCGTTAATTTTGGTGTTTTTGAATTTCGCATAACTTTTAACTTAAATTGATATTCAGATCGTTTAATTCGTCTGCCGAATTAATATTAGTTAAATGAAAGTTTTCACTTTCGTCAATTTTGATAATCTGATGCGGAACATTCGCTATTAGATTCATCATTTTTAAATCGTTGTTATCAATTGCGCTTTTGATAACAGATAATACTTTTTTTGAATAAATTCCGATTAACGGATGCAATCTGCTCTCTGAAGCAAAAACCGAAATTTCGGCTTCATCATTCTGTTTTGAAATTAATTCTGACAATAATTCTGTTGAAATCAAGGGAATATCACAACTTAAAATCAAATTAAATTCAGAGTCAGAATTCGATAATGCTGTGTAAATTCCTCCCAACGGACCTTTGTCTGTAACAATATCCGGTATTTTTGTATACGGCAAATAATCGTATTCTTTTGTATTTGTAATTAATGTAATATTATCTGTAATAGGCAAAATTGCCTGAATTATATGTTCTATAAAAGGTTTATTCTGAAACAAAACCAATCCTTTTTCTGATTGCATTCGAGAACTTTTTCCTCCGCAAAGAATAAAAACTTTTAATGTTTCCATGGCTTTTTTTGTTTCAGGTTTCAGGTTTTGCCAATCTTTATCCCGACGGTTGAAACCGGCGGCTATGTTTTATATAGCATTTTTTTTTTCGTTTTTCAATATAGCCCGAGATTTCAACCTCGAAAACAATCGTTTCTCATCTATCCCCAACGGTTGAAACCGTTGGCTATGTCAATAACGTTGTTTATATTCATTTTTCAACATTGCCTACGGTTTCAACCGTGGGGTTCGTTATGTACATATTTTCAATTTTTACGGAAAAATCAATTTTATGCTTGCCATTAAAATTACTGCTCCCAAAACCATTTTTAATGTTTTGTTTGAAAATTTACCACTCCCGTAAAATCCGCCCAAAACTCCTCCTATCACTGCAATTGGCACTAAATAAAAACTCTCCATCGAAACTGTTTTTCCTCCTAAAAAGAAACCTAGCATTCCCGCAAATGAATTCACAAAAATGAACAAACTCGAAATAGCCGCCGATTCTTTTACCGAAGCCCATCCCAAAAATAATAAAATCGGACTCAGGATAATTCCTCCGCCAATTCCTAACATTCCGGACAATAAACCAATTGCAAAACCTATCGCTAGTGCAAAGGGCAATTTTATTTCTACTGCTTCTTTTTCTTTAAAATTAAAAATACCAAACAATCTAAGTGCTGCAAAAACCAATACAATTCCTAAAATGATCTTATAAATTGTATTATCTAAAGTTACAAAGCCACCTATAAATGCGGCCGGAACTGAAGTTATTGCAAAAGGATAAAAAAGTTTTGGTTTGAAATAATTCATTCTGTAATAAAAGAAAAATGAAATACTCGAAACAAACAAGTTCAACAGCAATGCCGAAGGTTTCATAATTGCCACCGGAAAAGCAAAAATCGTCATCAAAGCCAAATATCCTGATGCACCGCCATGCCCAACACTAGAGTATAAAAACGCAATCACGATTAAAGCGAAGCTAAACAGAAGAATATTTTCGGAACTAAGAAGATTCATTATTTAAATTTGTTTCAGGTTTGTTTTGTTTCACGTTTCAGGTTTGCTATGTTTTATTTTACATACCGCATTTTACAATTCCTATCTAATTATCTTATTTTCAAATTATCTAATTCTAATTTATTGGCAACAAAGTTACCTGTTCACCTTTTTTAAGGGATTCTTTATCATGTGGAACAATTAGCAGACTATTAGCTATAGCAAAGGTATTTAGCATTGCTGAACTTTGTCCTTCCAGAATTGTTACATTGGTTTCATCGTAAAGCGCTTTTAGAAATAATGTTTTTCCGGTTGTATTTATAAATCCTGTATTCAATTTTCGAACCAGTTTTGGCAAATGAATGTCCGAAAATCCCATTCTGTTTTTAATTGCCGGATATACGTAAATATAAAAATTAGTTAGCGATGAAGCCGGATTCCCTGGCAAAGCAAATACTAATGTTTCATTTTTTGAACCAAAAAACATTGGCTTTCCCGGTTTTTGATTAATTTTATAAAATAACTCTTGTACTCCGTTTTCTAGTAATGCTTCTTTTACAAAATCATAATCGCCAACAGAAATTCCACCGGAAATTAAAACAATATCAAATTTTGGAAGAATATTTTTTAAGGCTTTCTTCGTTGCTTTAAGACTGTCTTTTACTTTAAAACTTTTCGTTTTTTTAATTCCGATAGTCTGAAGAGCTGCCTGCAGCATTACCGAATTACTTTCGTAAATTTTTCCTTTTGGCAATTCCTTACCTGCTTTTACCAATTCGTTACCTGTTACTAAAATTGCAACTTTAGGTTTTTTATAAACTTCAATTTCTGTAATTCCCAAACAGGCTAAAAATCCAATTGCAGCGGGTGTAATCAAAGTATTGGCTTCAAAAACAACATCTTCTTTTACTATTTGTTCTCCTTTTGCCCTAACATTTGTAAATTGTTTGGGCATATTGGTAATCAAAATTGAATTTTCGTTTGCCAAAACATGTTCCTGCATTACAACGGTGTCAGCATTTTTAGGAACAAAAGCGCCGGTAAAAATACGTACGGCTTCGTTTTCTTTTAATTTTATATCAGCATGATCTCCTGCCTGCGAAATACCAATTACATCATATTGATGTTTTTCGCTGTGAATAAAAGCGTAACCATCCATTGCAGATTGTCGAAAAGGCGGCATATTGATTGGCGAATAAATGGTTTCGGCCAAAATATATCCTAATGCCTTTTGCACTGAAATTTTTTGAACTGGCATTGTACTGCTGTTCTCTGCAATAATTGATAAGGCTTGTTCGACTTGAATCATGGCTGCTATTTTATACACAAGCAAAATACTTATTGCAAATATAAGTATTTTTACTTAGTTTTATTAATTAATAATCTAAAATTTAAAAAGATTATAAATTTAAGCTTAATTCTTCTAATTCTTTTAGAAAAACTAATCAAATAGCTTTCACATGTTATTTAAATCGTGAAACATCAAATTACTTCTTTTGGAAATTTCCTTTGGGAAGATAATACATCCAGGAAAATCCAATAAAAAATAAAATCGCAGATGCTATAAAAGCGGGCAGCAGAATCTCTTTATTATCTTCTAATGCGTTGTTTAACGATGCATATAACAACCAAATCTGAATGCTGACATTTAAAATTAAAATAAAAATAAGTGTCGAAAGTATGTTATTCAGCTTATTGGGATTTACACGATTCTGACTTCTTCTAAAAGTACTCATGATAATTGTTTTTAGTTGATATTAACTTTCTTTTTTCTGAATCATTGCTTTTACATAAACCGCATTTTCTTTAAAAAACACTTCCAGTTGTGGCAAAGCTCTTGGTGGTGGTCCTGCAATTACATCGCCGGTCATAGCATCAAATGATCCTTCGTGGCACGGACAATGTATAATTCCGGTTCCGGGTTTATAAAAAACGGAACAGGATAAGTGAGTACATTTTTGTTCGTAAGCTCTGAAATCGCCACTTTCAAGATGGATCAAAATATATGGAATTGTACTTCCTTCGATTACAAAACCTCTTGTTCCTCCTACCGGAATTTCGTTTTTATCACAAATAAAATGCTCGCCCTGTACCTTTTCTTTTGGCAATAAATAAGCTTTGGCGGCAACAAATCCGCTTCCTATCATTAATCCACCTGAAACAAACGTAAGGTATTTAGCAAAATCTCGTCGGCTTACCTGTGTTGATTCCTGCTTTTTTATTGGGAAATCTTTTTTCCAGTTTTGATTTAAATTATCTTCTTTTGACATGGATTTAGATTTTAATATATTCTTAATTCATTACTGCCTTTTGGCATCATAATATTTACTTTGGTTTTTACGGTTTCCTGTCCAAAAATGAAAGTATTAATTGGCGAACTATTGGGTCTCATTTCTTCAATTTGTTCTCTTGTACCGTAAAATAATGCTCCACTAGGACAAACTGTCGCGCACATTGGCTTTTTACCAACGCTTGTTCTGTCGTAACACATGGTGCATTTCATCATTAAATCGTACTCTTCCATTTTTTTAGGAACCCCAAACGGACATGCCATAACACAATTCGAACAGCCAATACATCTTTCGGTATTTGCTGTGTGCACAACACCAAATTCATCTTGCGAAATTGCATCGGCGGGACAAACATTGGCACAAACAGGATCTTCGCAATGCATACAAACCTGTACCGTTGTTTGAATTGTTGAGGAACGTTCGACATAATTAACGCTTATCAACGATTCCTGCCCGTTTGTTTCACATTCTGCACAAGCCATTTCACAGGCTTTGCATCCTATGCAGCGCTGCAGATCTACAAAAAACTCTTCATTTGTATTAAAATTAGTTAAATTCATAGTTTCGTTTTTTAAGATTAAACACTTGCATAAGCTTCTGAGTCTTTGGATGGAGGTGCCATTTTTCCTAATGGATTCAATGAACAGGCACACACTTTAAACTCGGGCATTTTAGAAACCGGATCTAATGTTCCGATTGTCAATTGATTTGCTGATTTGGCTCCAGGCCAATGGTAGGGTATAAAAACAGTATCTTTTCTGATGGTTTCTACAATATTTGCCGGAAAAACTCCTTCTCCTCTTCGCGTCACAACCCGAACTAATTCGCGTTGTTTTATTCCGTATTTCAGGGCCAGTTCCGGGTGAATTTCTAACAATGGTTCCGGAATTTGGTCTACTAATTTTCCGATTCTTCGGGTTTGGGTACCGCTTAAATACTGAGAAACTACGCGTCCTGTCGTTAAGGTTATCGGATATTCTTCATCTGTAACTTCACTTGGCAGTTTATATGGAGCGGGATTAAAATGCGCTCTTTTATCTGCTGTAGCAAATACTTTATCTTCCCATAATCTTGGTGTTCCGGGATGATCATCTGTTGGGCAAGGCCAGAAAACGCCCATATTATCTTCTATCTTTTTATAAGATATTCCAAAATAATCTGCAGTTCCTCCTTTTGATGCTACTCGCAATTCATTAAAAATTGCTTCGCTATTTTCATAAGTAAACTTATCTTCTTCTCCCAGTCTTTTGGCCAGTTCTAAAAATATAGAGGTATCTGTTCTCGCTTCTCCCGGAGGAGTAACGGCTTGTCTGATCCTGATAACGCGGCCTTCTGCTGATGTTGTTGTTCCTTCTTCTTCTTCTTGCAAAGATCCTGCAAGTACAATATCGGCGTGACGGGCAGTTTCATTCAAAAAGAAATCGATACATACATAAAACTCCAGTTTTTCAAGTGCTTCTCTTACATAACTATTATTGGGAAGCGATACTATTGGATTAAAACAAATCGAAAGCAAACCTTTGATTTCTCCTCTATGAATTGCATCAATAATTTCATAAGCCGAAAGTCCTTTTCCGGGCATGTCTTTTTCATCAATTCCCCAAACTTGAGAAATGTATTTTCTATGTTCCGGATTTTCGATATCGCGGTTACCCGGCAATTGATCACATTTATGGCCATGTTCACGACCGCCTTGTCCATTTCCTTGTCCGGTTATAGTGCCGTAGCCACAATAGGGTCTGCCAAGTCGTCCTGTTGCCAAAACAAGATTGATACAACCCACCACATTATCAACTCCTTTAGAATGCTGTTCGATACCGCGTGCATGAAGTAAGAAGCTTGTTTTGGCTTTGCCCCATAATTCTGCAGCTTCTTGTATTTTGTATTTATCAATGCCGGTGATTTCTTCCGCCCATTCTAAGGTGTAATCTTTTACAGCATCAATTGTTTCCTGAAAACCTGATGTATGATTATCAATAAAATCATGATCGAGCATATCGTGATCTACCAGATATTTTAGCATTGCACCATATAAGGCTGAATCTGTTCCTGGCTTTATATCTAAATGAATATCTGCCGTTCTTGCCAGCGGAATCATTCTTGGATCGATAACAATTAATTTCGCACCACGATCTCTGGCTTTCCAGATCCAATGGGTTAATGTTGGAAAAGTTTCGCTGATGTTTGCTCCGGTAACAATAATCACTTCTGCATATTCTAAATCCGAATAATTATTGGAAGCCCGGTCTAAACCAAATGCTTTTTTATTTCCTGCTCCGGCACTTACCATGCAGAGTCTTCCATTATAATCAAGATTTTTTGTTTTTAACGCTACACGGGCAAATTTTCCAACCAAATAACTTTTTTCATTGGTAAGTGATACACCTGATAACATCGAAAAAGCATGTTTACCGTATTTCTCCTGAATTCTTTTTATTTCAGAAACCGTTTTATCCATGGCTTCATCCCAGGTTGCTTTCTCAAAACCTTTTCCTTCTACTCTTTTTAGTGGATGCAAAAGGCGGTCAGGATGATTATTCTGCAAATAACGCTGAACTCCTTTTGGGCATAAACGACCTTCATTAAAAGGAAACTCCATCCAGGGTTCAAAACCTACTACTTTATTATCTTTTACTGATAATTGAATTCCGCATTGCATTCCGCAAAAGCAACAATGTGTTTTTACCAATTTATCTGGTTCATCTCTACCTTCGTAACCATCTTTTGGTGCATAATTTAAATGCGGACCAAAATCTTCAATAATCTTTTCAGTTGATACAGGTAATTTTGCCATGTCTTTCTATTTTGTTTTGTTTCAAGTTTTTTTTGTTTCAAGTTTCAGGTTACTATAGCTTGTCTATAAACTAAAGTTTACATACAATGGCAACCTGAAACTTGAAACAAAAAAACTTGAAACTCTTTTTACTATCCAAATAAGCTTCCGCCACTTTCTAATCTTGCTTTTAAGTGTGCTTGCGCCAATCTTGATCTTTTTCCTTCGGGACTTAAATCGAGATGCGATGTTCCGTCTTCATGTGTGAAATCAAAACCTAATTGTTTGGTTACAATTTTTAAATCGTCAATATGAAGTTGTGTTGCGAATTCTTCTCCGGTATGGGGACAAACTGCCATTCCTTTTTTTATTCCTTCTTTTTTATAAATATGCGCCCCAATTTGTCCCGGACGCTGAATGATGTGAAAGAATTTTCCAAAGGGTATCCATATCAAAAACATAATTACGGTTACGGCATGAATTACGGCCAGAAAATCATATGCAAATCCTTTCATGAACTGATACGAATAAGTAAGGCATAATCCGGTGACGGAAATCGCAATTAATAAAATTAACGGTAATAAATCGCCTTCAAAAGATTGAGTTGCAATTAATCCCGGATTTGTCAATCGTCTTCTTAAGTAATAAACAGATCCAATTATAACCAGCCAGGAAGACCAGTTAAGAGCGTGAAAAATTAGAAATGCAAGAAAAGACCCTATTGTAAAATCCATTATTTTGAAACCAAAAAAATGGGCTTCGTAAATAGAAATAGAATTAGGCGCCAATGTAAAATGAATCCATCCAAATGTTAGCGGTATCGTGATTGCAAAAGCCGACATACAGCCCAAAGCGATACAAAAATGAGCAAACCATCGGTATTTACTTCTTGGATAAATAAATTTTTGAACCACAATGTTCTCAACAGATTCTTTTCCTAAAAACCACAAATGTTCAAAGATTTTTCCGGTAAATAAAAACTGGAAACTTCGTTTGAAATACATCCATGTAGGCGGACGCTGCAACCATACTGTATAACGATATACGATTCCGAAGAAAGCGAATACTGTTCCGAATAAATACGTAATTAATGCAGCGTCAAAATTTTGTAATTCTCTGGATCCGTAAAAAACCAATACAATAGTCAATACAGAAACCAGAGTTGCTATAAGTAACGCTTTGGTATTAAATGTTTTATTTTTCATCCTTAATTCAATTTAATGATTACTTATTTAACTTGGTTTCTCGCAATTTTTACGATTGTAAAACCACCAATTGATTCCTGTAGCTAAAACCGTGAAAACCGCAACTCCGATAAAAAATTGATTTACTGTACCATTAGCCGATAAATTATTACCTATTAATTTAGAAAAGATAAACGGCCCAAATGCTGCGATTGCTGCTGTCCAGCCAATTACTCCGGCTGCCTGACGTTGGTTTTCTGCAAAAATAATTGGGTATTGTCTAAATGTTCCCGCGTTTCCAATTCCTGTAAAGAAGAACATTCCCAGAATTACGGCAACAAAAAGAGGAAACTGTTCCATACTTGCTGGCGCTACTAATCCTTCGGTAACGAGAATAATCGATCCTGCTAAAATTCCCAAACCAGTAATTGTTGTTAAGATTGCTCCTCCCACTTTATCGGCTACAAAACCAAATGCAATTCTGCTTGCTGAACCAATAAGTGGTCCGTAAAAAGCATAAACTAAAGGATCGGGAGCATTTGGAAAATCTCCATATAAAAATTTAATCATTAAAGGAAAAGCTGCCGATAAACCTGCAAAAGTTCCAAAAGTCATCACATATGTTATAGTACAATACCAGGTATGTTTATTGGAGAAAATATCCATCTGTTGCTTTACAGATGCTTTCATTGGAATACTTCTAAGGTAAAACCAACTTATAATTGATAGTAATACTAAAAATGGAATGTACCAAAAGGCTGCCGATTGCAAATAGATTTCTTTATTATTAACTGCAGTATTATTAGCGCTGATATCATTTAATATTTTTTCAGCCATCTTTGGGTTTGCATTGGCTATCGCTTTTGCTTTTGCTTTTAAAGGTAATGAAGTAAAAAGATCCACTTTATCCTCTGATTTGATAGCAGTACTTACAGAGTCGATAATTGTTTTCTTAACGTTTGTCAATATTCTGGCCTGTACATCTGGATCCAGGGCTGCAAAAACCTCATGTTGTTTTTGAGTACTGGCATTTTGAAAAACAACTATTGCTTCTTTATGATCAATACTTGTAAATTGGGATGCGGCACCAAAAATACTGACACTTATAATAAGGGGAGTAACAAATTGCGCTACTGATACTCCAAAATTTCCTATTCCGGCTTGTATTCCAAGTGCTGTTCCTTTAAGTCTTTTAGGAAAAAATAAACTTGTACTTGGCATGTAAGAAGAGAAATCACCTCCGCCAAAACCTGTTGTAAATGCCAAAAGTGCAAAAACCCAGAAAGGCGTATTTACATCCATTACTGCAAAACCAATTCCGATTACCGGAATTAATTTAATGGCGGTTGCAAAAGAAACCACATGTCGTGTTCCGAATATTGGTAAAATAAAAGTGTGAATGATTCTTAAAAAACCTGCAGCCAAACCAGGAATTGCTGTTAACCAAAAAAGCTGATCTTTTGTAAAACGAAACCCTAATCCCGGTAATTTAACAGCAATAACGCTCATCATAAACCAGGAGGCAAATGATAATATAAGGGTAAGCGTTGTTATTATTAAAGTTCTCCAGGCAATTTTGCTTCCGTTAGAGTTCCAAAACGTATCATCTTCAGGTTCCCATTTGTCTAACCAAGTTTTCATATTTATTCTTATTTAATTTTTAGTGATTGTGTTCTATATCTCTGGTAAAATTTGGTGATTTTGTTCTCATCACATTGATGATTGTTCGGTGCATCCATAATAAACAAAGAACGGATACGACGAAAATAAAAATACAGGAACTCGTCCAGAGTCCGGTATAATTTAAGAGATAACCAAAAATAATTGGCCCAACAAAACCACCCAGACCGCCTATTAATCCTACCATTCCGCCTACAACACCAACTTCGTTAGGGAAATATTCGGGAATATATTTGTATACAGCGGCTTTTCCTATTCCCCATGAAATTCCGATAAGAATGACCAAAACCACATAAACCCAAAGATTGGCGCTAAACTTAATTTGTGTAACACCCTGAGCTAATAATTCTTTCTTTTTAACTTCCTGATTCTGTTTTACAACAATTTCCTGCCATGAATTTTTTACCGGAAAAATTGCCGTATCATCATTATTTGAAATTTGCTTTTCGTTAATTTTATGTGTTTTTCCGTTTACGGTAATTTCATTTGCAGAAATGGTTGTGACAACACCATTTGCAGAAGACAAAACTCCGGGACCTGCCGTGAAAATTTCCATTTTTGGAAACATCAGTAAAAAACTAATTACTATTGATGAACCTAGAACCCAATACATTACTTTTCGGGCACCAAATTTGTCTGATAAATACCCGCCAAAGGCTCTTATAATTCCGGAAGGCAAACTAAACATCGTAGCAAACATTCCGCCCATTACCAATGTTGTATGATACACATTCATAAAATTGGGAAGCAGCCATTGTGAATAAGCCACAAAAAATCCAAAGACTAAAAAATAATAGGCTCCGAAACGCCAAACGCGAATGTTTTTAAGAGGAGACATCAACTCATTCATTGTTTTTGAAACACCCTGATTGGTTTTATTTTTAGCAAAAACAACAAACAATATTCCTATAATAACCAATGTTGCTCCATAAATAACAGGTAACATTTTCCATCCGTTTACAGGATCTTTTTCTGATAAATGATTTAATAAAGTTGGAGCAACAAAAGTAGTAATGGCCGCACCGGCATTTCCCATCCCGAAAATACCCAAGGCTCTTCCCTGCCATTCCTTTGGATACCAAATTGAGGTATAGCCAATTCCCACAGCAAAACTTGTTCCCACTAATCCGAAGAAAAAACTTAATACGGCAAAACTCCAGAATGATCCGGCAAAGGGAAGCAGAAATAGCGGAACGGAACAAAGCAGTAATAAAATCGAAAACACGATTTTACCGCCGTATTTATCTGTCAAAATACCAATAGGAAGCCGGAATATTGAACCTGATAAAATCGGAATTCCTAAAAGCCATCCTGTTTCTACCACTGTCCAGTTGAATATTCCTTTGTCTACAAGATAAGTAACCAAAACGCCATTTAGTGTCCAACATGCAAAACATATTGTAAAAGCGAGTGTATTTAGAAACAAAATTTTGTGAGATTGAGATAAATTACTCATAAAAAGACTATTTATAATATGTATTTAGAATAAATCATTATTGAAGAAAATTGCTTTTTTCTAATATTGAAATACAAAATTGAATAAATAAATTCTGACGCAAAATGACATTTGTCATATAGCAAGATCTCGCCTTTGTTGGGTCAATTTTTAATAGTGAGTGTGGAGAAAAAACACTTAATGTGTATTAGGCAGATAAATCCGGTGTAGTAAATAAAAATAAGCGGTGCTCGTATTTTTATATAAATTTAGTAATAAAATTCTATCTAAAATAATTTAATTTTTATTTTTAAAGACTTAAACCATTCATATACTATCAATTACATTTTATACTAACCTATAAACTCCTTCTCTTTTGATAACGTTTAGTAGAGTATTATTTGGTCTTTAAAATCAAAAAAACATTTGACTTTCAGTTGAAACTAAGTGTTGAAAGACGGTTTTGAACAGTTTAGAGAATATCGGAAGTAATTAAAAATGAATAAATTAAGTATAAAATACTACATTTTTTTGATGCCAAAATATTTTTTTAACATTTGTAAAAATTCAAAAATACAACATTAATAAACTGAAAATCAAATATTTAAAAAATAAAAAAACTCCATATTCCTAATTATAAATCATTCCGTTTAAAAAAAAACATATTTTTTTTTGGTTTTTATTATATTAAAATTAACTTTGTCTATAGGATTAGTAGAGTTTAAAATAATATTTCAAACCATAAAGAACTAAATTTTGAAAACAACAGAAAGCATATCGTATTACATCTTTCCTAAAAACCACACAAATAACAATTTCTGTTATATGTGTTTCTGCTGTTGTTAATCTCTCGACCTTAAATCGTTTATGTTGATTTCCTTTAAATCAAATATAGAAACGAACCTTTTTAAAATTCACCAAAGCATAGCTTCAAATTTTCCAAAAATCTATTTGATACATTTATTTGTGTCAATATGATTCTTGAAACTATACCTGTAAATCCAAAAAAAAATAATTAATAACTAAATAAACTAACAATGAAAACAATGCACAACTGCTGTAAATAAATAAAAAAAGCCATTTCTGCGGCAACAGAAATGGCGAGGCTTAAAGAAAATTTATCGCTAAATAAAAGTAACCTGTAGAGAGTTGAAAAATCAACTTTCAAGGCTCCTTGTTAATTACTAAAAACCAATACAAAGAAATGAAAAAATATTTAAACATATACTCATTACTATTTCTCCTGTTGCTTTCGGCAGGAATAAACGCCCAAAATACAACCCCGCTTATACAATCAAAACTCGACGGAACAGTTGTCGATGATGCTACAAATCAGCCTATTATTGGAGCATCTGTAGTTATTAAAGGTACTACTCACGGAGTACAGACAGATGCAGAGGGAAAATTTTATTTTCAAACAGGTCAGAAATTTCCATACACCTTAATTGTAAGTTACATTGGATATAAAAAAGCCGAAGTCATTGTAGAAAAAAATCCAATTACTATTAATTTAAAAGAAGAACGCCAGGAACTTGATGAATTAGTTGTTGTAGGTTACGGTTCTCAAAAGAGAAAAGATATTACGGGTTCTGTAGCTTCGGTGCCAAAAGCAAATTTATCTCAGGTCACTTCATCAGCAGATAATTTATTGCGAGGCGCTATTTCAGGAGTTGTAGTTACACAAAGTTCAGGTCGCCCCGGAGCATCTTCAAGCGTTCGTATTCGTGGAGGAAACTCTATTACTGCAGGTAATGAACCACTTTATGTTGTAGACGGAATTTTAATCTATAATGACAACAATAACAGTTCTGCAGGAGTTTCGTTTGCCGGAGCTTCGGTGAATGTTTTATCCACTATTAATCCTGCTGATATTGAATCTATTGAAGTATTAAAAGATGCATCGGCAACAGCCATTTACGGATCACGAGGTGCCAATGGTGTGGTGATTATTACGACAAAAAAAGGAACAAAAGGTCAGGATAATATTTCGTATCAGGGTTATTTTGGAGTTCAGTCGGTTTCAAAAAAGCTGAACTTAATGAATGCTTCACAATGGGCAAGTTTGCGTAATGATGTTCAGGCAAGTATTGGTCAGGCTCCTTCTTTTTCGGCAGAACAAATTGAAGCTTTCAAAACTTCTGGCGGATCGGACTGGCAATCGGCTGCTTTTGTTAGAGCGGCTCCGGTTCAAAATCACCAATTATCATTTTCCGGCGGAGATGAAAGATCAAGATATGCAATTTCTGCAGGTTATTTTGATCAGGAAGGAACTGTAATTGGTTCTGATTTTAAACGAATTTCGCTTCGTGTTAATTACGAAAAAAATTATTCGCAAAATTTCAAATTTGGTGTAAATGCTAATTACACTAATTCTATAGCGAATGGTGTAGGAACAAATAGTGCTGGCGGAAGAAATCCAAACCCATTAGTGAGTGTTGCACTTACGGCTCCGGTTGTACCCATTAAAAACGAAGACGGAAGTTATAATGTTACCAATAATCCTTACGCAACTTCTGTAAATGGTTATGTTCCAAACCCTATTAATGATTTGGAAAATACTATCAATGAAACTAAAATCAACAGAATCCTAACGAGTTTATTTGGTGAATATAAAATAACCAAAAAACTAACGGCTAAAGTGGCAGTAAGTGGCGATGTAATCAATACGAAACAAAATTATTATGCGCCTTCAAATACTTCAAATGGTGCAGGAACAAAAGGCTTGGCTTCTGTTGGAGACAGATTAGTAAGTTCTGTTTTGAATGAGAACACTTTGAATTACAATACTACTTTCGGTGAAAACCATAAGTTTTCGGCTTTAGGAGGATATACATTGCAATATACGCAGGGAGAAACGGTAAATGCAGGTGCAAACACTTTTGTAAATGATGCAAATAGTTATAACTCTATACAAGATGGTGTTCCTGTAAAACCTTATAGTGATGCTTTTGAAAGTGTATTAAAATCATGGTTAACTAGGGTAAATTATTCATACAAAGGAAAATACAACTTCACATTATCTGCGCGTGCGGATGGGTCTTCGAGATTTGGTGCAGAATCACTTTGGGGTTATTTTCCTTCAGCAGGATTTTCATGGAATATTACCGATGAAGAATTTGCTAATAATATTAAAGGCGTAACCGAAGCCAAACTTAGAATTACAGCGGGAACAACAGGAAATCAGGAAATTGGAAATTATCTCTCTTTAGCACAAATGGGTTCTGTTAATTACTCTTTTGGAGGCACATTATATACAGGACTGGCTCCTACCCGATTGGCAAATCCGGATTTGAAATGGGAAAAAACCAATCAATATAATGTTGGTTTAGACTTATCATTATTAGACAGAAAAGTAAATTTTGTTTTTGATGTGTATTACAAAAAAACAAACGATTTATTAATAAACGTTCCGGTTCCGTTGACTTCAGGATATGCGACTGTACTTCAAAATATTGGCGGCGTTGAAAATAAAGGGATTGAAATTGGTTTGACAACAGAAAACGTGAGAACAAAAAACTTTTCATGGAATTCCAACATTGTTTTTTCTGCAAACAAAAACAAAGTAGTTTCTATAGGAAATGGTGTTGATCAGTTTTTTCCGGTAGTACCAAACGGATCTTTATTACAGCAACAGCCTGTAACCGTAAAAGTTGGATTGCCTTTAGGAACTTTTTGGGGATACAGAACAAACGGAATTTTCCAGACTCAGGAAGAAGTAAATACACAGCCTAAAATAAACAGTTTGGCCAACACAAAAGTGGGAGACAGAAAATATGTTGATACCAACGGTGATGGTGTAATTACGGCGCTTGACAAAGGCAATCTTGGGAGTTCTCAGCCAAAATTTGTTGGAAGTTTCACTAACACAATTTCATACAATGATTTTGATTTGAATTTCTCTTTCCAGGGATCTTATGGTGCTAAAATATTCAATGCCCTAAATCAGCAATTAGAAATTTCAACTCTGGGAACAAATGCTGCTGCAACTCTTGTAGATCGCTGGACACCAACAAATCCTAGTAATGAAATTCCGAGAGCGTCAAGTTCTCCGGTTGGAATAGTTTCAGAACGTTATGTCGAAGATGCTTCATTTTTGAGATTGAAACTGATCACTTTGGGATATACTTTACCTAAAAGCGTTTCTTCAAAATTAGGGGCAAAAAGTGTCAAGTTTTATGTATCTGCAGAAAACCTGATTACATGGACAAAATACACAGGCTATGATCCTGAAGTAAGTTCATACGAACAAAATAATTTATATCCGGGAATCGATTTTGGTTCTTATCCAAATTCAAGAACCTTCATTTCAGGACTGAATGTAACTTTTTAAGCAAAAATATAAACGATGAAAAATATATTTATAACAACAATATTAAGCGCCACGCTGCTTGTATCGTGCGCAGATTTGGAGGTAACACCAACCTCTTTTGTAACCGAAGACAATTACTTTAAAACTCAGGACGATGCTGTGGCAAGTGTAACGGCTGTTTATGCTTCGTTAAGCCTTGATCCGGGAGAGCAGAGTTTATTTGGCCGAAATTTATATTTCCTTACCGATATGGCAACAGATTATGCATCGGCAGGAGTTTCTGCTACAAACCCGCAGGTAAGAGCATTGAGCAGTTTAACGCATGATGCCACTTCAGACCGTGTTCAGGTAGCGTGGAGACAAATTTATGCCGGAATCAACAGAGCCAATGTTGCTATTGATAATATTCCGAAAGTTTCTGGTTCTGAGGTTGTAAAAACCAGATTAATTAATGAAGCGAAGTTCATCAGAGGTTTATTATACTTTCAGGCAGTTCGCCTTTGGGGAGGTGTTCCAATTGTTTTGCACGAGCCAACTTCTATACAGTTAGAAAGTTTAAAATCAAGAAGAGCGACGGTTGATGAAGTGTACAATCAAATTATTCTGGATTTAAAAGATGCCGAAAGTCTGCCTGCAACTTATACCGCTGCAGATGCGGGACGTGCCACATCAGGAGCTGCAAAAGCTATTTTGACAAA
Source organism: Flavobacterium sp. MMLR14_040 (assembly GCF_033657265.1). NCBI lineage: Bacteria > Pseudomonadati > Bacteroidota > Flavobacteriia > Flavobacteriales > Flavobacteriaceae > Flavobacterium > Flavobacterium sp. MMLR14_040. The sequence continues at coordinate 7,336 of NZ_JAWVWO010000008.1, read as the reverse complement.
AGTATATCTGACCAGAAAAGATTGGCCAAACGCGATTGCAAAAGCCAATGAAGTAATTAATGGCGGCTACGGATATGCGCTTTTTGAAGATTTTCAGGACATCTTTACCAAAACAAAAAAGAACGGAAAAGAACATATTTTCTCTGTTCAGTTTGAGCCAAATCAGGCAGGAAACGGATCTAGCGGAAGTACTTTTCAAGGAACCTCTTTTACAGGATTTACAGCAACAGAACCGGCTGATATTATCTCTGATGTTGCTTTGTTTTATGATATTTATACGGCAGGCGATAAAAGAAGAGATGTAAGTTATGCAAAGCAATTGCTAAATCCTACAACGGGAACACTTTATACTTTTCCGAAACCAATCTTTAAAAAATATTTGGATTTAAGCAATTTGGCAACTCCGGGAAATGTGGCTATTAATTTTCCTGTAATTCGCTATGCCGATATCCTTTTGTCTTTGGCAGAAGCCATAAACGAGCAGGGAGCACCAACACCGGAAGCGTATGAATTAATTAATCAGGTGAGAAGAAGAGCTTTTGGAAAACCAATTACGACACCAGACCCAACGATTGATTTATCGGGCTTGACCCAGGACACTTTTAGAGCAGCAATTCAGGAAGAACGCAAAAAAGAATTTGTTCAGGAAGGTCAGCGTTGGTTTGACTTGGTACGCTGGGGAACTTTGGTTACCGAAGTGAAAAAAGTAACGGCTAAAAACTCGGTTTCAGAAAAAAATAATTTATATCCGATTCCGCAAAGCGAAAGAAATATTGATCCTGTTGGATTGCCACAAAATCCGGGTTACGGAAATTAATAAAAGGTTTATATACAAGTAAATAAAATGATTAAAAAACTGTTCCTACTTGCCCTATTGGTTGTTGTACAATTGCAGCTGTTTGCACAGAAAAAGCAACCTAATATCATCGTCATTTTGGCAGATGATTTAGGTTTCTCAGATATTGGTGCTTTTGGCTCAGAAATTAAAACGCCAAACCTGGATAAACTCGCTACAAACGGGCTTATTTTCAATCATTTTTACAATGCAGGTCGTTGCTGTCCTTCACGCGCTTCATTACTCACGGGTTTGTATTCACATCAGGCAGGTATTGGAGACATGGTGCAGGACAAGGGATTTCCCGCGTATCAGGGCTATTTAAACGAGCATTGCATTACCATTGGGCAAGCACTCAAAGAGGCAGGATACAACACAATTGTTTCCGGAAAATGGCACGTTGGTTTAGTTCCATCAGCCTGGGCGGTGAATCGGGGATTTGATGATTCTTTTACTTTACAAAACAACGGAAGCAGTTATTTCAACTCAGAACCTTTGTATAACGACGGAAGGAAAGTTACTTTTTTGAAAGGGGATCAGGAAATTATCCGCAAGGACACTTCGACTTATTTGACTCAGGAAATTACCAATTTTGCTCTTAATTCTTTAGAAAAACAGCGAAATCAGCAAAAGCCTTTTTTTCTGTATGTTGCTTATAATGCTCCACACTGGCCCATTCAGGCATTGCCGGAAGATATCGCAAAATACAAAGGCAAATACTTGGAAGGCTGGGATAAATTAAGAGCAAGCCGTTTTAAAAAATTAAAAGAACAAGGCATCATTGATAAAAACTGGGACTTGTCAAATCGTTTTGAAAAAGTGCCGGATTGGGAAAAACTAACTGCCGAAGAAAAAGACAAATGGGATACCAGAATGGCAATTTACGCTGCGATGATCGACCGAATGGATGCCGGAATTGGAGAAATCCTGCAAAAAGTGAAGTCTTTGGGAGAAGAAGATAATACGCTTGTTCTCTTTCTTTCGGATAATGGCGGAAGTGCCGATGATGTAAAAAACTGGAATTACGTGACACAAAAAAATGGAACACCGGGTTCGGTGGCGTCTATTGATAGTTACGAAAGTCCTTGGGGGAATGTGAGCAACACCCCTTTTCAATTATTCAAAAAAAATACCCACGAAGGCGGTATAGCTTCTCCTTTTATTGCTTATTACCCAAAGCATATTAAGGCAGGCACAATAAGCAACAGAGTAAGCCATTTGATTGATATTTTTCCAACTTTTCTGGAGTATGCGGGTTTTCAATATCCTGATATTTTTCAAGGAAAAAAACTCACACCCCTAGAAGGCATTAGCTTAAAAAAAGAATTTGAAGGACAACAATCTGAGCCACATGAAGCTTTGTATTGGGAACATGAAGGCAGCAAAGCGGTAAGAAAAGGCCAGTGGAAAGCGGTAGCCGAAAACAACCAGCCCTGGGAATTGTACAATCTTGCAACTGACAGAACAGAAACAAAAAACCTGGCAAAATCAGAACCAAAATTGTTACAGAATCTGATTGAATTACATCAGCAATGGTCAGTAAAAGTAGGTGTCGAAGATTGGAACAAAATAAAATAAGCCGTTGGGTTTAATACAATAAAAATTAATTAAACACATAGAAACATAGATTTTATGTTTCTGAAAAAGTAAATCAAAAAGAAACTCGTTTCTCCCACATAGCTATGTTTGTTAATATGAGTGAAACGCCTTTTTTGAGTTCAATAATTCTATGTCTCTATGTATTAAACATAATTATACCCAACGGGCTAAAATAGTATAGTAAAATAAGATTACATGTTAACCAAGTGAATATAAGTTTAAACAACTAAAATTTATTACTTAATCAACCATAAAACTATTTAAAATGAAAAAAATTAATCATAACAGTATAATCAACAGTCCAAAAAAAGGGCTTTTGATTACTGCCCTTCTGGTAACACAACTAGGAGCGGTACAAGGATTTGCACAATCAAATCCTGATCAGGAATTTAAAGGTACAATTGGAAAAACCACAGCCGATTCTAAAGAGTATTGGCCTGATCCGGTTACAGCGCCAAAAGGTGCACCAAACGTAGTCTGGATATTATTAGATGATGTTGGTTTTGGAGCTTCAAGTTCCTTTGGAGGTTTGATTCAGACACCAACATTTGATGAACTGGCCAATAATGGTTTACGCTATACCAATTTCCATACAACAGCGATTTGCGCTCCTACCCGCGCCGCTTTATTAACGGGAAGAAATTCAGGACGAGTACACGTTAGCGGTTTCTCTCACACGGTTTTATCTGCAGGTTTTCCGGGTTGGGATGGCAGAATTCCATCTGATAAAGGAACAATTGCAGAGATTTTGCGTGACAAAGGTTACAACACTTTTGCCGTTGGTAAATACGGTTTAACGCCAGATGAAGAAGCCTCAGACGCGGGACCGTTTGACAGATGGCCAACTGGAAAAGGTTTTGAACACTTTTTTGGTTTCTTAGGATCTCAAACAGATCAGTACAAACCTGATTTAGTAGAAGATAACACACATATCGTTCCTGACGGAAGGCACTTAACAGAACAAATTACAGACAAAGCGATTACGTACATCAAAAATCAGCATAAAGCCGCGCCAAATAAACCTTTCTTTTTATACTATGCGCCGGGAGCGGTTCACGCACCTCATCAGGTGGAAGAAAAATGGAGCGATCCATACAAAGGAAAATTTGATGATGGCTGGGATGCTTACCGCGAAAAAGTATTGGCAAACCAAAAGAAATTGGGCGTAATTCCTGCGAATGCCGTTTTACCGGAACGTAATCCGTTGATTGCCGACTGGAAAAAATTAACGCCGGATCAGAAAAAAGTGTATGCCCGTTTTATGGAAGTTTACGCCGGATATCTTACCTATACCGATTATGAAATTGGAAGAGTGGTTAATTATTTAAAAGAAACCAATCAGCTTGAAAATACTGTGATTTTTCTTGCCATTGGTGATAACGGAGCGAGTAAAGAAGGAACAACACAAGGTGTAATCAACCAAAATCTTTTTGCCGGCGGTGTATCTGACGAGAAAAATCTTCAGGATAATTTAAATAATATTGGAGAAATTGGAACTGCAAAAGGTTTGAATACTAATTTTCCTTTAGGTTGGGCACAGGCTACAAATTCACCTTTCAAAAACTGGAAACAAGACGCACATTCTGAAGGCGGAACGCGCAATCCGTTGATTGTTTATTATCCAAAGGGAATTAAAGAAAAAGGCGGCATTAGAAATCAATACAGCCACGTAACCGATTTATTGCCAACAACATTGGAGATTGTCGGAATTACAGCTCCGGAAACGATTCGTGAAATCAAACAGGATAAAATTCAGGGTTCTACTTTTTATGCTTCTTTAAATGATGCAAAAGCGGAATCGCTTCACAAAGTACAATACTATTACATTTTCGGAAACAGAGCGATTTACAAAGATGGATGGAAAGCGGCGGCAGCACATCTTCCGGATTCTTTTGCCTTGAAAAATAATCTTGGTAAAAACGAAAAACCCGCTCCAAGTAATTTTGATGCTGATGTTTGGGAGCTATACAACTTAAACGAAGATTTTAACGAACGTAATAATCTCGCGACAAAATATCCTGAAAAACTGGCTGAATTAAAGCAATTGTTTGAAGAGCAGGCAAAAGAAAATAATCTTTACCCGCTAATTGACTGGCAGGATGTATTTAGCAGAAGAATACATAATAACGGAACTGATAAAGGTAAAAATCTTCAGGAGTTAATTCGTCAGGCTAACAAACCGGCTGGTACTACCAATTAAAATTAAATTAAATTAAATCAACTTAACCTGCAAGGTTTTCAAAACCTTGTAGGTTTAAAATCATATTCATTACGATTGTCATTTTTAAGATCATACCTACAAGGTTTTGAAAACCTTGCAGGATTACGTTAAAAATAATATAACAAAATTTCAAAAAAATAATTAATTAATTCTACTAAATCCATAGAATTAAAAGAATTTATTTTTTATTTTTGACAAACAAGCTAATCCACTGAATTTCAAATACAAATTTTGAGATTCAAATCAAATAAATAATAACACAAAACACAAGATAATGAAACGAGTAGACTATGAAATTATCGGAAAAAAAATTATCGTGGGTATAATTTTATTTTTAGTTCCGCTGGCGATTCTTGCCGGAGGTTTAACCTTAATAAATCAATTTTTAAAATAAAAAATTATGGCAGCAACACAAAATTCAAACAGTAAATTGACAAGAGATTTGAGTATTAGTCTTTTGATATATTCATTGCCGGTTGTGGCAATTTTCCTTTACTTTAAATTAAGCAACGGACTTGTAGCAGAATCTCATGTTACGATACCCTCATTTTTAGAATTTGCAAAACCTGCGTTTCAAAATATCCGCACCTGGGGATTAACCGTTTTCATGCTGGTTTTGGGAGCGATAGAATTTGGTGCCGGTTTATACGACGATCAATGGACGGGCGAAGAACGCAAGATTGACATTGTAAGCTTTCTGGCTCCAAAGTTAATCCTGCCTCCTATTATTGCTTTTTTCAGCTTAACGGCTTTGCCATATTTAATTCCGAATTTGGCTAATTCACTTTCATGGGTTCCGTTTTGGGGAGGTTTTTTCCTTATCGCAATTGCCGATGATTTAACGCAATATTGGTACCACAGACTTCATCATCAGGTTCCGTTTTTATGGCGTTTCCATAGAACACACCATTCGGCTCCATACATGGGAATGGCGATGGCGTCGAGACAAAACTTTATTTACACCGTTTTCTTTTCTCAAATTTATTTGACAGCTACTTTAACTTATTTAGGTTTAGGTTTACCTGCACTTTTTGTTTTGGTTATTAAAAGTTTCATCACTTTGGGCGCACACTCAAGCATTGCATGGGACAAACCATTTTACAAATACAAAGTTTTACATCCAATTGCATGGGTTTTAGAAAGATTGATTTCAACTCCTGCAACGCACCACGCGCATCACGCAGATACAAGCGGAGACGGTGTTGGACATTTCAAAGGAAACTTCGGAAACATGTTTTTTATCTGGGACATGATCTTTGGAACGGGTTTAATTACACGCAAATTCCCAAAATCATATGGAATGAAATCATACAAACAAGAAGAATGGTATGCGCAGTTTTTGTGGCCAATATTCAAATCTAAAAAAGAAGGAAGTGCTTTGGCAGAAGGCGTTTTGGCCGTTCCTTTAAAACCAAAAGCAGAAGAAAATCTGGCACCAAGTCCGGTGTATTACGACGAGCCTGCTCAAGTATAAAACCACTAAAAATAAATCAAATAAATCTGTTGGTGCAATTGTTTAACACATAGAAACATAGAATATTGAACTCAAAAAGGCGTTTCACTTGCATTAATGCACATAGCTCTATGTGTGAGAAACTTGTTTCTTTTTATACTCTTTTCTTTCAAAAATAAAATCTATGTTTCTATGTGTTTAATTAAACTTTTGTCTATTAAACTCAACGTGATAAATAAGAATTGGCAGTGTATTCGAAAATAATCACGAATACACTGCCAAACTTATGCAAAAACCAAAAATTTATGAAAAATAAAATACTCAAAAACAGCATCATAACCTTTATGCTGCTTTTTACAATTGCAGGTTTTTCACAAGGAAACAGTGCCAATATATTGTTGGATGCTTTTTATTCGAAAATTAAAAATCAAAAAAATCCGCAGATTGTTGATGCCAGAGGTTCCGACGAATTTGCCTTAAATCATATTGAAGGCGCTGTAAACTTCAACCTGAAATCTGAAGATTACGAAAAACATGTTGCAGCTTTAAATCCGTCGCAACCTGTATTTATTTATTCAATTGCTGCCTACAGAAGCGGACTTTTATCTACTGATTTAGCCAAAAGAGGTTTCAAAGAAGTCTATATTCTTGAAGGCGGAATTGCCAGCTGGATTGGTGGCGGAAAACCATTTTACAGCAATTTAAAAAGCAAATTATCAATAGCCGAATACAAAAAAATACTTGCTGATAATCAATACGTTTTGGTAGATATTGGTTCCAAATATTGCGCCACCTGTAAAACTGTAAAACCTATTTTAGAAGATCTCAGATCGCAATATGGCGAAAAACTCAAAATTATCGAAATTGAATTAGAAGAAAGTCCGCAGGTTATTGCCGATTTAAAAACCGTAAAAGTCTTCCCTACTTTGATTTTATATCAAAATGGAAAAATCATTTTCAAAAAAGATGGTTTAGGAAATCTTAAAAGTGATGTTGATGTGGCTTTGGCTTCAAAATAACCGTAGTTATTGTCTTTTCGACGAAGGAGAAATCTTCGCAAGAAACTTCGTAAAGTAGCTTCAAATCTTTGTCGAGCTACTAACGAAGATTTCTCCTTCGTCCTTTAGATTTGTTTTTTGAAATTTGATTAGATTTATGATTGAGAAAGGAAGCCAAGGTAAACTATTCGTTCGTCCGAGTTCATGACTCATATTTCGATTAAGACTTT
>NZ_JAWVWO010000007.1:0-273405 GCF_033657265.1 Flavobacterium sp. MMLR14_040 | reverse complement strand
CAATGATGTATTTCGCCCCGATAGAATTTTGCAACTTAGTTCTGTTTATCAATAGTTTATATTCAAAGATAAGATTTTGATATAATAATGTAAAGATATGAGCCCCGATAGAGCGGATATCCTTTTATGGTGGCGTTCACCATAAAAGATAGGAGCGAAAGCGGGACTGAACGTCTTGAAAAACCTGAAATCTTCTGCTCCTGAATAATTGATTGATTATCATTTGGTTTTATTTTGCCATTACAAATAAATGTATTAATTTTGCAGTCCTTTTGGCAAAGAAGAGTTTCCTTTAGGTATCAACTATTTATGTAAAACAACTTCTGTTTTTCTACTGCATTAAGAAACTCGAGAAATACAGAATACAAATTTTTTATCAGAGCATGTCTGAACAATTAAAATCACAAGAAGAGTTTTTAGCAAATTTTAACTGGCATAACTTCCAAGAAGGAATTGATGCAGTAGATGAGAAAAACTTACAAGAATTCGAAGAACTAGTTTCAAAAACTTTCATCGCTACAGATCAAGAAGAAGTAGTAGAAGGTGTAGTTGTTAGAATTACAGATAGAGACGTTATCGTTGATATCAACGCAAAATCGGAAGGTGTTATTTCTTTAAACGAATTCCGTTACAACCCAAACTTAAAAGTTGGTGACAAAGTAGAAGTATTAATCGACATCCGTGAGGATAAAACAGGTCAATTAGTATTATCTCACAGAAAAGCACGTACTATTAAATCATGGGATAGAGTTATTTCTGCAAACGAAACAGGAGAAATCGTTAATGGTTTTGTAAAATGCAGAACTAAAGGTGGTATGATCGTTGACGTTTTTGGAATTGAAGCTTTCTTACCTGGTTCTCAAATTGACGTTAAGCCAATTAGAGACTACGATGTATATGTAAATAAAATGATGGAATTCAAAGTGGTAAAAATTAACCACGAATTCAAAAACGTTGTTGTATCTCATAAAGCGCTTATCGAAGCTGATATCGAAGTACAGAAAAAAGAAATCATCGGTCAATTACAAAAAGGACAAGTATTAGAAGGTGTTGTTAAAAACATTACTTCTTATGGTGTGTTCATTGACTTAGGTGGTGTTGACGGATTAATTCACATTACTGACCTTTCTTGGAGCAGAATCAACCACCCAAGTGAAGTTCTTGAATTAGACCAAAAATTAAACGTTGTAATCCTTGATTTCGATGATGAGAAAACAAGAATTCAATTAGGATTGAAACAATTAAACGCTCACCCATGGGATGCTTTAGATGCTAATTTAACTATTGGTGATAAAGTAAAAGGTAAAGTAGTTGTAATCGCTGATTACGGTGCATTTATCGAAGTTGCTGAAGGTGTTGAAGGTTTAATCCACGTTTCTGAAATGTCATGGTCAACTCATTTACGTTCTGCTCAGGATTTCGTAAAAGTTGGAGATGTTGTTGAAGCTGTTATCTTGACTTTAGATAGAGATGACCGTAAAATGTCATTAGGTATCAAACAATTGACTCAAGATCCATGGACTGACATTACTTCTAAATACCCAGTAGGTTCTAAACATACAGGTATCGTTAGAAACTTTACAAACTTTGGTATTTTCGTAGAATTAGAAGAAGGAATTGATGGATTAATTTACATCTCTGACTTATCTTGGACTAAGAAAATCAAACACCCATCTGAATTTGTAAATGTTGGTGAGAAACTTGATGTAGTTGTATTAGAATTAGATGTTGAAGGACGTAAATTATCTTTAGGTCACAAACAAACTACTGCTAATCCTTGGGATCAATACGAAGATTCTTTCGCTGTAGGAACTATCCACAATGGTGAAATTTCTGAAATCGTTGACAAAGGAGCTACTGTAGAATTCGGAGATGATATCGTTGCTTTCATTCCTACTCGTCACCTTGAAAAAGAAGACGGAAAGAAATTGAAAAAAGGTGATACTGCTGATTTCAAAGTAATCGAATTCAACAAAGAATTCAAAAGAGTAGTTGCTTCTCACACTGCTATCTTCCGTGAAGAAGAAGAGAAAAATGTGAAAGCTGCAACTGAAAATACTTCATCTAACTCTACTACAAATGCACCAGCTGCAACTTTAGGAGATAACAATGATGTATTAGCTGCATTAAAAGCTAAAATGGAAAAAACTGAGAAAAAATAATTCTTAGTAGAGGCGCACAGCAGTGCGTCTCTACATTCCTATAGAAAATCCCACAGCAATGTGGGACTTTTTTTTGTTCTTTATTTTTAGTTTTAAGACATTTTAACAAATAAAGTTGTGTTATTGTCTTAAAAAGCTACTTTTGTAATAAAAATTCTATATATGAAGAAACTCTACTTTTTGGCTTTTGCTTTATGCTTTTTGAATACCTTGAATGCACAGATTATTAACATTCCCGACAATAATCTTAAAATGAAGTTGATATCATTAAATGTTGATACAAACTCTAATTTTCAAATTGAAACTTCTGAAGCACTAAATTTAAAATTTTTAAATATTAGTAATTCGAATATTAATTCTTTACAAGGATTAGAGAATTTTGCGAATCTTGAGTATTTGAACTGTAGCTCCAATCCAATATTTAATTCAATTGATTTTAACCTGCTTAAAAAGCTAACTTATTTAAACTATTCATATATACAAAGTACTACTTATTTTAATATTGATGGTTCAAATCTTACTACATTAATACTTGATGGATCTACAAATTTAAAACAACTTCTATGTACAGGTAATAAGAACCTAACATCATTAAGTATTAGCGGTGCAGTAAATATGACAGATCTCTGGTGTTCTAATAATAAGTTATCATCTCTAGATTTAAATGGGTTAACAGCTCTTAAAAATGTGCAATGTCAAGGTAATCAATTACAAACATTAGATGCAGGCAATTTAATCAATCTTAAAAGTTTAAGTTGTGGCGGAAATCTATTAAGCATACTAAACATTACCGGCTCAACAAGTTTAAATAGTTTATCTTGTCAAATGAATAAATTGCTTAAATTAAACGTAAGCGGTTTGATAAACTTAGTAAATTTAACATGTTTTTCAAATCAATTAATGGAATTAAACGTTAACGGACTAGTTAATCTTAAAGAGTTATACTGTGATGGAAATTACATTCCGTCGCTAAACTTAGAGGGTTTAGTTAATCTGGAGTGGTTAAATTGTACAGATAATCAATTAAAAACACTAACGGTAAATGGGTTGATAAATCTTAAGGGTATAAAATGTGGTTATAATCAATTAGGCACTTTAAATTTAAGCGGATTAACAAATCTTTTAAATCTTGAGTGTTATCATAACCAATTGAATACATTAGATTTAAGTGATTTAAATAAAATAGAACAATTTAGCTGCTATCAAAATGAGCTTACATCATTATTTATCAGAAACGGAAGCAATGAAGGAAAAACTTTAGACTTCTCGCAAAATCCTAATTTACAATATGTTTGTGCAGACGAGAGCCAGTTGGCAGATGTTCAAAACCTGATTACTAAATACGGTTATACTAATTGCAATTTAAATGCGTACTGCTCTTTTAAGCCAATTGGAACGTACTATACCATTCAGGGAATTAATAAATTTGACTTAAACAATAATGGTTGTGATGTTGCTGATTTAAGTCTTCCAAATTTAAAATTTAGTTTATCAGATGGAACTAATAATGCCAGCATAATAGCTGATGTAAATGGTGATTATTCAATTTACTTACCAGCTGGTTCACATACAATAACTCCGGTTCTGGAAAACGCATCTTATTTTAATGTTTCACCAACGGATTTCAATGTCACTTTTCCGGGACAAATAAGTCCGCTAGAACAAAATTTTTGCATAACTGCCAATGGTAACCATCCTGATTTAGAGGTTTCAATTTTACCAATTACCGCAGCTAGGCCAGGATTTGATTCTTCTTATAAAATTATTTATAAGAATAAAGGAAATACAACACAATCAGGTATTGTAAATTTAACTTTTGATGATGGTGTTTTAGATTTGGTTACCACAAATCCTGTAGCGACTCAAGCATTAAATAACTTATCGTGGAACTTTAGTAATCTAAAACCATTTGAATCTGCAGAAATTATTTTTACACTTAAAGTAAATACTCCAACAGCGGTTCCTCCAGTAAATAATGGAGATGTTTTATCGTTTAAAACATCTATAGTATCTGCCTTTACAGATGATACACCCTTAGATAATAATTTTACCTTAAATCAAACAGTTGTAGGTTCTTATGATCCAAACGATAAAACTTGTTTAGAAGGCTCAATTATTACATCTAGCCTTATAGGTGAGTATGTTCATTACATGATTCGTTTTGAAAACACTGGGACTTATCAAGCAGAAAATATTGTAGTAAAAGATATGATCGATTTAAGTAAATTTGATATTTCAACCTTACTTCCAACAAGTTCAAGTCATCCATTTATTACTAAAATCTCTGAAAATAATAAAGTAGAGTTTATTTTCGAAAACATTAATCTTCCTTTTGATGATACCAATAATGATGGTTATGTTGCTTTTAAAATTAAAACCAAACCGACACTTGTTGTTGGAGATTCATTCACCAACGATGCTAATATTTATTTTGATTATAATTTTCCAATCTTAACGAATAAAGCAATTTCAACTTTTAAAACTGTTAGTAATCTTGGGACTCAGGATTTCGAATTTTCAAATTATTTTACTTTGTATCCAAATCCGGCTAAAGATGTTTTAAATATTACTGCAACTCAAAGTGTAGAAATACAATCATTATCTATTTATGATATTTTAGGACAATTGATTATCGCTGTTCCAAACGCAAAATCAGCTTCTACTATTGATATTTCTAAACTTAGAACAGGTAATTACTTTGTAAAAGTGAAATCAGATAAAGGAAGTTCAAGTATGAAGTTTATCAAACAATAATAAATTCCTCTAAATAATAAGTCCCACAGCAATGTGGGACTTTTTTGTTTTTACGACATATAGGTTTGTTTCTAAAAAACATGCTTAGATTATTCTTTTACTTTCACAACAAGTGGATTATTAATCTTTTTAGCAAAAGAACTCAAATACGTTTCCCATTCTGTTTTGGTTTGAAACGGGCTTCCTTTTTTCCATCCAAAACCAACAAAATAGATTGCTTTATTGTCTTTTACTTTTAAGTTTCCATACAAATTACTTAAGTCTTTGTCATCAGTAAGATAATTATCAAAACTTGTTAAAGTGTTTTTTGGCGCAACTATACCGGTTCCTATTTCAGAATCATCAATTGGTTCCCAATGACTTAACCAGCCTTCTTTTATGTTTGTACCGATAGTTCCCTTTTTATCATGAAGTGTTAATCCCGCAGCTATTGTTTTTGTTCCTGTAATTGAAATTTCAAATCGGGATAAATAACTTCCATAATCCAGACTAATTAGTTTAGATTCGGTTATTTTATTTCCTTTTGCATCCCAATCGGCATAAGTTAGAATAAAACTGGTTCTAATTGGTCCTGTTGTAATAGTTTTCCAGCTAATGAAATTCTTAGAAAAGTAATATTTATTGTTAACTTTTACGGCTATTCCGCCAACGCCGCGGCTATTTCCAACATGAAAATTATCCAAACCTTCGCCAGTATCTTTATGATAAGTTCCTGTTCCGTTAGTGGCTTTTTCATACCATTTATTAATGATCGGATAATCGACTCTTTTTAGCCAGGCATCAATTCCGCTGGTCAGAGTTCCGCCTTCAATTTTATTCTCAACCATTTGTTGTGCTACAGGGCCATAAGTTCTAAAAGCAACCTTGTTGTTTTCCCAAGCATAATCGTCTGTTCTTTCGGGAACAAATCTCGAATAGCAAATACTATTTTTTGTTGCTTGTGTATTTTTTGCCATAACAATTTCAAAATCTTTTTGAGAAGAAGCATTTATTTTCGGCTGAAATAATAAAACATCCATTGTTCCGTCGCTATCGTTATCTACAGCTTGACTTTCGAGAAATAAATTACTATTTTTTTCCTTTACAGCAAATTCTTCCAATTTTGCAGAATCTGGTAATCTAAGTGATTTTTTTGTGAGTTCAACAGTTTCAAATTCCCTATCAATATTGAGAGAATTTATAACGGTTATAATTTTGTTTTGAGAATGAGCGACAAAATTACTTGCCAGAATTACGGTGAATAAAAGATATTTTTTCAATTTTTTGTGGTTTAATTTTCGTTAGAAAGTTTAGTGCTTTGAAATACTAATGACTTTCTAAAATTACAAATGAAACTTTAGATATAAATACATATTTGGTGTAAAAATGTACAAGATTTAATTGAGTGATTAATATAGATATCACTTTTTCTGTATTTAATCTATTGTATTGTAGTGTTTTGAGAGTTATTTATTACTTTTAGTGTATCAATTTAAATATTAGAAAAGATGAGAAAAAAATATTTGTTGATTACAATAATCCTCCTGAGTTTTCTAAAATTGTCTGCACAAGCTCAAACAGCTAAAAGTATTGACTACTGGAAAGAAAAGTTAAATTCAATAAATACTCAATTAGCAGATGCTTTTGTAAATAAAGACATCAATGTCATAATGAAATATTATGATGAAAATGAGCCAACCTGTATGCCTGAATATTATAAGGCAATATATTCAAAATTTGGTATAGCATATTACTATCAGCAATGGTTTGATAACGTTAAGATAAATTCGTATAAACGTACTATTTACGAAGTTTTGTTAATTAAAAATCACTTAGTAGAAATTGGAACTTTTACCAATAATTTTACTAAACCTGACAACACTTTATTTGTTTATGACGGAAAGTACATGAATGTATGGAGAATTGAGAAAGACGAGAATCTTACGCTTATATCAGAAATTTGGGGAGCCAACAGTGCAGTAGATAAATCTAATTTTTCATTCTTAAAACCGCAGGCCAGTACTATGCCAAAGCTCAAGGTAAAAAAATCTATATCTGATGAAGTAAACAAACGTAATAATCTTATTGCTAAGCTTGTAACAAAAAGAGAAGGAGAGAAACATGCTACAGAGTTGTTTACAAATGATGCCATATACATGACTTATGATACGCCAATGCTGGTAGGTATGGATAATATAAAACCTTATTTTGTTGAACATGAGAAACCAAATGGAGTATCAATTGATTTTTTAGAAATTAAAGCAAGCAAAATGATTGCTCTCGATAAATTTGTTATAGAATACGGCTATTATTATGTGGATGTTTCGTGGGACAAGAAAAAAGGAAAAGCAACTGTTACCGGAAAAAGCACAAATATCTGGAAAAGAGATGAAAATGGTGTTTTGATGCTATATCGACAAATGGTAAATCATGACTAAACAGAATCACTTTTGAAATAATATCAAATTGAACTTTTGCTAAATAAAAAGAAGTATCTTTAAGATTATAATATCAAAAAAATGAAACAAAGTGCCGGTTTATTACTCTACAAATTTATAGATGTAACGATTTACTTTTTATTAGTTCATCCTGGTGGCCCATTTTGGAAAAATAAGGATTTAGAAAGCTGGTCGATTCCAAAAGGAGAGTTTACAGATGATGAGGATGGATTGGTTGCCGCCCAGCGTGAGTTTCTCGAAGAAACAGGATTTGAAGTAGATGGCGATTTTATTAAACTGGAACCAGTAAAACTCAAATCAGGGAAAACAGTTTTTGCCTGGGCATTAGAATTTGATATTGACGTTACTTTAATAAAAAGTAATGAATTTGAAATTGAATGGCCGCCAAAATCAGGCAAACTTCAAAAATTCCCTGAAATTGACAGAGCCGAATGGTTCCAAACTGCAGAAGCCTTAAAGAAAATAAATCCCGCACAGGCAGACTTTATAGTTCAGATGGTATCTAAAATATCAGCTTCACTTTAATATTCAATAACTTTTTCAAAATTATTTTGTAATTTACATTCTTGTCAATTTGACGATTAAAATGTAAAAAATTAAATATGAATACTAAGTGTATAATTTTCGATTGTGATGGCGTTCTTGTTGATACCGAAAAAATTGGCAACGGAATTTTGCTTGCTATGGCCGCCGAACATGGTTTTGAAATGAAACTGGAAGACGCTTATCGCGATTTTAACGGTCGCAATTTAAAAGAATGTTTTCAGCATATAGAAACTGCAATCGACAAAAAACTTCCGGAGAGTTTTGAAAATGAATATCGTACCAAAAGTTTTGAAGCCTTTAGAACGCAGGTTAAACCGATGGAAGGTGTAGTTGAATTTATAGAAAAATTAAAAATCCCTTATTGTGTGGCTTCAAGCGGTCCGGTTGATAAAATCAGACTCAATCTTGAGGTTGCCGGATTATTGGATAAATTCGAAAATAGAATATTTAGTTCCTACCAAATTAATAGCTGGAAACCAGAACCCGGAATTTTTTTGCACGCAGCAAAAGAAATGGGTTTTGATGTAAAAGATTGTATTGTAGTCGAAGACAGCAAAGCAGGAGTAAAGGCAGGAAAAAGCGGTGGATTTAAAGTATATGGTTTTGCCAACGGGTATAACAATGAAGACTTGGCAAACGAAGGTGCAATTCTTTTTAATAGTTATGAAGAGTTAGAAAATCTTTTGAAATAGAGTTTCAAGCTGCGTAGTTCGTCTTTGCGAGGAACGAAGCAATCTCATTCGCCAAATCAAACTTTATTTATTTTTAGTGAGGTTACTTGGTTCCTCGCAATGACAATAGTGCGTTAAACCCGACAGGATTTTAAAAACCTGTCGGGTTTTGTGTTTATACTGCGTTAGCTTTGTCAAAGTTTAAAACTTTGACAAAGCTTTTACGAAACTTCATGTTCACGAGGTTTCGACTACGCCTGACAAGATTGTGTTTAGAAATTATCTTATTATCTAATTGCCCAATTATCTAATTAAACACATTATCAAATTATCTATTTCTAATGTAATTTGTTACAATAAAATAAAATTTTATATATTTGATTATATATAATTGTTTTTATAGCCCTGGAAATTATCAAATTATAATTTTTGAGAGCATTATAAAACGATTTTTTTTGCCTGAAAACAGCAATCCCAAGCTGTTGTTTTTAGGATTATGGTTTTCTCACGACCATAAAAAATAACCTACAGACAGAAACAAAATGACAAAATGTATAATTAGATTTTTAGTTGTATCGATCTTTTTTTTGCCTGCCATTATAAGTGCACAAATAAAAAAAATCGGGGTTCCGTTTATTACCAATTATAATCCAAAAACATACAAAGCAGCTTCAGAAAACTGGGATGTCTTGCAGGATTCCAAAGGAATGATGTTTTTTGCCAATCATTTTGGCATCATGCAATTTGATGGCGTGCGATGGAATATTGTCACACAGCCAGAAAATAAAAGTATGGTAAGGTCACTTGCAATCGATAAAAAGGATCGGATATATGTTGGGGCTCAATGCGATTTTGGCTATACTTTTCAGTTGCCAAACGGGCAATATAAGTATACTTCATTAGTAAAATTACTTCCGGTTTCGTCCCGAAATTTTGGTGATGTTCTGCATACTGTTGTTCGAAATAACGAAGTGATTTTTTTCTCAAACGAGAAAATATTTATTTATAAGAACAATAAAATCAAAGTAATACAATCTACTTCAAATTTTGATGAGTTTTTTAATGTTGATAATACTATTTATATTTTAGATAATGTAAAGGGTTTGTTGAAGTTAAAAGATGATGTTTTAATTCCCGTTGAAAATGGACAACAATTTTTGGGAATGAAAATTCGGAAAGCTTTTTCAACTAAAGACGGATTGATGCTGCTAACTCAAAAAGATGGTCTTTTTGTTTATAAAAATAATCAGATAAATCCTTTTGTTACAGAAGCTGATTATTTATTGAAACAACATCAAATTACAACCGCAATTTTGTTTCCCGATGGCTATTTCGGAATAGGAACACGACAATCGGGATTGATAGTTATTGACAGCGCCGGACATTTAATTCAGCACATTAATAAACAAATGGGGCTGCAAAATGAATATGTTACCAATCTTAAAACGGATAAAGAAGGCAATTTATGGGTCACTTTAAAAGAAGGCATTTCACTAATTCAGATTTCTTCGCCTTTGTCCAGAATATTAGATACATCAAGTTCGGAAACTAAAATATATTGCAGCCAGATTTATCAAAATAAATTATATATCGCGACGGATAACGGTTTGTTTTGGATGGATTGGCAGGCATATAAAAATGGAAAACGTGAAAGTACACATTTTCAACACATTTCAGGAATGTCTGAAAACGTGTGGAATGTTGGCGTTTTTGGCAAATCGCTATTGGCTTTTGAAAAAAACGGAATCTATGAAATCAAAGGTAATTCGGCTCAATTACTGGCAAAAACTGATGGTGCATGGCAAGGCATAAATATTCCTAATCGTCCTGATTTATTATTAGTTGGCGGTTATAACGGAATGCATTTGTTGAAAAAAATAAACGATTCCTGGGTTTATCAGCATAAAATTAAGGGCTTTGAGGAAAGCAGCAGGATAATTGTAACTGATAACGAAAGCATCTGGCTTGCTCATGGTTATAAAGGAATTTATAAAATTAAACTCAATAAAACATTTGATGCAGTTTCAGATCTTCAGTTTTACAATCAGGAAAGTGGTTTTCCTTCCAGTTTATTTTTGAATACTTTTAAAATTAACAATCAAATACTTTTCGGAACTACAAAAGGCATTTATAAACAAGACAAAACTTCAAAAAAAATGATTCCCGAGGCAGTTTTTAAAAAGTATTTGGGATTGGAAAATCATATTCGATTGCTTAAAGCAGATTATCAAAATAATATCTGGTATGTTTCCGGCGAAAATACCGGAAAAATGACCCGCCAGACCAATGGAAACTTTACTGTAGAAGAATTGCCTTTTAGAAAACTTCGATATTTATATGTTCCGGGTTTCGAAAACATTCAAACCACTACAAATGGCGATGTTTTTTTTGGTACACAGGATGGCTTAATTCATTACAACGCAACCAAAAATAAAAGTTATCAGGCAAAGTATAAAGCTGTTATTTCTGAGGTGAAATGTATTTTACCAAAAGATAGTCTGTTGTTTTCAAGTAGATATGATGTACTTCCTAATGATTTAAAATTGGATAAAAATGAACTTACTCCTGTTTTATCACATTCTAATAACGCTTTGCACTTTTCATTTGCTTCACTTTGTTATGATGAAGCCGATGCTACAAAGTACGAATATTGGCTGGAAGGTTTTGAAGAAAAATGGTCGGATTGGAGTTTGCAGACCGAAAAAGAGTATACCAATTTACCTGAAAACGAATATATTTTTCACGTAAGGGCAAAAAATATTTACGATGTTGTAAGTGATGAAGCTATTTTTAAATTTGAAATTTCACCGCCATGGTACAGAACAAGCTGGGCTTATATTTTGTATTTGCTGCTTTTTGGTGTTTTGATTTATGCGATTATCAAATATCAAAAAAATCTTGCCGAGCGCGATCGTGAACAATTGATTTTAAATCAGGAGAAAGAATTATTGCGAAACAGAGCAGAATTAAACGAACAAAAACTGGCATTAGAACAGGAAAACATGGCAATTATGCGCGAAAACCTCGAAGCGACCATTAATCTTAAAAATGCAAAAGTAGCTTCCAGTACGGTGAATCTTATCCATTTAAATGAAATTTTACTTTCGATAAAAGAACTTATCAGTCAGATTGATAAAAAGAATGACACCAATGTAAATTTCAGTTTATTGACCAAAATAAACCGATTGATTGATCACGAACTTCAGGGAGATCAGCATTGGAATGAATTTGAAGAAATTTTCAATCAGCTTCATGATAATTTTATGCAACGCCTGAAAACGAGTTTTCCTGAATTAACTCCCCGTGATATGCGTTTGTGTGCTTACCTGCGAATGAATTTCAATACCAAAGAAATTGCGCCGCTTTTAGGAATTTCCGTGAGAGGTGTTGAAGATACGAGATATCGCATACGCAAGAAATTACAGCTTTCGTCAGATGCGAATATTACGGAGTTTATTTTGAATTTTTAGTTTGATTTTTTGTCATTTCGAGGAACGAGAAATCACATAAAGTGAAGACACACAGTTCGTCGCTCTCTGGATGTGATTTCTCGTTCCTCGAAATGACAAACTAAACACAAAAACGAACTGCATTTCAAACCGGACAGGTTTTAAAACCTGTCCGGTTTAACGCATCCCGTTCTAAATTACAAAATAAGGACAGATTTATAATCTTTTTAATCATTTAATCTGTGGCAAATATTTCACTACGCATTCCTACAAAATAAATTCCAGTTCTTTCTCTCTAAAACCAAGGCCTGAGTAATTTTTAGTATCAGTAAAATCCTAAGTAGTTTTACGCTTTTTGAAAGCTGATTATTACATTTTTTTACAAACACCGTAGTCAAACCGTACCTCAAAATTGACATCTTGGATAGTTTATTTGTTAATATTGTCATCTTATTAATACAATATAGAACTGTTTTTTAAAAAACAGAAGATTTATTTTGTTAATAAGCTTTACTAATAAAAAACTAAAAAAAATGAAACAAAAAGACTTTTCTTTCGGCCGACCACCGGGAAGCAATTATTATTTTTTACTGAGGTGTATTATTCTGATACTATTTTTTCTTACACCTTTTTTAAAACTTCAGGCACAATGCAACACTTTAGTTTGGGCTGATGAGTTTAACGGAACCACAGTAGATTTAACAAAATGGCAAAGTATTTCCGGAAACGGCTGTCCTTCGCTTTGCGGATTTGGAAATGCAGAAGCGCAGCGTTATGATCCTAATCAGGCGACAATTGTTAAAGAAGGCACAGACAGTTATTTGAATATTCAGGCGAAATACGAGCCAAGTGCATCATTTCCGCAACAGCCCTATTCTTCGGCCAAATTAACGACTGAAGGAAAATATGCCATAAAGTACGGAAGAATCGAAGCCCGCATGAAGTTATCTAACGGAATGGGAGCGTGGCCTGCGTTTTGGATGTTGCCTGCAGGTACATCCAATTGGCCTTATACCGGCGAAATTGATATTATGGAAGCCAAGCACAGAAATCCAAAATCTGTAGACGGAACAATTCATTATGATGGCGGAGGCTATCATTTTACAGGAAGAAGTTATACATCACCAACAGATTTATCTAATGAATTTCACGTGTACGCTGTAGAATGGGGACCAAATATTATAAAATGGTTTATTGATGGCAATTTATTTCATACCGCAACGCCACAAACAACAGTAAACGGAGGCTGGCCTTTTAATGAGCAGCAGTTTTATATTATTTTAAATCTGGCTGTTGGTAGTTTAGGAACGCCTTATACAAGTGTAAATGGTGCAGGAGTTGAACCAATTCCGGCAGATTTTCCGGCAAAATTACAAGTAGATTATGTTCGTGTTTACAGCGGAAGTTTTAATTACGGCGTAGTGGGTGATGCAAAAGTGTACCAAAACGAAACCAATAAAACGTATTCTCTAAACGCAATTGCCGGTGCCACGTACAACTGGACAGTTCCTGCGGGCGCCAGTATTACATCGGGACAAGGAACAAACACTATTACGGTTAACTGGGGAACATCCGGAGGAGATGTTTCTGTAGCTACAACAGTTTCCGGATGTACTGCAAATACTTATAAACTGGCTGTAGCAACAGAAGCAGTTTTGCCGGTAGAAAAAATCCACGAAGATTTTCAGGCAAATCGAAATATAGTGTATGGTCTTAAAACAGGAGTTTTAACAGAAGCCACAGCAAACCCATCGGCAACAGGAATAAATACTTCTGCTTTGGTGGGGAAATATGTTCGCAACTCATCTGAATTATATGATGTTATGAATATTAAAAACGTCGTAATCAGCAATGCAAATGATTATGTCTACGGAAGAAAAAGAATGTCTTTTGATATTTATACATCTGCACCGGTTGGTACAAAAATCTCCATGCAATTAGAGAATAGCCTTGTAACAACAGCAACCAATTTTCCGTCAGGAAGACACAGCGGTTACAAAGCAACAACAACAGTACAAAACAAATGGGAAACAATCGAATTTGAATTCGAAAAAGTTATCGATCCCAACACAAGTGCGTTGACAATCAATACTGTAGTTTTTCTTTTTGAGTCTAATTCAAATTCTGGAGCCACGTATTATTTTGATAATCTATTGACAAAAGCAGCTCCGGAAAAGCCAATTATTGCGACAGATGTTTTGCAAAACTACGACGGCATCAATAAAATCATTAAAGGAACTACAACAGGAACTTATTCTGTAGTAGCAAATCCGGGGTCAAATTCAGTTAACGCTTCCGCGAATGTGGCGCGTTATGTTCGAAATGTAACCGAACAATACGACGTTTTATTTTTCAATACACAAAGCACGATTGAAGATGCCGGTTTATTGAAAAATCAGACCAATAAAATCATGATTGATGTTTATACTTCGGCACCAATTGGTACAGTTGTAAGTTTGAATTTAGAGAATAGCGCAACATCGCTTCCGGCTAATTTTCCAACAGGAAGAAACAGTAACTATGTAGCGATCACGACGAAACAAAATCAATGGGAAACGCTGACTTTCTATTACAATTCAAGTCCTGATGCAGGAACCTCAAATCTGGCAGTCAACCAAATGGTATTGTTATTTAATTCAGGTTCTTACACAAGCGATACCTATTATTTTGATAATATCAGAATTGGTTCAACCAAATTACCGGATACTTTTACGCCAGGCGTTGTTTATGAAGATTATCAAAACACACACAATATTACGTTTAGAGATGCCATCGGAACTTATACCGCAAACACGGCAAATCCAAACGCAAGTGGCATTAATACCTCTTCAAACGTTGGGCGATATGTTAGAAAATCAACTGAATTGTATGATAATTTTTCGTTCAATACGACTTTAACCAATATTGGAGATTTCAAATCAGGAACTAAAAAGTTCGCAATGGATGTGTATACTTCTGCGCCAGTTGGATCTATAATTTCGTGGCAGGCAGAAAGCAGCGCTTCGATTCCATCCAATTATCCTGCGGGAAGACATAGTATTTATCAAGGTGTTGTAAAACAAAGTAATGCCTGGCATACCGTAACATTTACCTATGCGAGTGCTCCCGATGCTTCAACATTAGACAGCGATGTAAATCGTTTTGTGTTCTTATTTGAACCTGGAACAAGTTCAGGAAACACTTATTATTTTGATAATTTAAGAGCTTTAAATTTAGTTTCTACAGAAAATCCTCCAACAACTTTACCTGCTCCATGGGTAAGTGCAGATTTAGGTGCAGTAACTCCTGCGGGAGAAGCAACACACGCTAACGGAACTTTCACCATAAAAGGTTCAGGAACTGATATTTGGGAAACCAGCGATCAGTTTCAATATGTATATCAACCGATAACTGGTGATGCCGAGATTATAGCCAGAGTAAATTCATTGACCAATACCAATACGTATGCAAAAGCGGGAGTAATGTTTAGAGAAACGCTTACGCCAACTTCTAAACATGCTATGACCACTATTACGGCTGCGGCAGGAGTAGAATTTTTATCAAGAGACGCAGTTTCAGTAGCAACAATTCAGCAGGGAGCAGCGGGAACTTTTCCTAAATGGCTTCGTACTGTTCGTTCAGGAAATGTATTTACGTCTTACACATCCGATAACGGAACAACCTGGACGCAAATTGGTACAGCAAGAACAATTGCTATGGCTAACACGATTTATGTGGGAATGGCAGTAACTTCTCATGCAAATGGAACTTTGACAACCGGAGTTTTCAGCGACGTAATTGTTCGAAATATTACACCTCCAAACAACAATGTCAATTTAGCTTTGGGGAAAATCGCAACAGCTTCAACAGAGGAAAATGCGACTTATTCTTCGGCGAAAGCCACAGACGGTGACGCAACAACCACAAGATGGGCGAGTAGTTTTGCCAATGCAAGCGAATGGATTTATGTTGATTTAGGATCTAATTACAACATTAATCGTGTGGTTTTAAAATGGGAAGCTGCTTTTGCAACCCAATATAAAATACAACTTTCTACAGATAATGTTTTCACAGAAAATGAAACCATAAATACTCAAACAGCAAGTGATGGCGCAACAGATGATTTAGCGGTAAGTGGAACAGGAAGATATTTAAGAATTTTATGTACTACAAAAGCACTGGCTCCGTACGGATATTCATTGTTTGAAATTGAAGCTTACGGATCTGCATCATCAGCTAAAATAGCAAATGTTGTGGAGGAAGCCGAAGTTGCCAATGCCGATTTTGTAATGTATCCAAATCCTGCAAGCAGTTACATCCAGGTTTCATTACCTGAAAAATTAGATCACAAAGTGGTTACCATTTATGATAATTCGGGAACAGCTTTAATACAAGCAAAAGTGGATGCTGATGCACACGAAAGCGTAATTGATATTAGCAGATTAACAAGAGGAATTTACATTCTGAATATTAAATCAGATCAAAAAAGCTGGACTAAAAAGCTGATTAAGCAATAATTATAATCCGTTGGGTGTAAAGTGATTTTAAAGAATATTCCCTGATCAAACCGGAATTTAAATTTAAAGGATAGCACCAAACAATACACCTGACGGACATAATTTTTTGATTTGAAAACTATTTAAGTAACCCCAAAATAATTTAGATATGAATAGAATTAAACTTAGAATTCCATTTTTGACAGCACTACTACTAGTGTTTTCAAATTTGATGTATGGCCAGGGAGCCATACCTTTTACAATTACCAATAGTTCAACCTTTAACGACAACGAATTGTACGTTGCCATTGTAGGTATCGATTATACAACCGGAAACCACGTTTGGGTCAATGCCAAAACGAGTCAGGTTTTGCCCATGAGTCCGTCTTATAATACCGTTACAGGACCCACAATTGGCGGAAACACCGGACCGGGACAAAACTCAAAATACGCAGCTTGTTTTACCAAGTTAAGCGAAATTCCAAATAAAACTTTTACATTGCCCTTAATCGCGGGCTGTAGAGTTTTTATTGCCAAAGGGCAGCAATTGTATTTCTACTTTTTTGGTGCCAATAGTGCGCCATCAGGATATACTTCGCCAAACCCTTTGAATGTTACAGATCCAAATCAGGGAATTTTATATGAAATCATCGAATTGACGAATAACCAATACGGTTTCTTCGGAAATCCTTCAAGAGTAGATTCGTATAAATACCCAATGGGATTAGAATTATTTGGTGCAAACGGATATCAGAAAAAAGTGGGTGAATTAAAAAAACACGCTGATATCGTGGCGGCTTTTAAAGCCAATGTTCCATCAGAATTTCAGGGATGTGTAAATGATGCCACGGGAGAAATTACAGCACCTTCAAAAACACCTGCTTTTGCAGACGGAACCGGAGGAACTTCTGTAGGACCTCAGGCCAATTATTTAAAATCTTATATTGATGCCATTTGGAACAAATATAAAAATGAAGATTTAATTTTTTACGCCGGAGATGCCGGAGTTTTCAAAGGAAGAGTTATTGGTGAACAACTGGAAATGGTTGGGCAATCAGGAGGTTTTGTTGGCCGAACAGGACGTGTTCAAAATCGCCCAACAACTCAGGAAGCCCTTGAAGGAAAAGGTGTTCTGGACAGAAGACTGGTTGACGGAGATTTAGATTTAGTAATTCAGGCACAATTAACGGCGGCAATAAACAGACATGTTGTAAATACGACTACGCCAAATCCGGGTCAGCAAAACTGGTACGATGCATCGAAATTTTATCAGGTAAACCCAACCAATCATTATTCTAAATTTTGGCATTTACCAGGTATTAGCATTGATAATTTGGCTTACGGTTTTGCTTATGATGATGTTGCCGATCAGTCGCCATCGCTTCATACGCCGCAGCCAACAAAAGTAATTGCTGTTTTTGGAGGATATGCCGGAACAGTTCCTTCGGTTCCTGCAACAACAGATGTGATTACGGTTTATAAAGATTGTAATTACGCAGGTTTTTCAGGCGGATTAACTATTGGAGATTACAACTTGGCGCGTTTAAATACTTTGGGTATTTTAAACGATGATATTTCTTCGCTTAAAGTAGCAAAAGGATTTCAGGCAATTTTGTATCAGGATGATAATTTTACAGGAACTTCAACGGTCATTAATTCTGATAATACATGTTTGAACACAACATGGAATGACAAAGTAACTTCGATCAGAATTCTGGCAAACGGAGTTACCACTTTAGGAAATCAAACTTTCTATCTTCAAAACAGAAACAGTAACCTAAATATGGATGTTTGGAATGCAAGTACAGCAAATGCTGCAAATGTGGCGCAGGGAACTCCAAATTCTGCAAACAACCAAAAGTTCACTTTCACACATTTAGGCGATGGATTGTATAAAATTATTGCCAACCACA
Source organism: Flavobacterium sp. MMLR14_040 (assembly GCF_033657265.1). Classification (NCBI taxonomy): domain Bacteria; kingdom Pseudomonadati; phylum Bacteroidota; class Flavobacteriia; order Flavobacteriales; family Flavobacteriaceae; genus Flavobacterium; species Flavobacterium sp. MMLR14_040. The sequence continues at coordinate 254,997 of NZ_JAWVWO010000007.1, read as the reverse complement.
GCGGACAATCTTTAGATGTAAATAATTTTAATAAAGATAATGGTGCCAATGTAGAGCAATATCCATACAATGCTACACCAAATCAACAATTTGTATTGGTGTCTACAGGCGACGGATTTTATAAAATTGTAGCCAGACACAGCGGTAAACTTATAGAAGTTGCAGGTGCAAGTACTACAAATGGTGCCAATGTACAGCAATGGCAGGATAACGGACAAACTTGTGCACAATGGAAACTGGTTCCGGCAACAAGTTCTCAAACTTCTGTTTTAATTCAGGCCGAAGATTACTCAGCCATGAGCGGAATTCAGGTGGAAGCAACTACAGATACCGGAGGAGGTTCGAATGTTGGTTACACAGAAACCGGAGACTGGTTGGCGTATAATAGCATTAATTTTCCAACAACAGGTTCTTATTTAATCGAATATCGTGTTGCAAGTGATGTTACAGGCGGAAGATTATCTTCTGATTTAAATGGCGGAACTATTGTTTTAGGTAATGTTGATATTCCGAATACAGGAGGATGGCAAAACTGGCAAACGGTTTCTCAAACAGTAAATGTAAATGCAGGAACATACAATTTCGGAATTTACATTCAAAATACTGGAATGAACATCAACTGGATTAAAATTACAAAAGTGGGTGCCGGTTTAGCTGCAAAAACACTTTCGACAGAAACAATTGAAGAAGATTCAGATGCGGCATTAAACGTTTATCCAAGTCCGGCAGAAAACACACTTTATTTTACAACTGCCGTAAGCAGTGAAAATGTAAGTATTGTAGATGCTCAAAGCGGAAATACAGTTTCTAAGCAAAAAGTAAACAATAATAGTGTAGATGTTTCTCAGCTTAAAAAAGGAATTTACCTGATTGTTTTAGAAAAAGATGGACAAAGAACGATAAAACGTTTTATCAAGAAATAAAAGATTTCAGATTTTAGAATTTAGATTTTAGATTCCAACCAATCTAAAATTTAAATTCTAAAATCTACCATTAAATATCCCCCATATTTATTAATCTATTAAAAAATGTTGCTATGAAAAACAATTACAAAGTGATCCAGCTAAAATGGATCTTAATTTTGGTTCTGGGTGTAGTTAATTTATCAGTTGCCCAAAAAAAAGTAATCGCTTACATTCCCAACTGGATCGATCTGAATTCATTTTCGAGCACTATTCAGTACAGTAAATTAACGCACATCAATATTGCGTTTGAAAATCCGGATGCCAACGGATATTTAACTTTCAACTCAGGATCAAACACAATTATTAATGCCGCACACGCACAAAACATCAAAGTTTTTGTTTCTCTTGGTGGAGGATCAGTTTCTGAGGGCGGCGCAATTCGTGACAATTATTTTAATCTGATTACGCCTGCTAATAGAACAGCTTTTATTCAAAAATTATATGATTACGTTGTAGCTCATAATTTTGATGGAATTGATGTAGATCTTGAAGGTCCGGCAATCAATGGCGATTACGGCGGATTTGTAATTGCGCTTGCTGCTAAATTGCATGCAAATGGCAAATTAATCTCTGCTGCGCTTTCAGAAGGATACGGTGGTGCTAATGTGCCAGCTTCGACTTTTGCAGCTTACGACTGGATTAATATTATGGCTTATGATGCAACAGGCCCATGGGCACCAGGTAGTCCGGGTCAGCATTCTCCTTACAGTATGGCTGTAAACCAGTTTAATTACTGGACAGGAAGAGGTTTACCAGCAAGCAAAGCCATCATCGGACTTCCGTTTTACGGTTACGGTTTTGGAGCTTCTGCCAATCAGGGAATTTCATATGCGAATATCGTAGCGCAATATCCTGGAGCAGAAAATGTAGACCAGGTTGGAAACACAATTTATTATAACGGAATTCCAACTATCAAAGCAAAAACAACTTTTGCGATTCAAAATGCTGGCGGAGTTATGATTTGGGAATTATCTCAGGATGCCGTTGGTTCAAAATCATTATTAACAGCCGTAAATCAGGTCATTACAGGAAGTCAGCCACCAGTTGGTACAGGAACTTTAATTCAGGCAGAAAGCTATTCGTCTATGAGCGGTATTCAAACTGAAGCAACAACAGATACAGGCGGAGGTTCAAACGTAGGTTACGCAGATACGGGAGATTGGATGGCGTATTTCAATGTTAATTTCCCAACTTCAGGAAGCTATGTAATTGAATATAGAGTAGCAAGTGCCGTTACGGGAGGAAGATTATCTTCTGATTTAAGCGCCGGAACCATTCAGCTTGGTGCTGTTAATGTACCCAATACCGGAGGATGGCAAAACTGGCAGACCATTACTCAAACCGTAAATGTAAATGCCGGAACGTACAATTTCGGGATATATGTTCAAAATACAGGTTTTAATCTAAATTGGTTCAGAATCACAAAAGCGGCTTCAGGTTTGGCGGCAAAATCTGCAGCTCCAACTTCAGAAGAGTTTGTGGCTTTAAATATATACCCAACTTCTACAGACAGCACACTTTCCATCAGTCAGGATGTAAGTACTGCTAAAGTAAGTATTGTTGATTCTCAAACAGGTGCTGTGGTTTCAGGACCAAAAGTAAACAACAATAGTGTAGATGTTTCTCTTTTAAAATCAGGTGTTTATTTGATTGTTTTTGAAAAAGAAGGTACACAAACCGTGAGACGTTTTATTAAAAAATAAGTATTTATAAAAAGTGCTATTTCTTCTTTTTGATCGAAAGGAGGAATAGTGCTTTTTTTTAAATTAAAAATTATTCATGTGCAGTATTAACATGTAGTTTGTCATTTCGACGGAGGAGAAATCTTCGCAAGTAACTCTGTAACGAGAATCAATCTTTGTCGAGCTTCTCGCGGAGATTTCTCCTCCGTCGAAATGACAAAAATGTGGATAAAATCTGCTCAATCTGCTCAATCTGCGAGAAAATTTTTGCCACAGATTTAAGGATTTACATAATTTTTATTTCACGCAGATTTTGCAGATTTTTATTTATCCTGTTTGAGCATAGTTTGTCATTTCGACGGAGGAGAAATCACATCCAGAGAGCAACGAACCGAAAATCCGTTATGTGATTTCTCCTCCGTCGAAATGACAAAAAATGAGAATAAATCGGCTCAATCTGCCAAATCTGCGTGAAAACACACACACAGCTATGTGCATTATAATCAAGTGAAACGCCTTTTTTAAGTTAAACAAAAGTCTATGTTTCTATGTGTTTAAATATACACACAGCATATCAAAAAGTAACCCCAAACCCCAAATACAATATGAAAAACAATTACAGATTTCGCTTAAGTTTATTTGTTTTTATAGCTTTTAGCAGTTTTGCCGTCGCGCAGACTTCTTTAGGTTCGAGTAAAGCATTTATGAATAATTTAAAAAACGGACTCGCAACCGCGACTTCAAAAAGTACTACAGAGAAAACAGTTTTGCTTCAGGCAGAAAACAAAAACTTCAACGGAAAAATCAATTACAAAAAATCAGATGCTTCAAGTGAATTTTTGATTGGAGAAATTAAGAATGTTCCAGAATCTTCTTTTTACATTAAAGTAATGGATAGATCGCTGGAAGGACACATTATTCTAAAGAAAACAAAAGAAGCTTACAAATACTATTCTGATGCAAAAGGAAATGCCTATGTTTCTAAAGTAGATATCAATACTTTGATTTGTATCAATTATGAAAATGTTCCTCAAAATACAGCAAAATCAGCAGATGTAACAGCGGCTGCACAAATTGCGCCTGCATTATTGAATCTGCAAAGTTTGCCAGGAGCGGCAGGTTGTGTAATGTTAGATTTTGATGGTTATAATATGCCGGCAGGAAATCTTTGGAACAACGGAAACGCCATTAACGCAGCGCCATCAGGAATGAGCGATGCAGATGTGCAGCAACACTGGGAAGTAGTTGCTGAAGATTACAGACCTTTTAACGTGAATATTACAACGAGTGAAGCTGTTTTTAACTCCTACCCAAGAAACAGAAGAATGCGTGTGGTGGTAACTCCAACCAATACTGCGGCCCCGGGGGCGGGGGGAGTAGCGTATATTGGTTCCTTCAATTGGGACAATGATGTGCCTTGCTGGGTATTTATTACCTCAGGCAAATCTGGTGGAGATGCCTCTGCGCATGAAGTTGGGCATACTTTCGACCTGGGTCACGACGGCCGTACAAATCCTGCAGAAGATTATTTTGTAGGGATAAACAATACTTCGTGGGCGCCAATTATGGGTGCAGGTTATTACAGACCTGTTGTGCAATGGAGTAAAGGCGAATACGATTATGCAAACAACAAACAAGATGATGTTGCCATTATTGCAAGTGCTAAATTTGGTGTAGGTTACAGAGGTGACGATTACGGAAACACAACTGCTTCTGCAGCCACTTTAGATTACAATGCAAGCGGAGCAATCAACCAAAAAAATGGAATTATTTCAAGTGAAGCTGATTATGATTTCTTTTCGTTTACAACAGGCGGAGGAAATGTTTCGATCAATGCTAAGACAGTTTCAAGAGACGGAAACCTGCATCTTTTAATTCGTTTATATAATTCTGCAGGAGCAGAAATGGGAACGTATTGGAACTCTGATCCGTTTGCTTTAAACGCTGCTATGAATGTGAATTTGCCAGCCGGAAAATACTTTATTGGTGTTGATGGCAACGGTGCCGGAAGTGCTGGTTATGGAGGATATTCGGCATACGGTTCTATAGGAAGTTATTCGGTTACAGGAACAATTCCGCCGGGAGGAAATATCGCAGCTTCTACAGATGTGATTACGGCTTATAAAGATTGTAACTACACCGGATTTTCTGGCGGATTAACAATTGGTGATTATAATCTGGCACGTTTAAATTCATTGGGACTTTTAAATGATGATATTTCGTCCTTAAGAATCACGCAGGGATTTCAGGCGATTTTGTATCAGGACGATAACTTTACCGGAGCTTCAACTGTAATTAATTCTGATAATTCTTGTTTGAATACTACGTGGAATGATAAAGTGAGTTCTATCAGAATTCTTGCAAACGGAGTTACCACTTTAGGAAATCAAACTTTCTTTTTACAAAACAGAAACAGCGGTTTAAATATGGATGTCTGGAATGCAAGTTTATCAAATGGTTCCAATGTCGCTCAGGGAACTGCAAATTCGGCTACAAATCAAAAGTTTACATTCACCCATTTAGGCGATGGTTTGTATAAAATTATTGCCAATCACAGCGGTCAGTCTTTAGATGTAAATAATTTTAATAAAGACAATGGTGCCAATGTAGAGCAATATCCGTACAACGGAACTACAAATCAGCAGTTTATATTGTTTTCTACCGGAGATGGGTTTTATAAAATTATTGCCAGACATAGCGGTAGAATTGTTGAGGTTGCAGGAGCAAGCACAACAAATGGCGCCAATGTACAGCAATGGCAGGATAATGGACAGGTTTGCGGACAATGGAAATTAATCTCAACAACAACTGCGCAAACTTCAACCCTAATTCAGGCAGAAGATTATTCTGCCATGAGCGGAATTCAGACCGAAGTTACAACTGACACAGGCGGAGGCTCAAATGTGGGTTATACAGAAACAGGAGATTGGTTAGCCTATAACAACATCAATTTTCCAACAACAGGTTCTTATTTAATCGAATACAGAGTTGCGAGCGGGGTTGCAGGAGGTAAATTATCATGTGATTTAAACGGCGGAACAATTATTTTAGGCAATGTTGATATTCCCAATACCGGAGGATGGCAAAATTGGCAAACTGTAACGCAAACGGTAAGTGTAAATGCCGGAACTTATAATTTTGGAATCTATATTCAAAATACGGGAATGAACATCAACTGGATCAGAATTACTAAAATTGGTGCTGCTGCAACTCCTGTAGCTTCGTCTATTACTGTTGAAGATGAAGTAGATTCAGTTGCTTTAAATGTATATCCAAATCCGGTTACAGATATACTTTTCTTCACTACAGATGTAGTGGGAGGAAATGTAAGTGTGGTAGATTCTCAAACAGGAAGTTTGGTTGTGTCACAAAAAATCAATGACAATAATTTGAATGTTTCCGGTCTGAGAAATGGAATTTATTTTATTGTTTTTGAGAAAGACGGGGCTAAAACTATCAAACGTTTTATTAAAAAATAGAGTTAGTTATGAATTATGAGTTATAAATTATGGCTTGTAATTTTAGTTAAAAGGCTGCCAGTTTAAACGGCAGCCTTTTCTATTATAATGTAATTATAAGTTATTTGCTTTGAGTTAAATTTTATGGTTTATGATTTTTATCCCTAACTCAAAACTCATAATTTATAATTCAAAACTCATTTTTTCGTTTTCTCCAATTCTCCAATAAACGGAATTTCATCCTGAACCGCAGATCTTATTGTGGTTTGAAAATATTGTTCTAACTGAATGAACTTTGCTGCATTAATTGGCCCAACTGCTTTTTTTGCTTTACCGTAAGCTTTAGATAAAAGCTTTTCAAAATCAACATTGTTTTTTAAATTATTTTTTGCCAGTTCATCAGCTTTTTCATCCGTAATTTTATCATAATTGATGGCGTAGTCGTTTATGATCTGCATTTTTTTCTGACCCAAAGCTTTGCGTTCGGCTTCATAATTATCGTAAACGGCCTGAAAAGCTGTAGCTTGTGGTTCTGGCAAATTCAAATAATCTTTTATAATATCTCCTTTAGATTTTCCGTAAAGACTTTGCACAAGTATCACATCATCTGTAGATTGAGCAAATAGGGTTGTTGAAGCTATAATGGCCAGGAAAAGAAATAATTTTTTCATAATTTGTGATGTTTATTGATTAGAGAATATTTTAAATACTATTGTGTTTATTTACTGAAATCATAACTTAAAGTCGCTCCTAAACCAAATTGATAGGTTGCTACAAAATCTGTTACACCAACCGGACCATAATAAGTCCAGTAATAGCTGGTGCCGACTGAGGCGGACATAGATTGTAAATAAGCATTTAAATTGATAGACCAAGGTGAAGAAGTTTTAATTTTTACACCACCTTTTATTTCCCAGGCAAAATAAGTTTCGTTTCCGCTTTGAGGTGTTTCAAGAATATTAATACCGGCTCCGGCGCCAAGATAGGGCATCACATTAGAACCAATATCAAAGTAATGTGCGTAATCAACTAAAATATAGTTTAACGCACCTTTATCATCTCCGGCATTCGCTTGATTTCCCAGAGGGCCGTATAAAGGTAATTTTGTATCAAGCCTGTTGTATTTTAATTCGATAGAACTATTTTCTACAATAAAATACTCAAAACCAATACCATATTCAAAGCCGTCTCCTACATAAGCATAAGAGTTATCATATTCTACTTTATCCTGAAAGGCGTAACCTGCATATAAATTAAGCAGAAATGAGTTTGAAGTTTGTGCTTTTGCAAAAATTGAAAATAAAAAAATAACGAATAATAGATTATACTTTTTCATAATTTTAGTTTTAATTTGATTTGTAATTAGCTCGTGTTAAAGACTTAACAGGGATTTAAAAATTATAATTCAAAATTAATTTTAGTTCTTAAGAAAAAATATTTAAACGCCTCAACTTGGTTTCACTTTAGAAAATGAAACAATTTTCATACAAAAATGCGTTGTATGGGGAATATTTTAAGGGGAAAATTTTGTTTTGGAATAATAAATTCGCGAAGATTATATTTGACTGATGATATCCAGCCATCTTTTTTCAGCAGAAAAACTTTTAAACTCTGTTTGATTCAGCACTTTTTTCTTGTTTAGGTTTCCTCTGAAAAATAGCAAAGTCAGAAAATCTAAGGAAATACTTCTATATTTTTCTTCGCCATTTTGATTGTAGATTTTGGCAAATAAAACTGCTGCTTCGTAATTTTGAAAATCCGACATTCCGCCCAAAATCATCGAAGCATTATTGTAATGATCGTATGTTTTTTGAAACTCTTTTGTTTGATATGCTTTTTTGGCTTCGTTAATCAATTGTAAAGCATCATTTAAATCTTTTTGATCGTTTTTTCGGGCTTCTTCAAAAGATATATTTTTATATTCAAATCCGTAGTTCAGCGCGTAGATTTTCAAAGGCAAAAGTTTAAAATCGGCACGTCTTTTATCTGCTAAATCTTCTTTAATGATAGGTCTGAAACCGGAGGCATTTCCATTTTGTGTCCAGTTTACCTGAGTTCCGTAAAGTTGCTTGTAGTTGAGATTGCATTGCACGCGATCATACAAAAAGGCGTAATTTTCCAGATCGATTTCTTTTGTTTCCATTAATTTTTCCATTTTGGATAAAGTTAATTTTTGAAACAAAATATCCTGATCAGCATGCTGTACGATAAGCCAGAAATTGTTTTGGCCGTCTTTTCCAATTTCAGTTATTTTTGGCCAGCCGTATTTTTCGATGATTTCTTTCGCTTCGTTGAGGTTCTTAAAATCGGAATCATTTATCTGCTGGTTCAAAACTTCTATTTCGCGTGGATCATTGGTCTGGCTTTTGGCAAACCGAAGTTTCTGATCCTGAATTGTCATTAAATTAATGCGTTTTCGCAAATCCGGAAGCTTTAGTGTTTTCTCGTATTGCTGTTCTTTCAACTTTGCTTTTTGTATGATAATCTGCCATTCAGCGTCATAATTATTTCGCAAAAAATCAAAATAAGGATCAATTACTAAAGCTTCAGTTTCTGTCCAGCCTTTATCCAAAGCCAAGTTTAAATATTGAAACGCTTCGGTTTTATTTTGATTTAATGCATAAACGCCTGCCATTTTGTAAGCGTTTAAAGCATCTGGCTGTTGTATTAAAAATGCTTTTTCGAAAGTAAGAATGGCATTTTTATATTCTTTTTGAAGATGAAACAAAGATGCTTCGGCAATTAATTCCTCATAATTATTCGTTTGCGCTTGACTATTAAAGTTGAAGAATAAAAGAAGTATAACAAAATATCGTTTCATTTCTATTTGATTTTCATCAACTAAATTACATATAATTTTTATAAATGCTTTGTTTATAGGTAGATATGGCTGTTTTTTATATTAAAAGCCCATTTAAAATAAATGAAACGTACCTTTTTCTTTGTCGATATACTTTGCGGGTATAATTTTTAAAATAAAAAAGCTCGTTCCAAACTAATGAAACGAGCTTTTGTTTTTTTTTAAAGGGTTATGCCATATCGATAAGACCTCTTTTTAGAAAATAATGATCATCATTTTTTACTAAATAAAATTGAGCAGCAAATCCCGAAGGTTCGCCTAAATAGGTTAAACTAACATCAAAATATCTTGTATTACCATTTTCTTCGGCCCACATATAATCATCTAAAATGTCAACATTATTTAACCATTCCAAATTGTTAAGCCATTCTTTTCCTTCAAAGGATTCATCTTTTGCAATCTCATGAATAAGATAATGATCGCGCCAGATTACATGTATAGATTCTTCCCAATCATCATATACATGATCGACTATATTTTTAGCATTGTCTAATTCGCCTTTTTTCAAATAAGCAAAAAAATCTTCTACTACTTTTTGTGCTTCAGTTTCAGTTGGTTTTTCTTTCCAGGTTTTAAGGGTTGCCATAATTTTAGTTTAGGATATATTTTTAAGAATGATTTCTCAGTTTTAAAAATTTGTTTTCATTACAAATAAAACAATTTCTTGTTAAAACTTTACAAACGCATTCCCTTTTTTTGTAAATATATTTGTACTTGAAACAGAAAGAAAACCATCAATAAGAATGCGGTTTTTTTTGAAGGTTGTTTGATTTTTTTTTAGTTGAAAAACTTTTTTAAAAAAATAATTGATTATTAATAAAAAAGCCCGTTCCAAAGTAATGAAACGAGCTTTATAATTGTGGAACTTTGGGGCGTATTCACAATTTATTAAATAATTTTATTTCGGCATTGTTGGCGTCATAATTCGTCTGGTTGGTGTGCTTAATGTCTCGATAAAAGCCAGTAAATCGCTAATTTCTTCTTTGCTTAGATTTAATTTTTTAAGCATTGGGTCTACTTTTGGAATCAGGGAATCTCTGGCAGTTCCTAAATATTTTTTCTGAATAGGAGAGGGATTTCCGCCATTGTACAATTCGACAACATCCAATAAAGACGGAAAATGCCCGTGATGCATCCAGGGTTTTGTGTTTGCGACTTCACGAAGTGTTGGCGTTCTGAATTTGCCAATATCTTTTACATCTTTTGTCACATTATATCTTCCAAAATCCTCATTTTTTGTTCCGAATAAAGTCTGACCATCATTATGAAATTGATTATCGCTAAAATAAGGTGTGTTATGGCAATTGATGCATTGCGCTTTGGTTCTGAACAAATGCAAACCTTTGACCTGAGCATCTGTAAAAGCTTCAGATTTTCCGCTAATGAAATTATCAAATTTACTTTTCGGACTATTGATTGATCTTTCAAAAGTCGCAATCGCATATTGAATTCTTTGCAGATTCACTTTTTTGTCCCCAAAAGCATTTGTAAATAGAGTATTATAACCTTTAATTTTCGCAATTTTATCTACTGCAATCGTTAGTTTTTCATTCATTTCCAATGGATCTCCAATCGGAAATTGTGCCTGATCTTCAAGACTGGAAGCTCTTCCGTCCCAAAATAAAGTTTTGGCATACGCCGAATTTAAAATCGTCATCGAATTGCGTTTTCCCGTTTGGCGATCGTGCCCAAAAGAACGCGTTAAGTTATCTGTCCAGCCCAATTCCGGATTATGACAGGAAGCACAGGCAATTTGCCCGCTAATGGATAACCTCGGATCAAAAAACAATATTTTCCCCAAAGCTTCTTTCTCTTTCGAATACGGATTATAATCCGGATACGGAACTGCAGGCAAAACACCAATATCTTCAAACTTAGATTTATCGATATTTTCATGTAATTCTGCCGCCGGCCATTTTGTAGCATCTCCGCTTGAATACAGTTTTCTTAATTCTGTAATATCGATATAATCGGGCTGTTCAACGCTCTTATAAGCTGTTAAACTTAGGAGAAGGACGATCGGTAGTATTAAGGTTTTTAATTTCATATTTATTTTTGTTTCAGGTTTCAGGTTTCAAGTTGCGGCAGAACATCAAACCTGAAACGTGAAACTTTTTTAATTTAAAACTTAAAGAGCGACTTCTTTCGGGCAAGCGTCGTTTATTGGATCTATTTTTGGATATGTTTTGTTGTTGTACATTTTGTATTGTGTAGAAACCGTTCCTCCAAAAAGTTCCTCATTGGTTAGTTTTAATTCAAAAGAAATTTCAAACAAACCAGTACTAATTTCTTTATAAGTTCCTTCACCAGCTATCGCAATAACATGAGATACTTTAGTAGTTCCAATGGTTATATATTGCGGAATAACAAGTACTTTTCCATCGGTTTTGCTGTTTCCATTTGTTGGAAAAAATTCAAGAGCCGAAGTAATATTAAATCCGGGAGAATATTGCGATGCTGTACTTTCGTTAGAGAAAAATCTTTTTAACCCAAATGAATTGGTTGTGTTTGTTCCGGTTACAACATTAAATCCAATTATAAAAGCATCATGATAAACATCATCAGCCGTATTTGTTGTGCCCTTATCACTATATAAAACAGCATTTTCGTTGTCTTTTGTCACTACAACAGGAAACGTAAAGGCATTAAAAGTCTGCCATGCACAGGTACCGCTTTTATCAAACCAATGCTCGCCGTAAGTCAGGTAAAACTGATTTGATAAATCATAAAATTTAGATGCAGGATTGGCCTGAACATCTCTTGGTGATTTAATTGGTTTTACAATTTGCAAAATCGTATTTCCGGTAGCGGTGTAATTTGTTGTATTGTTTAACGTAATATCAGTTTCATAACGAACATCATCATTTTGAATATCTTCTAAAAGCGTTAAATGATACGTAATTGAGCTTCTGTCATCTCCAAAATCATCGTGTGTTAAAGAATATTCAAAACCATTAAGAAATGTAAATATATCAAGATTTTCAATCTCAGAAGGAAAGAATCCATTTGGAAAATTGATTTTAAAATCTACTGTTTCTCCGGCCACTCCTTTAAGATTAATTCGGTTTACAGGAAAAGTATAAGTCGTATTTATTTCTCCCAGATTCACTGTAAACACGTCATTTACTGCTAATGTATTTAGATTACCAATGTGAATTGCAGGATCTGAAGTTTCTTTAAGTTTTAATGTAATACTTTGATTTGGCTGCCATCTTTTATCAAAAGAAAGAAAAAGGGTATCAGTAAGTTTTGTTCCTTCAAATAATAATTTATCAACAGGATTTAAAGTAAAATCATCTTCACTTCCGGTTGTGGTTACACTAAAAGAAGCTTCTACAGCATTTTTTAAATTTGTTGAGGTTAATGTTACTGGTATTTTTAAAGTTTTTACTGATTTATTTTCATAAATACCTGCAGGCAATAATGAAGTATTTATTGCCGGATATTCTAACGGAACACCACTACTTGTAGTCTGGAAATTAAACCTGATAAAGGGATCTATGTTGTTAGAATCTAATTTGTAATCATCTTTTGAACATGAAGTAAATAACGTTAAAACGATACTTACAGCTATAATTTTAATAGGATTCATTTTGTTTTAAGTTTGGGTTAACAATAATAGTGCTTCGTGGTATTGGCAATACAAATTTTGGCGACGGATAGGTTAAACTGCAACTAAGAGATATGCAGCCATCAGTACGGGAAATATTTTTTTTGTTTCTGGCAATATCAAAAAGCAGATGCCCTTCAAAACACAATTCTTTTCTTCGCTCAAGAAACAATGCCTCTTTCAAAATTTCAGTATCTGTTAATTCACTTGCATTTGCACGGGTTCTTATGGTATTAATGTCTTTTTTTGCCTGATCGGTATTGTTTAGTTCCAATGCTGCTTCGGCACGAATTAAATATTGTTCGCTCAATCTAAAAGCAACGTAGCCTGGATTTCCCTGAAATTTTTTAGTGAAATAATAATTTTGTTTGATTTGTTTATTGTTGACCAATGTTGATAATGGCTTTTCTAAAAACAGTTGCTTCCTAATATCCGTCGTTTCATACAAACTTAATAAGTCTTGAGAGGCTACATAGTTAGAATAACTGGCATCGCTGGTATAACCAAAATATGAAGATAATGATCCGCTGGCTGTTCCGTCTGAACCTTTTGGAATTGAAAACTCTAATAAAATCTCTGAAACAGGAAGATCGGGTTGTTCCCATTGTGCAATATAATCAGCCGAATTCATTAAGCTTACACCTGAATTTTCAATTACATCATTTGCTGTTTCATAAGCATTTTTCCAGTCTTTTTTAGACAAGTAAACTCTTGCTAAAAGAGCTTTTGTGCTTTTAGTATTAAAAAAGGAATAAACCGGACCTTGCAAAAGTGAACTGTCAGAATAAAGATTTAAGGCAGTTGTTATGTCATTAATTATTAAGGAATAAGTGTTTGCAGCAGTTTCCCTTGTCGGATATTGAATTCCTTCGGTAATAGATTTCGTATTATAAACAATTCCCAAATGTGATGCGTCATCAGTATAACCATAATTTTGGCTGTATATTTCACTCAATAAAAAGTGCATGTAGGCTCTTGCTGCTAATGCTTCGGCTTTTATCTGGTTTTTTTCAGCTTCAGTGGCGTCTGTTAAGGCATCTGTAAATTCTAAAATTAAATTGGCCTGATTGATAATATCATAACTATCGCCATAAAAAATTGAAAAATTAGATTCATCTGCAAGATCTCCAAAAGAATACAGATTTTTAATATTAGTCGGAATAGTCAATTGTCCTTGAGAACTGCTTGTTAATGACGGACTAAATTTTAAGTTTCCTCCCTGCAAATCTGCGTAAACAGCAAAACGTTCGCCTCTTACATTGGCTTCAATATCGCTATACAAACCATTTAATGCCTGTAAAACCCCTTGTTTTGTTTTTAATTGCTCAGTTATTGAAATCTGAGTTCCTGGTTCCTGTTCTAAAAAATCACTACAGCTTTGCAACAAACAAATTGTTGTCAAAAGCATAAGAAACTGTAATATCCTGATATTTTTGAAGTATTTCATCTTCTTAAAATTTAGTATTAATTCCACACGAGATAGTTCTGGCTTGTGGATAAGTGTAATTAAATTCTCTAATGCCATTCATTCCTGAAGGGCTTTTTTCTTTGTACCAGTAAAGCACATTAGACACATCTGCAAAAAGAGTTAATGTATCAAGAAAAGTATTTTTTAAAGGAACATTATAGCTCAGGTTAACATTGCTTATTTTGATGTATGAAGCATCATAAACATATTTACTCATGTTAGAAATTATAGTATTATCCCCAGGAGAAGGCTGTGAAACGATATCTCCCTGGTTTTTCCAATAATCATAGGCATTTACAGACATATTTCTGTTGGATGAAGTTCTGTATTTTGCTACTATTTCTTCTGAAACCAATTTATCTCCACCCCATTGAAAAGCACCATTAATTGATAAAGTAATTTTATTGTTTAATGAAAAAGAATTGCTGAAACCACCAAAAGCTTTTGGCTGTAAATCTCCAATTGGCACCCAGTCAGCCTCGCTAAATGTTCTTGCATAAGTTGTCGAATCATAAAGCTGTCCCTCTTTTTTAATAAGATCCCTCCCCGTTGCAGGATCAATTCCTACCCAGTTTACACCCCAAATAGTAGTGGTACTGTAACCTGTTTTTTGTGCAAGTGCAAGGTTTGAAATAGAGTAGTTGCTTCCTAAACCAACTAAATCGGTTACTTTATTGTCTACAGTTGAAATATTAAATGCTGAAGTCCACTTAAATTTGCCTTTTTGAAACCATTTAATTCGGGTTGTAAATTCAAAACCTTTATTATACATGCTTGAAGCATTTAATTGTACCGTTCCATATCCTGTTTCTGTTGGGATACTTCTGCTTGTAATCAAATCTTGTAAGTCATCATAATAATATTCTAATGATAATTCAACCGTATTAAATACATTAAAATCGATTCCGGTATTAAATTTTAGATTTTTTTCCCAGCTTAAATTTCCGTTGGGGGCAGCGCTTGGATTAGCTTCAAGATATCCGTTGTATCCATTTTGCGAAAGCGTATAAAGACCTTTTGAACGATACGAACCTATTCGGGAATTTCCCGTTGAGCCATAACTAATTTTAAATTTTAATAAATCTATCCATGAACTGGATTCTAAAAATTCTTCATTGCTCGTAACCCAGGCCAAACCTGCACCGCTGTTGTAAGCAACATTGGTATCATCTCCAAAAACAGAACTTTCGTCACGTCTAAAATTGACTAAAGCGTAATATTTCTTTTTATAATTGTAATTGATTTGCGTAAATAAAGAAACTCTTGAATTATTGCTAAAATCAGATCCTCTAACCTGTCTTGCCGTTGTCTCATCAACTAATGGAGTGGTCGTATCATCATCCTGAATGGCATCTTCAACTCTGTTAATTACATTTGGATTTGTAAAACCAGAAGCAGATGAATAATCAAAATTTGTTTTTTCTTCAGAAAGTTCAAAGCCTATTACGCCATCAATGCCATGATTTGGATTGATTTGTTTGTTATATAACATTTGTCCCTGCCAGTTCCATTTGGTTGAGTTTCGGTTATTAAAAAGTCGTCGTCCCCAATTTGGATAAGTTGTTCCATTTGAAATAAAAGATCCATTATTTTGTCCGCTTTCGTTTTCGCCCGAAAACCAGCGATCCTGAACTTTATCAACATAATCCATTCCGAATAAAGTGGAGAATTTTATATTTTTATTTAATTCGTAAGCTACATTCAAACTTCCTAAAAGTCCAAGTGATTCAGTCTCATTTTTATTCTGCTCAATTGCTGCCAGTGGATTTCCTCCCGTATTACCGCCAGATACACCTAAATTTGCATAAGTTCCATCAGCATTATATGGAGATATAGTGGGTAAATAAGCAAAATCATAATAAATATTTGGTGCATCTTTTTTAATATAACTGGGATTAAGCGATAAATTAATATCCCATTTTGATGCGCGATAGCCTAAGTTTATCCCACCATTAAGCTGTTTTGTAGTATTTCCTACTTGTGGCTCATCAATATTTAAATAAGAAATATTAGTTCGGTAAGAGAATTTTGAAGTGGCTCCCGAAACATTAAAATTGTACTTATTATAAATACCGGATCTGTTCAATAAACCAAACCAATCTGTATTAACTCCGTTATAAGCAACTGGAACATAGCCAGAAGTTGTGTTTTTTAAATACTGATTTCTTACTTCTGTATATTGTTCTCCGTTTAAATATTTAATTTGATTTATTGCAGAAGAAACACCAAGCTGATTGGAGAAACCGAATTTAGCTTTTCCTAATTTCCCTTTTTTTGTAGTAATCAAAATTACACCGTTTGCACCATCGGCACCATATATACCAACAGCTGCGGCATCTTTTAAAACAGTGAAGTTTTCGATATTATCTGGCGAAATCATTGCTAATGGGTTTGATAATCCTTCTGCCAGTCTTCCTCCGTCAAAATATTGGCTGTCAATTCCGGTTTGTTCACTCATAATTACACCATCAACAATAATTAATGGCTGCGTAGAAGTACCCAAAATAGAATTACTTAAAGATTTTAAACTTCCCTGACCGCGAATATTAATTTTCACCGGACCACCAACACCGGAAGTATTTTCGATTAAAACCCCAGCAATTTGTCCTTCCAGCATTTTATCAACGCTTTCTGAGGCTTGCTGTACAGGAATATCTTTCGCAGTTATAGTCGAAATACTTCCCACAATTTCTTCCTTCAGTTTTGTAGTTCCATAAGATGACGTAATTACAACCGGATTTAATTCGTCTACCGATTCTTCCAGATAAAACACAAAATCTTTCTTGTTTTCTGCCTTTTGAGATTGTGGAATCATTCCTAAAAAAGCAACTTCAAGAACAAGATTGTTGATGTTATTTCCTTTTAACTCATAAACAAATTTTCCATTAAAATCGGTTATAGCGCCCATTGCTGTTCCCTTGATGCGAATTGTAGCGCCGGGAAGAGGCTGTTTATCTTTGGCACTTAAAACGGTTCCGATAATAAATCTTTCTGTTTCCTGCGAAGGATTATTTGTAGAAACAGGAGCAGAGCTGGTTAGTAAAACTTGTTTATTCTGAACGTAAAATGAAATATTTTTTCCTTTAAACAATTGTGTCAAAACAGTTTCTAAAGCTGCATTATCTACATCAATCGAAACTTTTTGATCGGCATCAATTTTTCGGGCATTATAAATAATCCTGAAATTACTTTGCTCTTCAATCGATTTTATAATTACAGTTAAATGCTGGTCTTTGGCGTGTAATGTGATCGTTTTATTCTGGGAAAAACCTTTAAAACCAGATATGAACAGGGCTAGGAAAAATAGCATTTTCCTTAAATTGTGTATCGTAAATGTCATGTTTTTAGTTAATTATGGAATATTGGTAATGGTAATAGTATTTTCGTTTATGGCATAATTAAATGGGGTGTCACGTTTTAGTAATTCTAAAATATTCTCGACGCTCGACTCACTAATTTTTATAGAACCGGTAAAACTCTGTCTGGCCAAATCAGAATTTTCGTTGATGATTTTCACATCATAAGTGCGCTCTATAATTTTTGCAATAGTTGAAAATGGGGTATCTTTAAAAGCAATATCGCCTTTTGTCCAGGCAGCATAAATGCTCGTATCTACGAATTTGGTTGTAATTTTTTTCGAATTATTTTGCCATGTTGCCATTTGGTTTGGCACAATCAAAACAGCATTTGATTTGTTTTCGGCTTCAGCCATCTGAATACTTCCCTCGATCAAAGTGCTATTTACCGTTGGGTTTTCAGGATAAGCGCTTACGTTAAATTTCGTTCCCAAAACTTCAACTTCCACTTTGTTGGCGTGCACGATAAAAGGATGGGTTTTGTCTTTGGCCACTTCAAAAAAAGCTTCTCCCGTTAGATAAACATTTCTTTTTCCGTTAAGACCAAATTGCTCCGGATATTTTAAAGTTGTTCCCGAATTTAAATTCACAACAGTTCCGTCTGAAAGCTGGAGTTTAAATCTTTTCCCGTACGGAACTTTAAGTGTATTATACACCACTTCCTGATCCTGAACTTTTCCAAAATAAATAATTTGGTTTGGAAATTTTTTGGCAATCAAATCGCCTTTATCGTTTATGACTTTTGTTTCATTTTTCTGGATAATAAACTCAGAACTTCCATCAGCTAATTCTAAAACAATTTCTTTAGAATCTGTCTTCTGACTAAAGTTAAAAGCAAATTTCCCTAATCCAAAAAGCACTAAAAATACAGCAGCAAATTTTAAATATTTGATGACTTTATTTTTTGGTTTAAGTTGAATTACCGAAGTTTCACCAATTGATGCAACATCAGAAAGGGAAGTCATTGCCCAGATTTTTTTGGCGGTAATAAACTGTTTTTTGTTTTCTTCCGAAGCATCGATCCATTCAAAAAGAGTTTGAATTTCCTGTTCTGTCGCTTCGTTCGATAAATATTTATGAAGTATTTCTGAAATCATATTTTGAGTTTGGTTAATGTCTCCTAAGTAAGTACACGCGAACATTAAAAAACCCTATCTTTTATTTTTAATTATTACAAATAAGAATAAAAATAAGAAATAAATAATCCGATAATTTTGTTTTTAAAATCTTCAAAGCCTTTGTCATATGGGCTTCAACGGCTTTTAAAGTAACCTGCATTTCTTCGGCGATTTCTGCATTTTTTTTATTTTCAATTCGCTTTTTTATAAAAACTTCACGGGTTTTTGGAGGTAGATCGTTGATAGATTCATTAATGATGCGTTCTAATTCTGTTAATTCTAAAGTATCAAAACTTATCGAATTCAGAATTTCGATATTAAGTTCTTTTTCTTTTACGTTTAATACATCATTTTTAAAACGGTCTTTAACTTTGTTGTGCCTTATCGTATTTATACATTTTGATTTGGCGTAAGTGTATAAAAATGATCGTATTCCGTTGATAGAATCTATGTTTTCCTTGCTTTGCCATAAATGTAAAAGCGCTTCCTGTGCCAAATTTTCGGCTTCGTTTTTATCGTAAATAAACTGAACGCAAAAAGCCTGAATCCTGTTGAAGTATTTCTCGTAAAAATAAGTAAACGCAGCCTGATCTCCTTTTTTAAAAGATTCAAAAAGATTAAGTTCAAAACTGTTTTTATCAATCATCGAAACGGATTTCTGTTTTTGGAAAAGCACTATAAGTAATTTCTAAAAACCACTCGTTTTGCTCAGATTCCGGCAAATATAAAATATTATTTATACCAATTCTAAATAAAATTCAAATAAAGAATGTTTCCCGAAAAATTATTCAGAATAAGCGTAATTTTTTTTTCACCATATTAGTTCATATAAGTAATTTAAGTTTTAAGATGCAGAGATTTATATGACCTGTTTTGATTTAGCTTAAATCTGCACAAAGTATAATATGAACTTATATAACTTATATGGTTAAAACACACACAGTTAATTTACAATCAAATCGATATCTTTTGATAATCCCGTATCAATTTCGCCTTTTGTTCTGTTTGTCATTGTATACGGAGCAAGTCTGCCATTTTTAATGATTTCTTCTTTCGAATAAACTAAATCATAATACATAATCAGATCGTCTGGATTTGTTGGTACGGGAGTATTTTTTTTATTCGCCGGAATATCCTGATAATAGTATCTCGACTTTTTTAAATCCGGATATTTGCTTATTAAATAGTCGTTTATGGTATATGTTGCACCATCAACTTTATATAAATCTTCTGTTAGTATTCCCGTAATCGTGAGATCTTGAATATTTTGTTTTAAGTTTTTATAAGCTTCTTTTGTAGTCGAAAAATCAGATTGCAAAAGATTATTTTTATCTGATAATTTTCTGATGACAGAAAGCCTTACCAAATCGCCGTTTATTTCAATTACTTTAAAAGCAAAATAATAGTTCTGCATGCTTTGGCTTCCGTTTGAGCCTCTTTCTTTGCTAAAAATAAAACTGCCAACTTGTAGTTTATGTTCCGGACTGGTAATTGCTTTTTTCCATGCATAAGGTTTGTAAACGTATTGCTTAAGAACGTAGAAAACCGCAAGAACAAGTAAACCTATTAAGATTATTTTTTTCATTTCTACTTGGAGTATATTTTACCGCAAAGTACGCAAAGTTTTTTTATAGCAAAGAGCGCAAGGTTTTATTAAAAGCTGTTCTATTAATCGCACAAAGTCGCAAAGCCGCAAAGAAAATAAACTTTGCGTCCTTGCGACTTTGCCGCGAAATAAACTATCAAAGCTTTGTATAATCTTTGCGAACCTCTGTGTAAATCTTTGTGAATCTCTGTGGTAAAACTCACCACAAAGCTTAGCGAACCTTGCGGTTAAGAAACGTTACGCTTAAAATTTCGCCATCCAAAAACAATCAATAATAAATTGAAAAGTAATAAAGGTAAAAATGACTTCACAAAATTAGTTTCAGACGAATCACTAAAAGTTTCAACCTTAAATTTCGACCAGTTTTCTTTATCTACCGGAGTATTATCAAATATCTTCGGATAAAAATACAAACGCATTTTTTCATGAAAGTCTTTTGTTTTTTGCGTAAACAAAAGTTGATTTCCCAAATCAGATTTTGCAATTTCATTTAACTGAATTTGGGTGTGCAAAGTCGGAATAAATTGTGCAATTGTCTGGCTTGCCTGATTTCTTTGTGTCAGCTTGGTTTCTAATTCTTTCGACTGAATTGCCGATTCGTCGTCACCCATTTGCTGCATGGCATAATACCAAAGCCAGCTAAATTCCTTATCCGGCAAAGGATAAGTTTTAAATTGCGGATAATGTTTATAGAATTTATCCAGCGTTGTTTGCTTGTCCATATCCCATTTTTCGTGATAGGCATTTCGCTGTTTTAGTGTTAATTCTAAAGCTTCGGGAACCGGATATTTATTGACTATATAAGTATTAATTGTTGCCGGTAAAATGATAATCAGAAATAGCCAAATGGTTAACAAAATAACCGCATTAAAATTTGAATTCTTTTGCAATGAAACAATAAAAAAACAAACCGAAAACCAAAAAAGAATGTACAAAATACTAATCGTGTAAAATGTGAAAAGTGATTTGTTAAATGGAATATTCAGTATAAAAATGGCAATAAAAGTTACAATGGTTAATAATGCTAGTAAACTTAAAATTCGGATATAGAATAGTTTCAGAATATAAAAGAAAGTATTATCAGTTTGTGTTGCCACAATTTTCCAGGTTCCGCTTTCTTTTTCTTCAGAAACAATATTATAAGTAAAAGCGATTATTAAAAGCGGAAAAAGATAAACGAGAACAAAACTAAAATCAATATTCCCTAACAATAGATTGCTTGGATTATTTAACTCCGAATCATATTTCTGACCTTCCAAACCGCGAATCGTAACACTTTGAATGGACGGATTTACGTCTCGCTGTCCAATTGCCAAACCGTTTATAGGAAACGTTTTATTGACTAGCGAAAACTTGACATAATAGAGCAGAAGTCCCATTTCGTCTTTATGAAAAGCGGCATTTCGCGCAATATGTTCTTTTTGATATGCAGCAGCTTCGGTGATATTTTTAGTTTGTTTTTCCTGAAATTGTTTTCCAATTAAAAGGCTAATAAATCCGATAAGAAACAGAAACAATAATCCAACTTTTGTTCCTTTCGATCGAATGAAATTTTTAAATAGTAATACTAACATATTAAATGGCTTTAAGGTTTTTTGATGCTATTTTGATCAAAATAAATAAAAGACTAATCCAGAGAAATAAGGAAATAACAGAGATAATCTCATTTTTTAAAACAGCCCGGATACCTTTTGGTTCATAATGAAATTCCTTTACTTCTGCCCAATGATCTTTGCCAATTAAAGCCGGTTTACTTTTATCATTACTGATGTATTTAATTTGTAAAGCATTCATTTTTTGAGCCATATTATAACGATAGGTTTCGGCTTGTTTCTGGAAATCTATATACGAATCATAATCGGTATTGGATAAGGCCATCGAAAGGTTTTTCATGGCGATATACGGATTTAAAAATGACATAGCTCTGGAAAAACTGTTTTGTTTTTGGTAAACATGAAGCAAAGTATCCAAATGTTGGTTGTAAATTCTGGCGCTTATCTTTTCGCCTTCGGTCATGATAAAACCGGAATAATTAAAAGGTAATTTTTGAACCGAATCGACTTTGTAAACTGCAAGCAAAGAATCTTTGATTGCTTTATAATGCAAATCATTTGGATTGTGGCTGTCTCCTTGTTTCAGAATATCTTTTTCGATGTTGCTGTTAAATTCTATTTTAGAAGGAGCTTCAAAAATATAAGCACCGATTGCCTGCGTAACTCTTGGCAATATAATCGTAAAAAGCAACCAGATTCCGATAAGGGAAATCAAAGCTTTTTTTGAGGTTTTGCTTAAAGCAGAAATCAGAACCGCGATCACGCAAAAGAATATTAAATACAAAAAATGAAATACAATAAACAGCATCATCTTAATCGTTTCATCAAATGAAATGGTGAAATTTTGAAGCACTAACCAAATGAAAACCAAAACAATAATTGTTGGAATAAACAATATCATGATGACAGAAGCAATTCCGAGTGTTTTACCCAATAAAAGCTGTTTCCAGTTAATTCCCTGACTTAAAAGAAGTTTTAAAGTTCCGTTTTCTCTTTCGGCTGCGACCGAATTAAATCCGAAGAAAAAAATCAAAAGTGGCAATAAAATCTGCAAAATCATGGCAATGCTAATTTCCCCAAAACGCAACATGCTGTTGGAGAATCCGGCTTCAGAAAAATTGGCTGTATTTTGTTTGTGAGCTTCGAGGAAAATGGCATTTCCAAAAAACGGTTCCATTCCAAATTCAAAAACGCTTAGCGAAGTACTTTTGCGGAAAGCGAAATTGCCGTAATGCGCCATTCGGTGTGGATTTTTATCCGGATTTTTCAACCAGTCTTCACGAGATTCGTGCTGGTATTTTGCACTGGTTTCGTTTTGATTGGTATAATTTTCCCAACCGGAAAAAACGGCGTAAGCGAGTAAAATGCCAATAAAAAAGGTAATGATAAAAACAGCCGAATTCTTAAAAGCGGAGTTTTTTAAATGTTTTGCAATTAAAATTTCTACGTGTAAAGACATGGCTTTTATTAAAATTTATAAGTTAAAGTTAGCGTTGCATTTCGTGGCGCGCCAGGAAATAAGCGCAGATAATTTTGTGCGCCCAGCCAATAGGTTTTATTGAAAATATTGCCCGCATTAATGGCAATTTGCATATTGCTGTTAGTGGGTTTGTAATATAAAGCGGCATCAAAAACGGTAAAATCAGGAAGGGTAAAATCTCTGGTAAACCAAGGAATTTTGCTGCTTTGATACTGCATTCCCAAACCAATTCCGAAATCATTTAAAACAGAATCAGAGTTAAAATTGTAACGTGTCCATAAATTGGCGCTGTTTTTTGGTGTGTTTTGTTTTCTTGCACCAATTAATGAAGCGTCGCGATCATTTACAATTTTGGCATCGATATAACTGTATGAAGCGTTGATTTGCCAGTCGCGCGTGATATATCCCGACAAATCGCACTCGAAACCACGGCTTCTTTCGGCACCTCTGGTTACCAATAAATCAGGATTTGCAGGATCATTGGCATTCATCAAAATATTGCGTTGATTGATTTCGTAAACTGCCGCATTAAAACTCATGGTATTATCAAAAAAGGTTGCTTTTAAACCTGCTTCTTTCAAATTACTTTCCAACGGATCAAATAAGCTTCCGGCTGGTAAACTGCCTGTTTGCGGCATTAAAGTAACAGTGTTTGATTGTGGCTGATAGCCTTCAAGATAAGTTGTATATACGTTAATAGCTTTATTTACAGTATACGTAACGCCAACACGAGGCAGTAAAGCCTGTTTTTTTACTTTTAGTTCGTTGTTGGTTTCATAATTTGTAATGTCTTCAAACCATTCGTTTCTCAAACCCAGTAAAAAAGTAAATTTTTTCCATTGAATCATATCCTGAATATAAATGGCATTGGTTGTCGTTAATGCAGATGGCAATGCTGTTCTAACATTCAAAGTATAATCTTCGGGACTTCGAACTGTATATACCGGATTATTTAAGTTGAAAAAATTTACGTTTGGTTTTGGCAATACAACACCGTCAACCGTTATGGTTTGATAGTTTGAAGCATTTGCAGGAACAAAAGTGCTGGCAACAGTTCCGTCATTTAATAAATATCCTCTTGCTGCATTTTGTCCGCCGCCTTTGGTTTTGTTCCAACTGCTTAAATCATATCCAACTAATAATTTATGTTTTAGACTTCCGGTTTTAATATCAAAATTAAAATAAGTACTTAAATTGTCTACATTCCAATATTGCTCGCGCTGCACAAATTGCATCATCGCCAAACTGGTTACAGGCTGATTGTTCATATCGACCGCAAAAGCATTTGTTGTTCTGTGTTCCTGAAGATCTTCTGTCCAGGATTGCTTCATATATTGGGCATTAAAACCAATTTTTGAACTGAATTTATGCGCAAAATTGGTCATCATAATCAATTCTTTCGACTTAAAAAAATCACTTGGTGCACCCAAATTCAAACTAATTGGCGTTTGTTTTAAATTGGTAACTCCGGCAACGGCTCCAAAAATGGGCTGGCCACGATCCAGAATTCCCGTCATATCGCTTAAGATTAATTCGGCGTTAATAGCGGTTTTTTCATTGGGAATATAACTGAACGATGGAGAAACCAAAAACGATTTATTGCTCACTAAATCACGAAACGATTTGGCTTCCTGATACGCCGCATTTACGCGATACAAAAGTGTTTTTGATTCGTTTAAAGGTCCTGTAAAATCCAGTGTTCCGCGAAAAGTACTAAAACTGCCAACACTCAAAGTGACTTCTTTTCGGTCTGTTGCCAATGGTTTTTTGGTTACCAAATTGATGCTTCCACCGGGATCTACAGAAGAAAATGTAGCACTCGACGGACCTTTTATTACTTCAACACGTTCGATATTATTGGTTAAAGGCTGTAAAAAGTAATACTGACGCGTTCGCATTCCGTTGATAATCTGACCTTCTTCGTTCTGGCTGATTCCGCGAATGGTGTATTGGTTGTAATAACTTGACGGAATTACACCACTCGTCATTTTCACGGCATCGGCGAGATAAAATGCGGCTTTATCGGCAATTAATTCTTTGGTTACAGTCGAAATAGATTGCGGAATATCTTTGTTTAAAGCCGCCGTTTTTGTCGCTGCAAAAGAATAATCGCTGTTGTATTTTTTGGTAGACCGACCTACAATTTCAACAGTTTGCAATTCGTTGAGTGTTTCTGTTTTGGTGGAATCTTTAGCAATACTATCAGTAACTTTATTGGTTTGAGATTGTATGTAATTTGTACCAATTATTAAAAATATAAAGGAAAATATCTGTTTCATTTTTATGTTGATGGAATATTTCCTTTTAAACCGTTTGTAAATACAAATCTTCCAGTTCATTGGCCGAAATTTTCTCAGCTTCAATAACCGTTACCAGATTTCCCTGTTTCATAATTCCGATATGTGTTGCGACTTCACGCGCTCTGAAAATGTCGTGTGTTGCCATTAAAATCGCCGTTCCGTCTGCAGAAAGTTCTTTCAGGATTTGAGAGAATTCATTTGAAGCTTTTGGATCTAAACCACTTGTAGGCTCGTCTAATAAAAGCACTTTTGCTTTTTTGGCAATCGCAATCGCAATTCCCACTTTTTGTCGCATTCCTTTAGAATATCCGCCCAGATTTTGATCGTGCGCTTTGGTTTGCAAACCGGCTTTTGCTAGAAAATAAGTTAGTTCTCCCACAGAATAGTTAAATCCGGCGAGGGAAGAAAAGAATTTAAGGTTCTCTAAACCAGTAAGATTGGGATATAACATTACAGTTTCGGGAATGTAAGCCACATCTTTTTTTGTTTTTTCAGCATCGGTTACAACCGAAATATCATTGATTTTAATTTCTCCCTGCGTTGGTTTTATAAATCCCAGAAAAAGGTTTATCGTTGTCGTTTTTCCGGCACCGTTTTGTCCCAAAAGAGCAAAAATTTCCCCTTTGTTAATTGTTAAATTCAAGTTGTTTAGGGCAATATTATCGCCGTATTTTTTAGTCAGATTTTCTGCTGTAAGCATGGTTTATATTTGTTTGGGATTTAATTTTAATAATAAGATTACTGATTAATGAACTTTTTAAAGCTTATTAATTAGAACATTATATAATTTTGGAAGGTGTTGTTTACTAACGAATTATCCAGTTTCTTCAAGTAAGAAAAAGCGCATTTTAGATTTAGCATTCATCAAAAAAATGAAATAGTGATGTTCTTTGCTTCTAAATAAAGCAAAAGTTCAATCTAAATAAATTTCGTTAAGTAAACTAAAATAGAGTAGGAGGCGCTCGTAAAGCAAAGAGACTGCCTTTAAAAAATATTGAAGTGACTTTACGGTAGAAAAATACAGTTAAAGCCGAAACCTTTTGTTTTTGAAATGAAAAAGTATGAAATGAATTTGAAATAAAAGCACTAAATGTAAAATGACAAACAGGACAGTTATTTTCTACATTATGACTGTGTGTAATTTGGTTTTTGTGAGCGCTATATTTATGTTCGCAAGGTTTCTCTGTTAATTGCTTATAAACGTGCTCGTAAGAATGTATCGTTTGAAACAGCATGGCGAACAATACTGTCAACGACATTAAAAGATTAATTATTAAAAATTTCTTTTTCTTCATTCTTGATTTTGGAAAATCTTTTGCGGTAAATAACGCAACTTGGTTGCAAATATAGAATAAAATTAGAACTACTTTTTTATTTTTTTTGTTTTGCCACGGATTTGAAGATTAAAATGATTTTTGGTTTGCCACGAATTAAACTAATTTGCACGAATTAATTTAGTAGTTTTTGCCACGGATTGAATGATTAAAATGATTTTTGTTTGCCACGAATTGCACGAATTTACACTAAATCGTGAAATTAGTGGCAGAATATTTTTTTACAAAGATTAAAGTGATGGGAAATTTGTGCATTCGATACAAAAAAACTTTACTCTAATTTAATTCTAGTTTTTTCTTTTTTCCGAATAATAAAAACAGCACATTTTTTACTTTTTCTTCAAGAGAGGTGCGTAAAATAGAGAAGGCTTTGGTGATTTGGGCTTCGACAGTTTTTACAGAGACGTCAAGATGTTCGGCAATTTCTATATTGGTTAAACCTTCTTTTTTGCTTAAAATAAAAACCTCTTTACATTTTGGAGGTAAGTTCTGGATCTCTTTATTTACAACATTTAAAACACGCTGAAATGATTCTGAATCATCTTCAAAAACAATAGAATTCAAAGCATCATAATAAGATTTTTCGAGAGAAAACAACGATTGGTTTTTTCTGTATAAATCAATAAATTCATTGTAAACCAATTTATAAAGAAAACTTTTAAGGGCGTAATCTGATTTTAATCTGGTGCGCTGTTCCCACACTTTAATGAAAACATTTTGTACGATGTCTTCGGCGCTGTAAATGTTTTTTACCAGACTGTTTGCATAAACGCAAAGTTTATGATGATAAGTATCGATTAAATAGGCGTACGCTTTTTCATCTCCGTT
Source organism: Flavobacterium sp. MMLR14_040 (assembly GCF_033657265.1). Lineage (NCBI taxonomy): Bacteria > Pseudomonadati > Bacteroidota > Flavobacteriia > Flavobacteriales > Flavobacteriaceae > Flavobacterium > Flavobacterium sp. MMLR14_040. The sequence goes on along the minus strand of NZ_JAWVWO010000007.1, from coordinate 227,379 downwards.
TCTCAGAGCTTCAATCAGTACGTTGTTATCGCTATAATCATCATTTTTCATAGAAACAAATATATAAATTTATCGTTTTTAGGATTCATTTACTGGCTTAATTTCGCTCAGAATCGGTATTTTATCTTTTTTTATTTGAATTTTATTACAAATAAAAAGAAGCAAAATTGCAAAGATAAATCATTTACTTTATTATTTCTATTGAGTTAGTATAGTTTTATTGAAAGAAAAGACTTGTGAAAAACATAAAATTCATCAAAATGAAAAAAACTTTATCAAATTGTTAGGGTTTTGTTTTTTGGCTTCGTAATAATATTAAAAATAGCTAAAATGACAGTGAAAAAGTCAGAACGATTAATTGTAAAATACATCACCAATCAAGCCAATCAAAAAGAAATTGAAAAGCTAACAAAGTGGCTTGAAAAGGACAAAAACAAAATCACGTTTAAGGAGTTTGTAAAAACGAATTATGCCGTTGATAAGGTTATGTACACTTTTGATTCTACGGAAGTGAAAAAACAATTATCTGAAAGAATTCAAAGTGAGAAAAATGTTTTCTATAAAAGAAGATTCTCCTCTTATTATAAATATGCAGCGATATTGATATTGGTGCTGGGCAGTTTTTATTTCTATACAAATTCGACTTTATTTCAACATAAAGAGAATGTTGTGGTTCCGAGGGAAGATGAAATCGTTTTACAATTTGGTAACGAATCAGAACAAACGATTGATCCGTCTGAAGAGAGAAATGTTACCGATAAATTTGGAAACATAATCGGAAAACAAAGTAAAAACAAACTGGTTTATACAGATACTTTGTCGAGCGGAGAATTGGTTTATAATACGTTGAAGATTCCGTACGGTAAAAAGTTTGAAGTTCAATTATCAGACGGAACCATTGTGCATTTAAACTCTGGAACGTCATTGCGATATCCGGTTCAGTTTATCAAAAATAAAAGCCGACAAGTTTTTCTAACCGGCGAAGCTTATTTTGAAGTTGCCAAAGATAAAGCGCATCCGTTTACGGTAAATACACAAGAAGTTGATGTGGAAGTTTTGGGAACTAAGTTCAACGTGAATTCTTATACAGAAGATACAAGCACTGATATTGTGCTGGTTGAAGGTAAAGTTTCGCTTTATAAAGGTAAAAAAACAAACGAGAATCAGGTTTATTTAACTCCGGGATTAAAAGGAACGAATGTAAAAGGACAATTGGCAATTACAAAAGCAGAAGTCAATACAGATTATTATACGGCCTGGGTAAAAGGGAGTTTAGTGTTTAAAAATGAATCTTTTGCGTCGATCATTAAAAAACTCGAGCGTCATTACAATGTAACTTTCATCAATAAAAATAAAGTTTTAGGAAAAGAAATTTTTAACGCCCGTTTTGATAACGAACCTATAGAAGTAGTTCTAAAATATTTCAGCGACAGTTATGCTATTGATTATAAGATTGATGAAGATGAGATTACGATTAGGTAGTTAGGAGTTATGAGTTAGAAGCAAGAAGTTAGAAGCAAGAATATAGAATATAGAATATAGAATACATAATACATAATTAAAACAGAATCTAAAATCTAAAATCAACAATCTAAAATTAAAATAGAAATCTAAAATAAAAAAATGCCTATGAAGCAAAAATCCCGCTAAAGGATCGTGTTTAAAAAAAGAACCGGAAAATGCGCCAACATTTTCCGGTAGATAAAAATGCGATCAGTTTAATTAACCAACCACACTAAAAAACATTTAAAAGTATGAAAAAACTCTTGAACAAAATTAGGTTCGACAAGCCTTTTTTGAAATTTGATTTGAAAATGAAATTGACTACAATATTTTTATTGACCACTTTATCTGTAATGCACGCTGGAGTTTCGTACTCACAAAAAGCAAAGATTTCTTTTAATGCAAGAAATATGACTGTTGCAAAAGTGATAGAAAAGCTTGAGTATACTACAGATTACAGATTTGTTTATAATGTTAGATCTGTTGATCTCGATCGAATGATAGACATTAGTCTAACAAATGCTTCGATAGAAAATATTTTGAGCGTAATTTTTAATAATACAGGAACGGATTTTAAAATTTCGGGATCTCATATTATTCTAAGTGCTAAAAAAGCACCGCAGGAACCTGTAACAAACCCAATTCTAAAAGTATTTCAGGATTTTATTGTAAAAGGTAAAGTAACAGACGAAAAAGGAGTTCCGTTAGTAGGTGCCGCGGTTTCTGATAATGGTTCAGGAAGAGGTGTTCAGACTGACTTTAATGGTGAATATCAAATTATTGCAGTTAGCAGTGAAACTACTTTGGCCTTTGCTTATATGGGATTTGTGAGACAGGAAATTAAAGTTGACGGTAAAAGTGTAATTAATGTTGTACTAAAAGAGGAAACACTTCAATTGGGAGAAATTGTTTTAACTACGGGTTATCAAAATATTTCGCCTGAAAAATCTACCGGATCATTTTCAAGCCTGAAAGCTAAGGATTTTAAAGAACAGCGTTTAAGCAGTTTAGATAAAATTTTAGAAGGTCGTGTTGTAGGATATCAAAAAGGAAAAATTCGTGGAACGACTTCTATGAATGGTTTAACGACTCCTTTATATGTTATTGACGGTTTTCCGATAGAAAACACAAAATATACGCCTTATTTTAGTTTAGAAGAAAATCTTCCGAACCTGAATTTAGAAGATATTGAAACTATTACGGTACTAAAAGATGCCGCTGCTTCTTCTATTTATGGGGCGCGTGCTGCAAATGGTGTTGTGGTTATTACGACTAAAAAAGCCAAAGCAGGAGTGGCTACTATTTCTTTTTCAAGCAATTTAACGGTTACTCCGTATAGAAATTATACCGGAAACTTAACTGATTCTGCAGATATTATTGGTCTTGAAAGAGGTTGGGCTGCAGGAAATCCTAATTTGACGGGTGCAAACAGTGGCACTTATTCGCAATCTTTATTAGACAATGCAGCTTTTAAAAGCCAGGGAATGCAGACTATTTTAAACGGTTATGCCGGAAATATTTCTATGGCAGATATGAACAGCCGTTTAGATCAATTGGGTTCTCAGGGATATAAATATTATGATGATGTAGCCAAATATGCAAAACGCGATCAATATTTTATTCAGCATAACGTAAGCTTGGGTAAAGCATCAGAATCAAATAGTTTTAATGCATCTTTAACTTACAAAGGAAATAAATTTGAAGACAGGTATTCTGATAACCAATCTGTTGGTATCAATTTAAAAAATTCTACCCACATTAATGATTGGCTTTCTTTAGATGTAGGAACTTTTACTAGTTACAGCAAAAGCGATACACAAACGTATAATCCTCTTGGTACAGGTTTAGACCAGGTTAATCCGGGATATAGATTTCAGCCCTACAACCAACTGGTAAATGCAGATGGAACCAATTTTGTTTCAACAGCTGCATCCCGTTACAATGCTTATACGCTGAAGTCCATGCAGGATTATGGTTTGTATAACATGGATATTACACCAATGGATGAATTGGGAAGAAATTTGATTGAAGGAAAAAATCTTTTAAACAGGACTTTTGCAAAATTCAATGTCAAATTTAGTTCTGCTTTTACGTACAATGCTATGTTTCAGTACGAATACAGTGTTGACCGCACAAGTCAAATAAGAGAAAAAGAATCATTTGATGTAAGAAGTACCGTAAATGGTCTGGCTACTATTGTTTCTAATAAAGCCGTTTATAATTTGCCTTACGGTGATATTTTAAAAGAAAGCAATCAATTTTCTAATGCTTACAATTTTCGTCAGCAATTAAATTTTGACAAAACGTTTAAAAATGTACACGATGTAACGGCCATTGCAGGTATGGAAATACGTCATAACAAATTAGAATACAGCGACAATACACGTTATGGCTGGGACGAACAAACTTTGACTTTTACTCCTGTTAATCAGGTAGATTTGCTTAAAGTATACGGACCAATTTTTGGAGGTTATTTAAATCAGAATAATTTTGCGGCAGATCGCGAATTAGTAAATCGTTATGTTTCGTTGTACGGAACAGGTGGTTATACATACGACAAAAGATATTCTGTAACCGGAAGTTTACGCTGGGACCGTTCTAATCTTTGGGGAACAGACAATAAATACCAAAACAAACCAACCTGGTCAACCGGTGCGGCATGGAATATTGATAAAGAATCATTTTTTAAAGTTAGCTGGGTAGATGCGCTTAAACTTCGTGGTTCTTACGGTATTGGAGGAAATGTAGCTAAAAATTCAGCACCTTATCTTACCGCATCGTATTCTAATAATCCAAATGTTGGAGGAACGCAGGGTTACATTAATTCCAGACCAAACCCGGAATTATCTTGGGAAAAAACAACGACAACTAATATAGGTCTTGATTTTGCAATTTTTGGCAACAGATTAAGCGGAACTTTTGATGTTTACAACAAAAAAGGAGAAGATTTATTGGCCAACAGTGTAGGGGTTCCAACAGAAGGCTGGGGGTATTCTACCTATAAAATTAATAATGGTAAAATGACCAATAAAGGTTTCGAGGCAAGTTTAAAAGGAACAATTGTTACAACAGGTTCTTTCTCCTGGGATGCTTCTGTTTTATATGCATATAATAAAAATAAACTCGATTACATAAATGTAGAAGCTCCGGTTTATTATTTGCAATTAGATTATCCTGAAGCGTATCCAAGAGTAGGCAAAAACCTTAATTCTATTTACGGTTACAAATGGGCTGGTTTAAGCGATAAAGGTTTACCGCAGGTTTATAATGCAGCAGGCGAAAAAGTAATTTACAATCCGGCAGATTTAGATGCAATTCAGGATTATGGTTCAACTGTGCCTACACATAGCGGTTCATTTCATACAGCAGTAAATTATAAAAACTTCTCGCTATCGGCATTATTTATTTATGAATTAGGTCACAAAATAAGAAATACATTTTTACCGATGTTAAACAATAATTATTCTGGTGCATTGGGCGATTATGTAACAGATATTGCCGTGGTAAATAAAGACATTGTTAACCGTTGGCAACAGCCCGGAGACGAAGCGTTTACCAATATACCGCGTGTTGTATACGAGTACGAATCAGATTTTATATCAGATTCACGTGATATTTACCGTTACGCAGATATTAATATTCTGGATGCTTCAAATGTGAGATTAAGCAATGTTTCGCTGGGCTATCAAATGCCAAAAGAAGTGGTTAAAAGAGTAAGCTTACAAGATGTTCGCTTTAATCTTAATGCAGAAAATGTTTTTACCCTGGCCAAAAGCAGAGATGCTAAATATCTTTTAAATGGTTTTCAATCTCCATCTATCGTTTTTGGTGTAAATATTAATTTCTAATTTAAAAAGACTACACGATGAAAAAAATATATAAAAATATACTAGGCCTTTTAACATTAGGATTAGTTTTTACCTCTTGTGATAATTATTTGGACGAAGTACCAAAAGGTTCAAAAGTACCCACAACATTGGCAGATTTTGAGGCTTTTATTCGGGACGAATATACCAACCAGAGCGTAGATGTTACACAAGCATTAAACCTGCTCAATGATAAATATGTAACCATAGCTTCAATATCATCAGACAGGTTTGTAAAAGCCAATTATATGTGGGATGAAGAAGCAAATCGTATAGTGTTAAACCAGGCAGATGAAGGCACTTTTTACAGAAGTTATGCCGGAATTTCGACTTTTAACCTTATTATCGAAAATGCGCTAACAGCAACAGAAGCAACAGAGGAACAAAAAAGAGCAGTTTGGGCAGAAGCCAAGATTTTGCGTGCGATGAATTATTTCAATCTGGCCAATTTTTATGCCGATACATATCAGGCTTCGACTGCAGCAACAAAATTATCTGTTCCTTTAATTACTAGTGCTTCTATCAATGCACCAAGTAAACAAGTAAGTATTCAGGAAATTTATGATTTTATTCTTAAAGATGTAAATGAGGCTTTGCCTTACTTACCAAAAGTGTCACAAACAGCTTTACATCCTAATCTGGGAGCCGGTTATGCATTTTATGCGCGTGTGTATTTGCAAATGAACAATTACACAGAGGCTTTAAAATATGCAGATTTGGCTTTGGCCGAAAATAATAAATTGTATAACTGGGTACAAAATTACAATACCTATAAGGCTATAATCATTGATCCAAATTCTGATACAACAACTCCATCACCAATGGGATACAACTATGTTGAAAATTACAGCTATCGTCACGGCAGTAGTACTAGTTTAGGAACAGAAAATAGTATACCTGTAGAACGTGCAGCACGTTTTGAAGCCGGAGATGCGCGTTTCTTATCGCGTTGGAAACTAAGAACAGTAGGAGCCGACACGTATTACAGAAGAATATTGTCTGGTAATTTTAATTACGGAGGAATGACAACGGTAGAAGTGTATTTAATTAAGGCCGAATGTCTTGCACGCGCAGGTCAGATTACCCAGGCGCTTGATGTTTTAAACACCGTTCGTAAAACCCGTATTTTGCCAGAAGTGTATCAGGATATAACAACTTCAGACCAGGCAACAGCTTTGAATGCCATTTTTAAAACAAAAAACAATGAACTTATTTTAACCATTGTTCCTTTTGCAGATGCACGTCGATTAAACGCAGAAGGGGTTTACAAAGTGAGTTTTACTAAAGTAGATGCTGGAACGACGTATACATTATCATCAGAATCGCATTTATGGACAATGCCATTTCCACAAGGGGCAACAAACAATCCAGGAAACGGAACAATTACCCAAAATGTAAGTAAGTAGTATGCAGTTGCAACAACTTTGTCAAAGTTTTAGACTTTGACAAAGTTGTCAATGCTGGACTGAAAACTGCGACTAAAAAAATAATAAACAAAAAAATATCAATATGAAAAGTACAATCTTAAAATCAGGTTTTGCTGCATTGGCGCTGCTGACCGCACTTTCTTCATGCTCTAAAAAAGAAGAAGGATTTACTATTAACGGTACAATTGCCGGATTAGACAAGGGAACTGTTTATCTCGAAAATACAGATGAAAAAGGAAACAAAACAATAGCAGATTCTGCTCAAATTAATAAAGACGGCGCTTTTACCTTTACAGGAAAAGTTTCAGAACCATTATTGCATACGATTAAATTAAAAGGAGAAGAATATGGTGCTTTTTTTGTTTTAGATAATGAAAATATAAAAGTCGAAGCCAAAAAAGATTCTATTTTCAAGGCTAAAGTAAGCGGTGCAGCACAAAACGATATTTACAAATCGTTTTACGATAACGAATTCAAAAAAATACAAAGTATCGCAGGTCCTGTTTACAAATTATCAGATTCTTTAACTCAAAACGGAAAAGTAAAGCTGACTGCTGAACAGCAAACGATGATGGATAAAAAGTGGAAAGACCTTCAAACTTTTGCTGATGATTTAACAGATAAATTTATTAGAAAAAATAAAGATAAAATCGCTGCAGCTTTAGTAATTAATGACCGAATTGTTTCATACGGAACCCCGGAACAGGTAAAAACGTATTATGCTGTTTTATCTCCGGAAGTACAAAAATCAGTTTACGGAAAACAGCTAAAAGAAGCAATTGATCTTAATGATAAAACCGCTGTTGGCGTGACAGCTCCGGAATTTTCTCAAACCGATGTAAACGGAAAAGTAGTTAAACTTTCTGATTACAAAGGAAAATATGTTTTAGTAGATTTCTGGGCAAGCTGGTGCGGTCCATGCCGAAAAGAAAATCCAAATGTACTTGTAGCTTACAAAACCTATCATGACAAAGGTTTTGACGTTTTAGGAGTTTCTCTGGATGATAAAAAGAAACTTTGGGAAAAAGCAATTGAAAAAGACGGCTTAACCTGGACACATGTTTCGGATTTAAAAGGATGGAAAAACGATGCAGCTGTTTTATATGGCGTAAAATTAGTGCCAACAAATTATTTAATTGGACCTGACGGAAAAATCGTTGCCAAAAATCTTAGAGAAGAAGCACTTCAGTCAAAATTGAAAGAAATATTTAGTAAATCATAATTTTAGTCGTAGTTTTCAGTCGCAGTTTTCAGTCACAGTTACTGCGACTGCGACTGGGACTGAAAACCGAAAACTGAAAACTGAAAACTAAAAAAAATATCATAAAAAATGAAAAAATACATTTTTTTGGGCTACTGCTCATTAGCGTTTTGTACCTTAATTTCAGCACAAAATAAATCGGTTAACTTTAAGAAAATAAAAGAGTTAGGCGGAATAGAAGAATATTTATACACACCAAACGGTATGAATATTTTACTTTTGCAGGATAATGCATCACCGGTTGCAACCGTTCAAATTGTATATCGCGTGGGTTCTAAAAATGAAGTTTTAGGAAACACAGGCTCAACGCATCTTCTTGAACATTTGATGTTTAAAGGAACTACAGCTTTCAATAAAAAAAACGGAAATACAATTACGGATGTTCTTCAAAATACCGGAGCACAATTAAACGCTACAACCTGGTACGATCGTACTAATTATTTTGAAACTTTGCCAAGTGACAAAATTGGTTTGGCATTAGAAATTGAAGCCGACAGAATGCGCAATTCTCTATTATTAAAAGAAGATAAAGAAGCAGAAATGACGGTTGTTCGTAACGAATTTGAACGAGGCGAAAACGACCCAAATAGTTTACTGGACAAAGAAATCTGGGCTTCGGCATATATTGCACATCCGTATCATCATTCTACAATTGGCTGGAAATCAGATATAGAAAAAGCACCAATTGAAGTATTACGTAATTTTTATAACACTTATTATTGGCCGGATAATGCTACATTGACCATTATTGGTGATTTTCAGAAAGAAAATGTTTTTCAGTTAGTAGAGAAATATTTCGGTAAAATTACCAAAGCGCCAAACAAAATGCCACAACCGTATACAGAAGAACCTCAACAATATGGCCCTCGCAAAATTGTGGTTAAAAAACCGGGAGAATTGGGCGTTGTCAACAAAGCCTATAAAATTCCGGGTGCTTTGCATGAAGATTTACCGGCTTTAAATATTTTGGGTGAAATTATTGGCTCGGGACCTTCGGCGATTTTAAACAAGACTTTTGTAGACAGCCGTATGGGAATTTATGCGTATGCCAGTGCGACGAACTTTAAGGAAGTGGGACTTTTTACCATTGGTGTTGGTTTTCCAACAACATCAAAACATGAAGATATTGATGCCAAAATAAGTGAGGTTGTAGCTAAAATTCAAAAAGAAGGCGTAACGCAGGATGAAGTAAATCGTGTTGTGGCAAAAATTAGTGCTCAGACAATTTTGGCACGTGATGGTTCGGGTGTTATTGCATCAGAATTGAATGAAGCAATTGCTTCTGGGGATTGGACAGATTTTGTAACGGGAGTTGACCGACTAAAAAAAGTAACGCCTGCCGATGTGCAACGTGTGGCTCAAAAATATTTAGTTGAAGATCAAAGCACAACAGGATATTTTATTCCGAAACAATCTGGAAATCAAGGACAGGATCAGGCAAAAGCAGGGAATTTCATGCCAGAAAATGGTCCGTTTTATTATAGAGATACAAATCATAATCATTTAGAAGAAAGTCGTTCAGCTCTTTCATCGGAACAAAAAACTACAACAAAAGCTATTGATGAAAACTTAGAAAATGCAATTGAAAAAGGAGCTTCATCTTATAAAAGAGAAAAAATTGTCGGAATCGATGTGGTTTCTGTAAAAACTTCTGCCAAAGATTTTGTTACCGTTGCAGCAAGTATTTCGTTAGGAAACTTTGCAGGTGAAACTAAAAATTCGATGATTCCTTCGTTAACAACATCCATGTTATCAAAAGGAACTACGCTTAATGATAAATTCAAATTTTCAGAAAAACTTCAAAAATTAGGCGTAAACATTAATATTGGTGCATCAAACACGAAAATCAATATTGGTTTTAAATGTTTGAAAAAAGATTTGGATCAGGTTATTGTTTTATTGGCAGAAGAATTGCGTTCGCCATTATTTGACAAAACTGAATTTGAAAACCTGAAAATGCAATTTACCGGAAACACACAGCAAAACTTAAACGATCCGGGCGAAAGAGGAAGCATTGCTTTGTCACAATCAATTTATGAAAAAGGAAATCCAAATTACGATTTAAGCGTTGAAGAGGATTTAGCCAATATCAAAAATGCAACACTTGATGAAGTAAAAGCATTTCATAAAAAATATTTCGGTCCTGCGTCTATGCATTTTGTAATTGTGGGCGATACAGAAGGGGCAAACTTAGCTGCATCTTTAAAAAAATCATTTAAAAACTGGAATGGCGGCGTGACTGAAACGTTGAAATTTAATGAAACTCAAAAAGCAGCATCAAAAACAGAAGTGGTTACCATTCCTGAAAAGCCAAGTGCCGAATTATTTATTGGGCAGTACACAGGTTTAAAAAGAGCCGACGCAGATTATATTCCGTTTTACATTGCCAATTACACTTTAGGTGCTGGTTTTGCAGGACGTTTAATGCAGACTGTTCGTGATAATGATGGTTTAACTTATAGCATTTCGTCTGGTTTAGGCGGAAATATCACCACCGGAGGATATTGGTTTGTAAATGCCTCTTTCAACCCAACTTTGTTTCAAAAAGGATTGGATGCCACTATGGTTCAGGTTGATAAATGGGTAAAAGACGGAATTACCACATCAGAATTAGAGAATAAGAAAACCAATTTAATTGGAAGTTTTAAAGTAGGAATGTCAACTACAAACGGTATGGCCAGAACGATTTTGGGTTTTGTCGAAAGAGGTTTAGAGCCAAATTATATCGAACAATATCCAAAAGATATTGAGAAAGTAACGTTGAAAGAAGTAAACGATGCTATCAAAAAATACATTCAGTTAGATAAAATGATTATCATAAAATCCGGGTCTCTTGATAAGGATGGTAAGCCTTTGCAATAAATAGCTTTTTTGTGATCCTGAAGTAAACTTTGTCAAAGTTTTAAACTTTGACAAAGTTGTAGCACTCTGAACTCTGAAAACCTAACAAAAATAAATTTTAATAGCAGTCTTTCATTTTTCATTTTAGAATCTGAATTAGTAAGCCATTTTCTATGAAAGACCATAAAGAGCTGTTTTGCCGACAGCTCTTTTAAAAAATACAATTCTTAACATTTTAAACATAGACTTAAAATTCTGTTTGAAAGTTTCCGGAAAATCTAAATTTTTCGCTGAGCTTTTAAGATATGTTATTTTGAGCAAGGGCGACCTATGTCATTTTTGAACCTATGTTTTTATGTATACATATAAATTACACACAGGAAAAAAAATCAAATAACCAAATGAAAAATATCATAATAACAGTAATGCTGCTCTTTTGCGGAAGCATTTTTGGACAAATGTACAATCCCGTAAAATGGACTACAGCAGTTGAAAAAATTTCTGAAAAAGAATATCTTTTAAAAGCCGAAGCCACAATACAAGCTGGCTGGCATATGTACGGACAATATATTGAAGAAGGCGGGCCATCGCCAACAGCTTTTACTTTCAAAAAGAAAAACTTCGAATTATTGGGTAAAACTACCGAAGGAAAAGGACACGAAGTAGTCGATAAAATCTTCGATATGAAAATTAAATATTTTGAAGGTAAAGCGCTTTTTACACAAAAAATAAAACTCACTTCGGATGCTGTTTCAAACATTGCCGCTGAAGTTGAATTTATGGTTTGTGATGACAGCAATTGTTTGCCGCCGTCATCGGAAGAATTAATATTTAAAATTCCCAATGTTAAGAACTTGGCTTCCGCCGAAGAAACTGCTGCTGTAAAAAAAAATACAGTTGCAGCAGAAGAAAAAAATATTGCTGACGCAGAAAAGGAAATTAAAAAAGATAAAATTGATTCTGATAAAAAAAATAACTCAAAAGGTTTATTGGGTATTTTTATTATAGCATTTTTATCCGGTTTTGCTGCTTTGTTAACACCTTGCGTATTTCCAATGATCCCGATGACAGTAAGTTACTTTACAAAACAAAATAAAACGAAAGCCGCAGGAATTAGAAACGCCTTAATTTACGGATTCTCAATTGTAATTATTTACGTTTTATTAGGTTCGATTGTAACGGCGGTTTTTGGTGCCGATTCTCTAAATGCGCTTTCTACAAATGTTTGGTTCAATATTACTTTCTTTATTTTATTGGTTGTTTTTGCCTTCTCGTTTTTGGGTGCTTTCGAAATTATGCTGCCCAATGCATTAGCCAACAAAGTCGATTCGCAAGCAGACAGAGGAGGACTTATTGGTATTTTCTTTATGGCTTTGGCACTGGCAATTGTATCATTTTCATGTACGGGTCCAATTGTGGGAACTTTATTGGTCGAAGCAGCTTCAAAAGGCGGAATTGCGCCAATTGTTGGTATGTTAGGATTTTCAATAGCGATTGCATTGCCTTTTTCATTATTTGCCGCTTTTCCGGGTTGGCTAAATGCTTTGCCAAAATCCGGCGGCTGGTTAAATACAGTTAAAGTGGTTTTAGGATTTCTGGAATTGGCTTTGGCTTTTAAATTTCTCTCAAATGCCGATTTGGTTCTGCAATTGCATTGGCTGGAAAGAGAAGTATTTTTAACGATTTGGATTGCCGTTTTTGGAACTTTGGCTTTTTATTTATTCGGAAAAATTACACTTCCTCATGATTCTCCTTTAAATCATATTTCTGTTGGAAGATTAAGTTTAGGATTTCTGGTTTTAAGTTTTACCATTTATTTAATTCCCGGACTTTTTGGAGCTCCTTTAAAATTAATCAGTGGTTTTCCGCCGCCAATGCATTACAGTGAATCTCCATACGGAGTTGGTTTTTCTAAAAATACAGGAACAGCAAATACAGAAAGCTTACCCGAAGGTGCAGCATATGGTCCCCAGGATATTATCACCTTTCATGATTATGATAAGGGAATGGAGTTTGCCAAAAAAACTGGCAAACCGGTTTTGCTTGATTTTACAGGTTATGCGTGCGTAAATTGCCGTAAAATGGAAGAATTGGTTTGGTCTGATCCAAAAGTTTTGGGCGTTTTAAAAAATGATGTGGTTTTGATTTCCTTATATGTTGATGATAAAAAAGAGCTGCCGGAAAATGAACAATATGTATCTGAAACTACAGGAAAAAAAATAAAAACAATTGGTAACAAATGGAGCGATTTACAAATAAAAACCTATAAAGCAAACGCTCAGCCATTTTATGTAATTGTAGATCATAAAAGTGCGAATTTGACAGAACCATCAGCTTATAATCCTGATATTGAGAATTATTACAATTGGCTGAATTCGGGAATTAAAAACTTTAAAAAATAAGTTGTTTTAAGATATAGAAGTAATGAATACTATTTTGAATAAACTGGAAACGAGTCAGCTGGAAGAATATTTTTCTGAATTCAGAGAAAATACAATTGGCGTAAATCATCATTTTGAATCTATTTACGGAAAACAAAAATTGTTGTACGCAGATTGGATTGCCAGCGGAAGATTATACGCTCCGATTGAGGAAATCATCTGTATTAAAATGGGACCAATGATTGCCAATACACATTCATTTTCAAGTCAGACAGGAAAAGCTTCAACTTACGCCTATAATCATGCGCGCGATCTAATTAAAAAGCATGTAAATGCCAATGAATGTGATGTTTTGGTGACAACCGGAACCGGAATGACGGCAGCTTTGTCAAAGCTACAGCGAATAATGGGTTTGCGTGCCGCAGATAATATTTATAGTTTGCAACTGCTTCATGAAGATGAAAGACCAGTGGTTTTTATCACACATATGGAACATCATTCTAATCAGGTTCCGTGGTACGAAACTATGGCAGATGTTGTGGTTTTGCCTGCCGATGAAAACAATTTAGTTGATCCCAAAATATTATCCGAAGAAATAAAAAAATATGCTAACAGAAGTTTAAAAATTGGTTCGTTTACGGCTTGTTCGAATGTTACAGGAATCATTACGCCGTATCGTGAATTGGCCAAAATAATGCATCAAAACGGTGGGTTTTGTTTTGTTGATTTTGCGGCTTCGGCACCGTATGTGCCAATCGATATGCATCCCGAAGATCCCGAAGAAAGACTGGATGCGATTTTCTTTTCTCCACATAAATTTTTAGGCGGCCCCGGAACTTGCGGTGTATTGGTTTTTAATGAAAAGCTGTATCAGTCTAATTTCCCTGATAATCCGGGAGGAGGAAATGTAAAATGCACGAATCCTTGGGGAGAATATCATTATAGCGACGCCATAGAAATTAAAGAAGATGGCGGAACTCCGGGATTTTTGCAGGTTATGCGTACGGCTTTGGCTTTGGAACTAAAACAAAAAATGGGAATCGAAAACATGAAAAACAGAGAAAAGGAATTGTTGGATCTTTGTTTTTCAGAACTTCAAAAAGTAAAAGGTTTAAGTATTTTGGGAGATTTAAAAACCGAACGAATTGGCTGCGTTTCTTTTATAATCGAAAACATTCACTACAATTTAATAGTACGACTTTTAAATGATCGTTTCGGAATTCAGGTTCGTGGCGGCTGGTCGTGCGCAAGCACTTATGCACATTATTTATTTGATATTGATGCAGATAAATCAAAAGCAATTACAAACGGAATTCTTCAGAAAAACTTAACTGATAAACCGGGTTGGGTTCGTATATCTTTGCATCCAACAATGACAAATGAGGAGCTTTTATTTATTTGTGATGCCATTCAAAAAGTAAGTCTACATTATGAAGAATGGCAAAAGGAGTATCAATATAATCCTTGCACAAATGAATTTGATAATTTAGTAAAAGAAGAAACAATAATTGAAGAGGTGAAACTTTGGTTTTCTTTTTAAATTTTTACCTTGATTTTAAGAACAATAAGCGGATGAAGATAGTTTCATCCGCTTTTTTTATAGCGGATTATTAATAATAAAATCACTGTTTTTATTTAGAACAATTAAAAATAATTTGGATAAAAAGATTTTAGCAATTACTTTTGTCAGAAATTTTTAACACCATAACCAAAATGAACACAACAACCATAAAAAGAATTCTTTTTAGTTTATTGTTTCTGACCTCCTTAACAATGTTGGGACAGGAATCGGGAAAAGTAAGCGGGAAAATTGTCCTTAGTGGAAACACTCCTGCAGATAATATTACTGTTCGCCTTAAGGGAACAAAATATAATGCAGTTACGAATGATAAAGGGCAATACGAAATAAAAAATGTAAAGCCGGCAAATTATACAATTAGTATAAAATCAGTTGGTATAAATTCTGTAGAAGATAATATTGTTGTAACTGCGGGGCAGACAACAACTAAAAATTTCTCTCTTTCTGAGAGCAAAGAAGATCTTGATGAAGTAGTAATTACAAAAAATAAATACAAACAGGATAAACCTTCTTTATCTTTAAGATTACAAACTCCGGTACTTGAAATTCCGCAAAACATTCAAATTGTAAGTGGTCAAACCCTAAAAGACCAACAAATTACAAGTATGAGCGATGGGGTTATTCGTAACGTGAGTGGAGCTGTACGTTTAGAACATTGGGGAGATTTGTACACCAATATTACAATGCGTGGTTCTCAAATTCAGGCTTTTCGTAATGGTTTCAATGTAGTATCTTCTTTCTGGGGGCCACTTACTGAAGATATGAGTTTTGTAGATCATATTGAATTTGTAAAAGGACCTGCAGGATTTATGCTTTCCAGCGGTGATCCAAGTGGACTTTATAATGTTGTGACTAAAAAGCCTACAGGAATTACAAAAGGGGAGGTTTCTGCATTAGTTGGAAGTTATGATTTTTACAGAGTAAGTCTTGACCTTGACGGAAAACTGGACAAAAAAGGAAAATTATTATACAGATTTAACGGAGCTGCGCAAAAGAAAGGGTCTCACAGACCATTTGAACACAATGACCGTTATGTAATTGCTCCGGTAATTTCATATCAAATTGATGATAAAACAAAATTAACTGCTGAATATAATTTTCAGTATGCAAATATGACCGAAGTGGGTTCTTATTATGTTTTTGGTGCTGATTCCGGAGGATATGCAACGACTCCTGTAGATTTTACAATGACACAGCCAGGATTGCCAGATACTAATATTCAGGATCATAGTGGTTACCTGATGTTTGAACATAAGTTTGATGATAACTGGAAACTTACAGCACAAACTTCTTATTTTAAATATTTACAAGAAGGATATAGTTCATGGCCAAGTGCGGTAGGGCCAACTGTTGATGGAAGCTTAGGTACTGGTGAAATCATTAGAAATGTTGGTATTTGGGATGCGGAAAGCAATATGTATTTAGGGCAAATATTTCTTAACGGAAAATTTAATACGGGATCAATTACTCATAAAGTATTAGGTGGTATAGATTTAGCAAGTAAAGATTATATGGCAGATTGGGGACAATCTCATGATCTTGATACAGTAGACGATCCGTTTAATGTAAATAACCCGGATTATGGCACTCCATCAAACGGACTTCCAAATTTTGATCATACAACGCCTCTTAGTGTTAGAGCTGCTGCAGCGGGTGGAATTATGAGTTCAGAATATGCTGCCGGTTATGTCCAGGATGAGCTTGGATTTTTTGAAAACAAATTAAGAGTAACTCTTGCGGCAAGATATACCTGGATTAGCCAGACAAGTTGGGCAGAAACTCAGGCGGATAGCCATATTACGCCACGTGTAGGTATTAGTTTTTCTGTAACAGATAATCTGGCGGTTTACGGATTATATGATCAGGCATTTTTACCTCAATCAGGTATCATTCTTAACGGAGATAAAGTGAAACCTCTTACGGGTAGCAATATCGAATTTGGTATAAAGAAAGACTGGTTTGACGGATCCTGGAATACTTCATTATCGGCTTACCGAATTATAAAAGAAAATGAACTTACAGCAGATCCTAACAATGGTCCAAATGATCCGTATAAAATTGTATTGGGAGAAAAAAGAGCTGAAGGTTTTGAATTTGATGTGAGAGGAAAATTATTAGACGGACTGAATCTTATCGCGAATTATGCTTTTACAGAATCAATTGTAACAGAATCAAATATTTTAACTGTAGGTTCAGTTGTTCCCGGGTATGCTAAACATACCGCAAATGCGTGGCTAAATTATACTGTTCAAAGCGGTAAAATTAAAGGATTTGGCGCTTCTATTGGAGGAACTTTCCTTGCAGGACGTCAAACTGATACATGGAGCCCGGGAGCAGAAAGGTTGCCGGACTATTTTAAACTTGACGGAGGTTTATCTTATGAAATTGGAAAAGTAAAAGTTACTGCGAATGTGTTTAATATTTTGGATAAATACCTTTACAGCGGATCTTATTATGAATGGCTTAGTGCTTATTACTGGCAAACAGAAGCTCCAAGAAACTTTAGAGTAGGTGTAACGTATAAATTCTAATATTTTTTACAATTCTGATTATAAAGCATGCGGTTTCGCATGCTTTTTTTTTGTTGCGGGTTGAAAATTTTTATAAACTTTGAGGTTACTTTGCGGGAGACGCACTGCTGTGCGCCTCTACGATATACGTTGTGTTGATGTTTTTGTGTAGATATTTGGTATTCGTGTTTATGTTTTTTATTTCGACTATTATTGTTTTGTTGCGGATTGAAAATTTTTATAAACTTTGAGGTTACTTTGCGGGAGACGCACTGCTGTGCGCCTCTACGATATGCACTACCACGATATGCGTTGTGCAGATATTTTTGTGTGGTATTTTTTGTAAGGATATATGTTACTAGATGTTTATGTTCTTTATCTCGACAATTATTATTAAAATGTTCACCACAAATTATGTTCAATCTATATCGTAAAGACGCACAGCAGTGTGTCTACGTTCCAATAATCCGCATTTTTCCCAATTATAATATTCGAAAAACAAACAAAAATCACCTTGTAAAATTTGCTCTTTAAATAAAAAAACAAAGCCGGTTTCCCCCCAAAGAAACCGGCTTTATTAATTAACTAAATTACTATTAATGCAAGGCAAATCGTAATTTAAGGCCATACGATACCAATCGTACATCGTTTGTGTAGGATGTTTCCAATACGCTGTTATATTGTAATTGCACAGGCAGTTCCGGGTGATATTCAACCAGGGCTTTATTGTTGCCTTTATCGTAGATATTATTTAGTCCGTAGTCTAAATAAACACCAACATAAATCCAGCTTCTGTCTCCGATTTTTTGTTTTAAACCTGTTTCAAAAGTGGTAGAATAAGAAACCTCTGTGTCAATATCCTGTTTGCCTGCTGCTAAATTATCGGTACTTGCAAAACCTGCAAAGGCCGGACTAAATAGTTCTACATTATATTGTGGATAATAACCGCTTGTCGTCAGATTTTGCATTTTAGTTTCATAAGTTCCGCTAACTGCAAATCCAACTTTAAATCCTGCTGAAACATATAATTTTGATGTTCCGGGAGTTTCAAACTGAATGTTAACAGGAATATTTACATATCCCAGTTTTTGTTCTTCTCTTAGATTCGTTGCTCTGTATCTAAATTGAAAACTTTCATCTTCGGCATCAGTAGTCGTATAGGCTCCTGTTAAAAAACCGAATTTTCCATCAGAATTATACGTTTGATATTCGGCACCAATTCCGATGCTTAAACCTTCATTTAGGTAATAAGAATAACGAATTCCAGCATTGATACCATTTCCCGATTCTACTTCGCCAATCGAATTATATTTCATGAATGAAAACGGACCACCTACTGATATCGATATTTCCTGTTTTTTATCCTGGCCATAACTATTTAGGCAAATTATTAAAAGCCCGGCAATGGTTAATGATTTTATAGGATTGCTTATATATTTTTTCATCTTAAAGTTATATTAGCCAGTACCATTTTTATCTGATACTGGCGGGTTTATTTATTTTACAATTACTTTGAATGATTTTTTTATGTTCGCACTTTCAAGAACTACGAGATACATATTGCTTTCAGTCGTTGCAGGTAATTGTATTTCAGTTATTACTGAAGATGACTGAACTGTTTTAACCAGTTTTCCTGAAACAGAATAAAGTGAAATCTGCATATTTGCCAGATCTTCGGCAGGAAAATCGGCTTCTACGGTAAGTACTTTTCCAACTTCAATAGGGTTAGGATAAAGTTTGGTCTGTAATGAATTTTGTACTGTAATTGTCGATCCACAAGTTTGAAGTACTTTTCCATCTTTGGTAGTCATTTTCACGCTGTATGATGCAGTTGGGTCCAATACATTATTAGATTCATTTCCTGCAGTATAATATTGACCCGTTCCTATCAATTGTCCGTTTTTAAACCATTGGTAGGCAGTAAACTCGTAACCACCATTTGTTTGAGGATTGTTGTTTACAAGAAGTACATTGTTAAACTTTTGTTTTACAATATCATAGAAACCAAATGGTTTTTCTACCTTGATTGTATAATTAGCAGTACTGCTTCCATCTTCTGAAGTTATGGTTACGTTTTGTGTATAAATTCCCGGTTTAGGAGTTTGAACCGTAAAATTGGCAGATGGCGTTATTGTTGCATTTGTACTGTTTAAAATAGCGATGTTTGGATTGTTTTCTCCACATTCCATTACATACGTAATATCTTTTGCAGGATTGCTATAAACATCACCATTGATAGTGATACTTGTAATCGAAACATCGTTGTTTTTAATTACCAGAATTTGAGAAACAGAAACGGCTGGTAAATAGTTGTCATCACCATCCTGATGAGCCGTAATTACCAATTGTCCTGATCTTATCATATTTACTAAACCACTTGCAGACACGTTTGCCGGAGGAAGTGCAGAAGTATAAGTAAACGAATAACGAATTGGTAAACCTGAGTTTGCTGAAGCATCTAAACTGAAATCGTTATTAATTCCAAGGATTCTTGCAGCTAAAGCTCCAAAAGTAATTTGTTGAGATGCTTTTTTGATTTCAAGTTGTGCAGTAAGCGTAATTGGTGAACAATTTGGCGAACTTACAGAAGGAGAAACCGTTGCGGTAACTGTATAGAAACCTGCATCAACAGCTCCGTTTGATGTTCCTGTAGATGGAGTGGTGGTATAAACTACACTGGCTCCGGCAGGAAGATTAGCAACTTCTATGGTATGAACACTTCCACTATAAGTGAATTCTGCATCGGTAAAAGTTACCTGATCTAAAGGAGAAGCTATTACATTAATATTTTGTTGCTGAGATGCAGTATTTCCGCTATCATCAGTATAAATCCAGTTAATAACATAATTACCTACTGTTGTATAACTCAAAGGATCGGCAGTTGTTGCAGTTATAATTCCTGAACAATTATCATTTGCTGTTGGTATAGCGATTTCAGCAGGTAAAACCGAACAATAATTCGTAATATCAGGAAGATTTGTTACATCTGGTACTGGTAACGTTACATCTGGAATTGTAGTTATAGTTACAGTTTGTGTTAATGTGCAGCTATTGGCATCGGTTACAGTTACAGTATACGTTCCTGCTGACAAACCTGAAGCTGTATCTGCAGTTCCTCCTGATGGAGCCCATGAATAAGTATAAGAACCAGTTCCACCAGTTACGTTCACTGTCGCAGAACCATCACTTTGTCCGTTACAAGAAACATTAACTTGTGATGTTGTTGCTGCAAGAATAGCAGGTTCTGTTATAGTAACAACCGCTGTAGTTTGACATAGATTAGCATCTGTTACAGTTACAGTATAAGTACCTGCAGATAATCCTGATGCTGTAGCAGCCGTTCCTCCGGATGGAGACCATACATAAGTATAGGCGCCGGTTCCGCCTGTTACACTTACAGAAGCAGATCCGTTAGATCCTCCATTACATGAAACATTAGTTTGAGATACAGTAGTTGCTATAGCAGCTGGCTCCGTTATTGTAAAACTTTGTGTTGTCTGACATAAGTTAGCATCTGTAACTGTTACGGTATAAGTTCCTGCTGCTAATCCTGTTGCTGTAGCAGCCGTTCCGCCAGATGGAGACCATGCATAAGTATAGGCGCCGGTTCCTCCTGTTACACTTACAGAAGCAGATCCGTTTGATCCTCCACTACATGAAATATTTGTTTGTGAAGGTGTAACTGTTAAAGCAGTAGGTTCAGTTATTGTAAAGTTTTTTACAATCGAACATCCATTTGAAGAAGTTATGGTTACCGAATAATTTCCTGCAGAAAGTCCTACAGCTGTTGCAGAATTTCCTCCTGCAGGTGACCAAATATAAGTAAATGGTCCCGGAGCACCTGAAGGTACAACAGTTGCTGTTCCTGTATTGCTTCCATTACATAAAATATTTGTTTGAGATGTTGTGGCAACCAATGTATTTGTTGTAGTTACAGTAAAGTTTTTTGTAACAGTACATCCATTAGCATCTGTAATTAAACAGCTTACATTTCCATTGCTTAATCCCGTTACTGTTTGCGTAGTAGCGCCCGAAGGTGACCATAGATAATTATATGGCGGAGTTCCACCAACAGGTCCCACGGCTGCCTGACCTCCAGTTGTACAAGTTGCATTAATTAGCGTAGTAGTGGCATTTAATACTAGCGGCTGAGTAATTGTAAAGTTTTTAGTTAAAGTACATCCATTAGCATCTGTAATTAAACAGCTGTAGTTTCCAGCTGCAAGTCCTGTTGCCGTTGAAGAGGTACCTCCAGAAGGTGACCATACGTAAGTATATCCGCCTGCTCCCCCTGAAACAATTACTGATGCTGTTCCGCTTGCACTGCCATTACAAAGTGCATCAGTTTGTGCTGTTGAGGCTACCAAAACTGAAGGCTGACCTACAGTAACGGTGGCAGTTGTTTGACATGTGTTAGCATCTGTAACCGTAACCGTATAAGTTCCTGCCGCAAGTCCTGTTGCCGTTGCAGCAGTTCCACCAGATGGCGACCATGAATAAGTGTAACCCGGAGTACCGCCTGATGCACTTACAGTAGCAGTACCGTTCGTACCTCCATTGCATGAAACATCTGTTTTTACTGCATTTGCCGAAAATAGAGAAGGTGTATTTATTGTTACGTTCTTAATTAATGTACATCCATTAGCATCTGTAATTGTGCAGGTATAATTTCCGGCAGGTCTTCCTGTGATAGTTCCTGTAGTACCACCAAGTGGTGTCCATGAATAAGTGTATCCTGGTGTTCCGCCAGAAACTGTTACAGAAGCACTTCCATTAGATCCTCCAAAACAACTAACACCAACTGTCGCTGTAGTGGCAGAAAGAATTGCTACAGGTTGCGTGATAGTAAAACTTTGTGTCGTTTGACATAAGTTCGCGTCTTTAACAGTAACCGTATAAGTTCCTGCTGTAAGTCCTGTTGCTGTTGCAGCAGTTCCTCCAGATGGCGCCCATGAATATGTATATCCCGGAGTTCCGCCAGTTACATTTACCGTTGCAGATCCTGTAGCATCACCACGGCATCCAATATTGGTTTGTGCACTTGCTGTAGCCAACAACATACTTGGCTGATTGATAGTAAAAGTTCGTGTAGTCTGACACAGATTAGCATCTTTAATCGTAACTGTATAAGTTCCTGCTGTAAGTCCTGTTGCTATTGCAGCAGTTCCGCCAGATGGAGACCATGAATACGTGTAATCACCAGTTCCGCCAGTTACATTTACTCCAGCCGATCCTGTTGCAGCTCCATTACATAATATATCAGTTTGTGAAGTTGTTACAGAAAATGGAGTAGGTTGTGAGATTGTAAAATTTTGAGTTGCCTGACATGAGTTTGCATCTGTAACTGTAACCGTATAATTTCCCTGAGAAAGTCCTGATGCTGTAGCAGCAGTTCCTCCAGATGGAGACCATGAATAAGTATATCCTCCTGCACCTCCTGTAGCCGTAACAGTTGCAGATCCGTTTGATCCTCCATTACAGCTTACATTATTTATTGTACCTTGAGAAGCTGTTAAAACAGACGGCTGTGCCACTATAATATTACTTACAAGTTTTGTACATGCATTCGCATCTGTAATGGTCACACTATAAGTTCCTGCGGTAAGCCCGGTAATAGCAGAAGTTGTTGCTCCTGTATTCCATAAATAAGTATATCCGGGAGTACCTCCGGACGCTGTAATACTGGCAACACCATTAGACCCTCCGTTACAAGCAACATTTGTGACAGCCGGAGCTCCGTTAAGTATAGAAGGCTGTGTTATGTTGAAAATTCTGGTAATTTGTGTTGATTCACCATCTGTAATCGTTACAGTATAATTGCCGGCAGCGAGTCCTGTTGCTGCTGCATTTGTTCCTCCAGATGGAGACCACGAATAAGTATACGGAGTAGTACCGCCGGTTACTACAACAGAGGCCGAACCATTATTTCCGCCATTACAGCTTACATTAGTTTGTGGAGTTGATGAAGTGCTCAAAGCCGCTCCTGTAGTAAAAGTCAGATCGCTTCCGTAACCGGTGCCTCCGCTATTTGTAGCATAAGCTCTATAATGAATAGTTGTTGCTGCAGGAAGCGCTGTTACAAGATTAGAAAATGCTCCTGTACCTGTTCCTATTTGAACTTTAGTATTGGCAGTAGTTGGGTTTGCAGTCGTAGCCCAAACTATTCCTCTTTCTATGCTGGCATCACCACCGTCAGCAGTTACATTACCGGCAAGTGTTGCTGAAACAGATTTAACATTTGTAGCTGCAGTAGTTGTAACAGTTGGTGCTACTGCTGTAGATACCAAAGGTGCAGGATAATTTGAAGGAATAATTCCTAAATCAGTAGTTCCGGTACTATGTGACCAATATGTACTTGACGGATTATTAATTTTAGCTAATAATTCTGCAACAGTTCCCGTCAAAGTTCCTATATATTTACTATTAACAATTTCAGGCCCGGGTGCCGGAAATAAAGAAATACAATTTGTACCATTGGTTAAACCTGGAGGCAATGAACTTTCAGCACCACCACCTATGGCTGCTCCGGCTTTTGTATCCCATGTTGTTACAGGATCATAAATCGAAGAGTTATAATCTCCATGTATACCTGCAATAAATGTAGGTGATACAGGTTTTACTGATGCACCCTGATAAGCCAATATTTGGTCTCCCCCTAAAAGATTAAAGGCCGAGCCACTTGCTATTGTTATTGAACCCCCAGTCGTACCAGTTACTGTAAAACTATCGGCTGCTGTTTCTACTATTGATATAATTGTACCTGCAGGTGTAAAGGCTGGTACTGTCCACAATAAGTGAGTTTCAACGTTTGGTGAAATCCAGGCCCCGTCTCCCCATCCATTCTCTGTAAAATATACCAGTGTTCCGGCATTTATACTTTTAAGAGTAATAAAAGAAAAGCCATCGGTTGATGTTCCGGTTTGATAACCAATAAAAGCTATATCACCTGGTGCCAACACAGTTGGTTGGGCTCTAAGATTTTGTTGTACAAAAAATGTACACAAAAAGAGGATAAATAAAAGTAATTTTCTTTTCATAACATAGAGTTTAAATTAATGACATAAGTAGGCATTTTGCCAGCCGCCTACTTGTTCAGGTTTATTAGATAAAGTAAAAGTTTTAGAAAAATGTTCATCATTTATAAATGTTTCTATTTTATTAAAACTAATATTGTTATTAGAATCAATATTCAATTTATACATGTAATAATTAAATATTGTTCTGTTTGTATTCTTATCAAATTCAATATTGCCTCTTGGTCCGGCAATATTTAATTTACCAATTTCTTCAATTAAGAAACTTGTTTTATTGTCGTTTGTGTTAAGAAGAATGTTCTTTAATATGAGTCCGTTTTCATAACCTAAAACTGAAAATACAGAAGGGTTCTCAGCGTATATTTCTTTGTATTCAATAGTAAAGTTTATTGTATCATTATCATTTTGCATCCATGAACTTACTACGTAAAGTTCGTATGGCTCATTTTTGTATTCTTCTAAAATTTTTTCATTGATAAAAAATGGAGTTACATAAAACGGATACTTTTGAGTAATTTTATTTTGGTTTACAAAATCGGCATTTTCCTGTGCATACAAACCACTATAGAAAGCAAAAACAGCATCAGGTTCATGCGTATTGATAAACTGATACATCTGTGCAGACTCATTTTCTCTTGGTACAAAAGGAGTTATATAATGCCCTGAAAAAAGATTTTTTTCTTTAAAACCATATTCAATTGCAGATAACATACCGTAACCTGAATCATAAAAAGAGGTCGCACTTACAATTTTTTGATAGTTTTTACTTGTTAGGTAATTGCCTAAATGATAGCATGATTCTGTTAAACCAAAAGAATTAATATAGACTCCTTTATAACTTTGTGTTTCATAAGATATCGTTGCGCCAATTTCTGCGGCAAGCAATAAAACATAATTATTGGAAGCATAATTATAAACTTCCGATATATTATAATGTCCAAAAAAACCAATGAAAATAGATATATCTTCCTGAAAATTCAGCTTCTGTATTTTTTCAATTATCATTTTCTCGTCTGCACCAATACCAATACTTTCTACAAAAAATTTGACATTGAGATTGTTAAGTTTTAAGCCTCTTATAAAATCTCTGTCTAATGTTGGGTATTGTTGTGATTTTGGAATTAGAATTCCTATTTTAGTAGTGTTATCCATAAAATGAGATTAAAAAAACAGAGGCATAATCGCCTCTGTTGCTTCTAATTATATTAATTTCTAGAAGGAAAAATCCCTTCTATAGCTATCGAGTAATTTATACCAAGATAAGGGTTTCGTATACCAAAGGGTTGACTGCCTCCAGCGATGCCAGTAGTACCGCTAATTGTTGTAGTTATACCACCAATTTTAGTAGCTGTACCTGATTCACTATAGATGCTTGGAGTATTACCACCGGCAGCAAATGAATTATTACCATTATCAGGATCATTGCCTATAGTACCGTCAGCTAGTGCATTTGCAACTGTATTTACAAGAGCTTGACCTGCTACAAGAGCATGTGCGTGCATAGGCATGTTAGTTATTAATAATGTAGTGCTTTCAGTCCCACTAATCTCTCCTTGAGTAATATTAGTTAGGCCAGGTCCTTGTCCCATTCCAACAAGACTTCTTCCTCTTAAATCAGGTAAAGCAAATGTAGTTTGACCATTGCCACCATAAGTTGTTCCAAGTAGAGCGAAGAGCGCATTGTTTTGAGCTATTGACAAAAGTTGTCCGCTGCAAAGTTGCCAACCTCTTGGTGCGAAATTAAATCCAAATGCTAGAATTGTTCCTAAAAAAGTCTCCATAATTTTTTCCGTTTTTGTTTTGATAGTTAATAATTTTTTTTTTTTGATTTGTCACTATGTCTTTATAAATAGAGATAATAATGACAGTTTTTTAGTATAAAGCTAAATTACAGCATATCAACATTTTAAAAACAAGTATAAATACCTGTTTTTAAAGCTTTCGGTTCTTAATGTATTAGCTCTTAACAGAGTACATATTTCCGTATGCCTGATATGATAGTTTATCTCTTATAAATCAAAAATATAGATCAACCGGGGGGGAAGAGAAAAATATGTTACGAAACAGGATTTTTTTGTCATGAAATTAGCTTTTCATGATAAAAATGAACTTTAAGCTAACTTTTTAAAAGATTTTACATCCTGTTTTTTAATGAAACAAATAAATTGTATAAGTTTTGCGTTAAATTATGTAAGATTTTATATTCATAAATTTAAGAAATTTGTTTCAATTAAAACAAAAAAGAAGTAAAATCTTATATTTTTTTTAAATCTATTTTATTACAGCCTTATTTTTTAATTTTTAAACTCCCAAATACCATGAAAAAAAATCATTACATTTTTGCTATCCTTGCGGGTGCATTATTGGCTCTTACAAGTTGTTCAAGCGATGACAAAATTCCAGATACTGATCCGGGTACAATTACAAATCCGGTAGAAACAGAAACACCTAATACAACTTATGCCCCTGCATTTACAGGTCAGACCCGTATAAATGGCGTACAGACAAATACTCCATATGAAGGAAAAGTGATTACAACAAACTTAACTGCTCCATGGGGTGTAAAAAGCCTTCCTGATGGCAGATTATTAATTACTGAAAAAGGAGGAACCTTTCGAATTGTAACTAAAGAAGGAGCAGTTAGTGCCGCAATTATCGGGGCTCCGGCTGTAAATCCTGCAGGGCAGGGCGGACTTTTAGGTTTAGTGCTCGATCCTGATTTTACTACAAACAGAATGATTTACTGGGTTTTCTCGGAAGCAGTAACAGGCGGAAATCAAACATCAGTGGCCAAAGGAAGATTAGCAAATGACGAAAAAACAATAGAAGGCGCAACAGTAATTTATCGTGCCAATCCTGCAAATCCAAGTACACTTCATTATGGAGGAAGAATTCTTTTTGATAAAACAGCAAATCTTGTTGTAAGTACAGGAGAACGTTCTGTTCTTGAAACCAGACCATTGGCTCAATCGGTAAACGGAGGACTTGGTAAAGTTATTAGAATAACCAAAGATGGTCAGGCAGCATCAGGCAATCCAACTTTTAGCCAAAGCGGTGCATTACCAGAATTATATTCTATCGGACACAGAAATCCACAAGGCTTAGCACTTCACCCGGTTACAGGAGACATTTGGGAAAGCGAGCACGGACCACGGGGAGGTGACGAGATTAATCGCCTTAAAGGAGGAGCCAATTATGGATGGCCAACAATAACATACGGAATTGAATATAGCGGTGAAAAAATTGGAGCCGGAATTCAAAAACAAGATGGTTTAGAACAGCCGGTTTATTACTGGGATCCTGTTGTGTCGCCAAGTGGTATGACTTTTTACACAGGAAACCGTGTACCAGAATGGGAAAACAATTTGTTTATCGGTTCATTAAGTGCAACACATATTATTCGTCTTGCCATTAGAGATAATAAAGTAATTGGCGAAGAAAGATTACTTGCCAGCGAAGGTCAAAGATTTAGAGATGTTACACAAGGAAGTGACGGAGCTTTATATGCCGTTACGGACGGTGGAAGACTCTATAAAATTGATAAAAAATAGTTCGGAAGATTCACGATTTTTTTTAAATAAACATGACCGAAGGTGCAGTAATGCACCTTTTTTTTATTTAATTCATTAACGAAAGATGTTAACATTGTATTAGTTAACTTACTGCATTTTAGTTTTTTAGATGTAATATTTTGTAAAAACTAAAAATAATTATGTAAGAAATTAATGTAATCAAAGTCTAAATTTGAAACAATTAGTTATCAATATAAAAACCGTATTATTATGAAAACACTTATCAAATCCAAAGTTGCCTTACTTGTTGTTTTAGCAGGACTTGCATTTTCATGTAAAAAGACAGACACTGTCCCGGCAGATTCAACGTACGATTCAACCGATACTACAGTTGATAGTATCAATGCCGCCGCAGTAGATACTACAATGGTACCTGCTGATACAACAGCTGTAAAAGACACGACAGCAACTACAACTCCGAAATAGGAAAACAGCAAATAGATTAATAAATCTATGTATTGATTCAATTTATTTATAATGTTAGTTATTGATTCAGAGAAACCTGCAGTATTTATTTATTGCAGGTTTTGTTAAATTAAAAGCACTTGTGTCAGGTGTTTAAATTTTGAGAAGGTTTTTTATACTAATGAAAATCAAACAAAAATGAATGAAACGCACTCTATACAACTAAAAGTAAATGGCAAGGATTATCATTTAGATCTTTTACCGTGGACTTCTTTGCTTGATACCCTGAGGGAAGAAATTCATCTTACGGGAACAAAAAAAGGATGTGATCACGGACAATGCGGAGCCTGTACAGTTATTGTCGATGGCAAACGAATCTTAAGCTGTCTGACATTATCAGTAATGAAAGACGGATCGGAAATTACTACAATCGAAGGAATTGCAGATGGCGAAAACCTGCATCCCATACAAAAAGCTTTTATAGAACACGATGCCTTTCAATGCGGGTATTGTACACCGGGACAAATTTGCAGTGCAGTCGGAATGTTAAAAGAAGGCAAGGCAAATACAAGAGAAGAAGTAAAAGAATTAATGAGCGGAAATCTCTGTAGATGTGGTGCTAATAAAGGCATAATCGAAGCAATAATGCAAGTAAAGGAAGGAGGTTATCATGAATAATTTTTCTTATACAAAAGTAAAAAACACCGAACAGGCCATTTCTCAGCTTAACGGAGATATTCGGAACAAAATAGTGGCCGGAGGAACCAATATCAACGACCTTCTAAAATACTTTATCACCAAAGCCGATAAACTTGTTGATATCAATTCAATTTCAGAAAATAAATCCATACAGCGTCTCGACAATGGCGGAGTAAGACTTGGAGCACTACACACCAATGCCGATACCGCTTACGACCCGATAATTGAAGAACGTTACCCTTTATTATCAAAAGCCATACTCGCAGGAGCTTCGGCACAAATACGAAATATGGCAACCAATGGCGGCAACCTTTTACAGCGAACCAGATGTTATTATTTTTATGATATTAATACACCTTGCAACAAACGCGACCCTGGTTCAGGATGTTCAGCAATAAAGGGATACAATCGTATTCACGCTATTTTGGGACAAAGTGAAAATTGCATTGCCGTTTTTCCATCAGATATGTGTGTGGCTTTGGCGGCTTTAAATGCGACTGTAAACATTTCGGGACCAGAGGGAGATCGTGTTTTGGCTTTCGCCGAATTTCATAGACTGCCCGGAGACACGCCAAATATCGACAATAACCTCAAACATGGCGAAGTCATTACAAGCATAGACCTTCCCGAAAAAGGTTTTCCTGAAAATTATTCCTATCTCAAATTAAGAGACAGAAGTTCTTATGCCTTTGCACTGGTATCTGTAGCCACAGCTTTTGATCTTCAAAATAATAAAATCAAAGAAGCCAGAATTGCACTTGGCGGAGTGGCACACAAACCGTGGCGTGTTATCGAAGCCGAAGATTTTTTAAAAGATAAAGAGCCTACCAACGAAAATTTTTCGGCTGCAGCCAAAATTATATTGCAGGGCGCAAAAGGTTACGAACATAACGAGTTCAAAATCGAATTAGCAAAACGAGCCATTATACGCAATTGCTTTATGGCGCTAAATCCGGAAACGCAACGTCCGGGCGCAAAACCATCTTTATAATTTTATAATTAAAAATTGAGAATTAAAAATTAAAAATTGATTCTTTGATATTCTAAGCTATGTTTATTTAAACAAGTGAAACGCCTTTTTCAGCAAAAGAAATTCTATGTTTCGATGTGTTTAAAAATAAGCGCATTAAAATTAAATCAATTTAAAAAATTGAAACCATGACAAAATTACCCTCAATAGGAAAACCAATAAGCCGTTTAGAAGGTCGCCTGAAAGTTACAGGAACCGCAAAATATGCAGGAGAATATGAAGCGCCAAATTTATTATACGGTTATGTTGTAAACAGTACCATTACAAAAGGTAAAGTAACGGTTATTGATACCTCAGAAGCAAAAGCTTTAGAGGGCGTGATTGAAGTTTTTACCCACGAAAACAGACCATCAACGGCTTGGTTTGATTTTCAATATGCAGACATGGATGCGCCACCTGGAATGGTGTTTAAACCTTTAAAAGATAACGAAATCAAATATAACGGCCAGCCCATTGCACTTGTAGTTGCCGAAACTTTTGAAATGGCCAGATATGCGGCCACAAAAGTAAAAATTGCATACAAACAAGAGCAGTTTGAAACCAATCTTGAAATCAATAAAAATAAAGCAAGAGAACCTAAAAAAGGTCTTGCGTCTCTGTTAAAACCGCCTCCGCCAAAGCCAAAAGGCAACTTTGACGAAGTCTGGCACAATTCTTTTGCTCAAATTTCGAGTGAATTTAAACACGGAACAGAGCATCATAATCCAATGGAAATGTTTGCCACCACCGTTATTTACGAAGGGAAAGACAAACTAAAAATATTCGATAAAACACAGGGAACCATAAATTCGCAAATGTATGTAGCAAACGTTTTTGGTTTAAAAATGAAAAACGTTCAGGTCATTGCGCCGTATGTTGGTGGTGCTTTTGGTTCCGGACTTCGACCACAATACCAGCTTTTTATGGCGGTTATGGCTTCACTTCAGCTAAAGCGAAATGTTCGTGTAACTTTAAGCCGCGCCCAAATGTATACCTTCGGACACAGACCGCCAACTTTGCAATACACTAAATTTGGTGCCGATAAAAATGGAAAACTAAACGCTATATACCACAAGGCGATAGGGGAAACTTCTCAGTTTGAAGATTATGTAGAAACCGTTGTAAATTGGGCAAACATGCTTTATCCTGCCGAAAATACACTGCTTGAACATAAATTAGTTCCGCTTGATCTTTATACCGCGCTTGATATGCGTGCGCCAGGTGGAAGCACAGGAATGCATGCTGTCGAAATTACGATGGATGAACTTGCCTATCAATTAAAAATAGATCCGCTTGAATTGCGTTTGATTAACTATTCTGATATTGACAAAAGCACAGACAAAGAATATTCAAGTAAAGAACTCAGAGAATGTTATTTAAAGGGAGCAGAAAAATTTGGCTGGAGCCAAAGAAATCCAGAACCTGCAAGCATGAAACGAGGCCATAAATATGTAGGTTACGGAATGGCAACCGGAATTTGGGAAGCCAGCAGAATTTTGGCACGAGCCCAGGCCATTATGAAAAGTGATGGTAAAGTAGAAATAAAGAGTGCCGTAACCGATATTGGTACAGGAACTTTAACGGTAATGACGCAAATTGCTGCCGATGAATTAGGACTTCCAATTGAAGATGTTACTTTTTCATATGCCGATAGTAAAATGCCTTTTGCGCCCATACAAGGTGGCTCTTTTACCGTTGCAACCGTTGGTCCGGCTGTAAAAGCAGCTTGTAAGGCATTGAATAAAAAACTTTTTGATCAGGCAAAAAATCTTGAAAATTCTATTTTAAGTGAAGCCAAATTTGAAGATGTAACTTTTAATGATGGTTTTATCATTCACAAAAACAATCCTGATTTTATAATTGGTGTAAGCGAAATTTTTGAAGCCAACGGAAATAAAGAAATCAAAACAACCAATTCGTCGATGCCAAATCCTTTAAAATCAGGTAAAAAAGCAAAAGCTGTGCATAGTGCCGTTTTTGTTGAGGTAGAAGTCGATCAGGAATTAGGAGTTATAGAAGTAAAAAGAGCTGTTACGGCGGTCGCAGCCGGAAAAATTATAAATCCGAAAACGGCAGAAAGTCAAATTTTGGGCGGAATGATTTGGGGTATCAGCAAAGCACTTCATGAAGAAACTATTACCGATCATTATTTTGGAAAATATATGAACGCCAATTTAGCAGAATATCATATTCCCGTTCATGCTGATATTCATGATTTGGATGTAATTTTTATTGATGAAAAAGATGATATTGTAAACGATCTGGGCGTAAAAGGTGTTGGTGAAATTGGTATTGTTGGTATGGCGCCCGCAATTTCAAATGCCATTTTTCATGCCACCGGAAAACGTATCTATGATTTGCCTATTCACTTTGATAAATTGCTTTGATAAATTGAATATTCAGTTTATTCATGTGTAGTCCCTACGGGACACTATTTTTGGGGTCTATATTATTTTTTCTACCAATATATAATCTCTCCGAGATATTCTTTTTGAGTTTAAATATTGATTCAAGAGTTTTTAAAATAATCCTTTAGAATCAATTTCAAAGGCTTTCAAAAAATAATCCGTTAGGATTTACATATTGGTAGAAATATAAGACCATTAGATAAAATATCCCGTAGGGATTACACGTTACGGCAAGTTAATTACCAAAAAAAATAATCCGTTAGGATTTACATATTGGTAAAAAAACATATAGACCAACCAGATAAAATATCCCGTAGGGATTACACGGCATAGTCAAGCTAATTTGAAATTGTTAAACGACCAGCCTTGATTACTTTAAAAAATACAAAATTTAAACTATAAAAAAAATGAATCCATCAACCCGAAAAACAATATTCACAATACTATTCTTTATGGCACTAATTACAGCACACGCACAGGAAAAAGTAAATACCGAAAAATGCCGTTATATAAAAACAGCTTACGGTTATTTAATGGTTTTAAGAGAAGGCGATGACGTTTTGGCTAATATTGAAAATTTAGCCAGGGAAAAACAAATTCCCTCGGCCAACTTTACCGGAATTGGTTTTGCAAGCGAAGCCACTTTTGGCTTTTATGATTTTAATGCAAAGAAATTCAATCCCAAAACCTTCAATAAAGTCGAAATGGGAAGTATAACCGGATCAATCGCCTGGAAAGAAGGAAAGCCATCCATTCATGTTCACGGCGTAGCAACCGATGATAAATTTGATGCTTACGGCGGACATATTCTGGCTTTAAAAGTAGGAACAGGCTCTATGGAAATTTATATTACCGTTCATAACGAAAAATTAGAACGTAAACTCGAACAGCCTTTAGGAGCCAATGTTTTACAATTAAATTGTAATCAATAATTAATTGAATACCTTAAAATTATTCTGTTAAATATTTAGCAAATACTGCTCAATTCTTCAATTAGTCTATTATATTGATAGGGTTTAAAAAGTTTTACGTTTTTATGCATTCAAATTCAAATTATCTCTTTAAATTTGCCGCAGCAATGAAAAACAAGATCCAGAATTTTAGCCATTATAGCCATAACATGATGATGTGTTGTGATGCTGTTATGCAATAAAATGTCTGGCTTATATAAAAAATAATATGATTTATTACAAAAGCCTTTCATAATCATTGAAAGGTTTTTTTGTTTTAAAAAATACAAATAAATTTTACCGCAAAGCTCGCAAAGTTTTTTTTGAATATGCTAAGTTTTGTAAATGACAAAGTTCGCAAAGCTTTGTATTGATTAAGCTTTGCGAACTTTTTTTCGAAAGATAATATATAAAATAAACTCTTAGTGTTCTTTGCGGTAAAAAGACACTTACGATGCAAAATTAATTTGAATTAAAATAATGATTGAATTAAAAAATGTTACCAAAACGTTTCATCAGAAAAACAGAATTGTTACTGCTTTGGCTGATGTTTCACTTAAAGTTCCGCCAGGAAAAATATTTGGTGTAATAGGTACTTCGGGAGCAGGAAAAAGCACATTGATTCGATGTGTAAATTTACTGGAAAGACCAACTTCGGGAGAAATTATCGTCGACGGAAAATCGCTGATGCAATTATCCAATTCTCAATTGGCAATTGAAAGAAGACAAATCGGAATGATTTTTCAGCACTTCAATTTACTTTCATCAAGAACCGTTTTCGAAAATGTTGCTTTTCCGTTAGAATTAGTCGGAACTTCAAAAGCAGCTATTGAAACCCGCGTTCTTGAATTATTGCAATTGGTAGGTTTAAGAGAAAAAGCAAACGACTATCCGGCAAGTCTTTCCGGAGGACAAAAACAAAGAGTGGCCATTGCCAGAACTTTGGCAAATAACCCAAAAGTACTTTTGTGCGACGAAGCGACAAGTGCACTGGATCCTGCAACGACAAGATCAATTTTAGAATTGTTAAAAGACATTAACCGTCGTTTAAACATTACCGTTTTACTCATTACACACCAAATGGAAGTGGTAAAATCGATTTGCGATGAGGTTGCCGTAATTAGTCATGGAGAATTGATAGAGCAGGGAAGTGTAGGTGAAATTTTTGCTGATCCGAAACATGAATTAACAAAAGAGTTTATCGCTTCTTCTTTACATCTTGACGTTCCGTCTGTTTATCAGGACAAACTTCAAAAAGAAGACAATGGAACTTTAAATCCATTGTTGCGACTTGAAATGACCGGAAAATCGGTAAACGAACCTGTTATTTCAGAAGTTTCAAGATTATTTGATACTGATTTCAAAATCATTTCTGCACAAATGGATCAGGCCGGCGAAGTTAATTTTGGCGTGATGCTGATCGAATTATCCGGTAAACGCGAAAATTACAAAGCGGCAATCGATTATTTTATTTCAAAACATATTAAAACAGAAATCATAGGTTATGTCTGAAGCAATTATTGAATTATTAGTAAAAGGAACCTGGGAAACCATCGTTATGACTTTTGTGTCAGGCTTTTTTGGTTTTGCGTTAGGACTTCCAACCGGGATTTTACTTTTCCTTACCCGAAAAAATCAAATTCTGGATCAGCCCGTTTTAAACAGAAGTTTGTCTGTTTTGGTTAATATTTTCCGTTCTATTCCATTCATTATATTAATCGTCTGGATGATTCCGTTTACAAGAGCACTTGTAGGAACTTCCATTGGCGTAAGTGCGGCACTAGTTCCGTTAAGTATTGGCGCAGCGCCATTTATTGCCCGTCTTGTAGAAAATAGTTTACTGGGCTTACCATCAGGATTAATAGAAGCAGCAAGAGCATTGGGCGCAACGCCTTTTCAAATTGTGTACAAAGTATTGCTTCCCGAAGCATTGCCATCGTTAATAAATGCAGCATCCATTACCTTAATTACACTTGTTGGATATTCTGCAATGGGTGGAGCAGTTGGAGCAGGCGGTTTAGGGCAGGTTGGTTATCAATACGGATATATTGGTTATGATGCCGTAACGATGAATTCGGTATTGGCATTGCTGGTACTTTTGGTATTCCTGATTCAGTTTGTGGGCGATACGCTATCAAAACGCTTTGATCATAGATAGATAAAGTTGCCACAAAGGCTCAAAGGCGCAAAGTTTTTTTGTTCAATCTTGTCATTTCGACGAAGGAGAAATCTCCGCAAGTAACTCCGCAATAGAAGACAATCTTTGTCGAGCTTCTCGCGGAGATTTCTCCTAAATCTGCGTAAAAAACTTAGTGTCTTTGCGACTTTGTGGCAAATTCTACAATACATAAATATTAATTATAAAAATAAAAAACATGATTACTAAAAATAATTTTTTTAAAACAATCGCCATTTTAACCTTATCACTTTCATTGGTTAATTGCGGTAAATCAAAAAATAACGATCCGCATTTTATAAAAGTTGGTGTTGCAACCGGACCAGAATATAAAGTTGCTGAAGAAGCCAAAAAAGTAGCCAAAGAAAAATACGGACTTGAAGTAGAATTGGTTTCTTTTAACGATTACGTTATTCCAAACGAAGCTTTAAGCCAGGGCGATATCGATGCCAATGCTTTTCAGCATAAACCTTATTTAGATGAACAATCAAAACAAAGAGGTTACAAACTGGCGATAATCGGAAAAACATTTATTTACCCGATTGCAGCTTATTCTAAAAAAATAAAAAACCTTTCTGAGCTTAAAAACGAAAGCACCATCATTATTCCGAATGATCCAACAAATGGCGGACGTTCTTTATTGCTTTTGCAGAAAAACGGTTTGTTGAAACTTCGCGATGGTGTTGGTTTGCTTCCAAAAGTAACAGACATTACAGAAAATCCTAAAAACCTGAAAATATTAGAATTAGAAGCACCACAATTGCCAAGAGCTTTAGATGACGAAAATGTAACGATTGCCATTATCAACAATACTTTTGCATCTCAGGCAGGTTTAGTTCCGGCAAATGATGCTTTGTTTGTTGAAGACAAAGATTCGCCTTATGTAAATCTTGTTGTAAGCAGAGAAGACAATAAAAACGAGGAAAAAGTAAAGCAATTTTTAAAAGCTTTTCAATCTGTTGAAGTTGAAAAAGCAGCTGTTCGCGAATTTAAGGGCGGAGCTGTAAAAGGGTGGTAATATAATTTCATCAAATTTCTAAATAAGGAAGCGCTAATCTTTTGGTTTAGCGCTTTTTCTTTTTATAAATGCTATATTTGACAATCAAATTATGGAATAAAAAATGTTTCAAAATAGTATATTTGTACAAGTCAAAAAAAAATAATAGAAACAAAAAAATGACCTCAGATTTAAATTCTTCATTGTCCTTAGATTTTTTAAATACGCTTAAAACACAAACAGCCATTGCACATAAAAGACTGGAGCATTTACCGGTTTCTTCTTCTATTCTTTCACCGGAAATGAAAACAGAAGATTACGCCTATTATTTAAAATTGATGTACGACGTTCATTATGATGTAGAAGAAAATATTTTTCCGTTGCTTTCAGGCAATATTCATGATTTAACAGAAAGAAAAAAGAAGCATTTAATAGAAGAAGATCTTGCTTTTTTAAATTATAACAAACCCGTGGCAAGTCCTGTTTTTAATACTGAAAATATAACAATACCCTTTACATTGGGCATTTTATATGTGGTTGAAGGTTCTTCTTTAGGAGGTCGGTTTATATTGAAAAATATAGAAACAATAAAAGGACTTGATGAAGGTAAAGGAGTTTCGTATTTTACAGGATATGGCAACAAAACGGGAAGTCATTGGAAATCGTTCTTGAATGCATTAACCGAATATCAGGAAAAAAATAATTGTGAAGATGAAATAATTAAAGGAGCAATTTATGCTTTTGATTGTATTTATGACCATTTTGTGAAGAAAGAGAGAAATGAAAATTAGAGATATCGTAAATAAAGATATTGTTACGTTAACAAACTGCGAGCATGAACCCATACATATTCCGGGAAGTATTCAGCAACATGGTTTTTTAATTGGCGTTACTACAGATTGGAAAATAGATTATTGTACCGAAAATATTTCAGCCTTTGTTAATTTGGTTTATAAAGATATAATCGGCAAAGATTTTTGTGCCACTTTCGGAATTCAGGCAAAAGAAGAAATTGTTAACTATATCAATAGTGACAAAAAACAACTGATTTTTCCGCTTGAAATTGAGTTTTTGGGAAAACCATTTCAATTGAGCATTCACAAAAGTCATGATATTTACGTTCTTGAAGCCGAACCGCATTTTGGAGGCAAAGAGAAAACTGCTGAACTATATACTCAAATGGTTCAGTTTATAACCGACATGAACAGCACAAATAGTTTGAAGGACTTATGTGCACTTGTAGCAAAAGGAACACGAGAAATAACCGGCTACGATCGTGTTATGATCTACCGTTTTGATGCCGATTATAATGGCGAAGTTTATGCTGAAAATTGCAGGCAAGATTTAGAGTCATTTTTAGGATTACATTATCCGCACACAGATATTCCTGCGCAGGCGAGAGAATTGTATATGAAAAATCAGCTGCGATTGATAGCTGATATGAATTACAAACCGGTTCCGATTTTTACAATTGATGATACGGAAAATAAAAACCTCGATTTGAGTCTTTCCATTTTAAGAAGCACATCGCCAATTCATGTCGAATATCTTAAAAACATGGGAGTGGGCGCTACACTAACGATTTCTCTTATTCATCATGACAGATTATGGGGATTAATTGCATGCCATCATTATTCGGCAAAAAATATTTCTCCCGAAATAAGGCTTGCAGCAAAACTTCAGGGACAATTTATTAGTTCTCAAATCGATTTGCGACAATCTACAGATGAATATCAAATTGCGCGCAAAACATCTTTGGCACTCGAACATCTTACAGGTTTAGATCTGCCTTTGGACCCACTATCATTTGCAACTATTTGTGCCGATCCTGAGTTATTAAATCTTTGTAATGCAACCGGTGTTTCTATTTGCGTTGGAGACAAAATATATAAACACGGTGTTACGCCATCTGATGATCAGATTGAGCGAATCAATATAAAAATTAATTATTTTGCTAAAGAAGGAATATTCACTACCAACAAACTAACAGATTATTTTCCGGAATTTAATGATAATCCCGATGTTGCCGGAATTATTTACCATTCTTTAGGAAATGACAATAGTATTGTATGGTACAGATCCGAAACTATATCTGAAATAAATTGGGGAGGTGATCCGGAAAAAGCCATTATAAAAGACAAGAATGGGCTTCATCCCAGAAATTCGTTCAATATCTGGAAACAAATTGTTAAAAACCAAAGCAGTAGCTGGCTTCATCCCGAAATAAATGCAGCAGCAAGTTACGCGCACGTACTTCACAATCAGATTATTTTATTGATGCTGAGTGAGGAAGAGGAGAAATATAGAAGTCAGAGCGAAGTTTTAAAAGAAACAAACTCAGAACTTGAAAATATCAACTGGATTAGTACGCACGATTTACAGGAACCTTTGCGAAAAATTCAGCTTATTATTTCTAAGTTACTTCTCGAAATTGACAAAGTTCCGCCTCAATCTGTTTATGATTCTTTACAGCGTGTATCAAATTCCGCAAACAGAATGCAGGTTTTGTTACAGGATATTCTAAAATATACCCGTGTAAAATATACCAAAGACGCGCTTCAGAAAATTGATTTAAACCATATCATGGAGGTTACTCTTGATGAAATGAAGGAAGTATTTGCTGAAAGTGGTGGTGTAATTGAATATGAAGAGCTGCCTGAAATTTATGGAATTCATTTTTTGATGAAACAGCTGTTTTCTAATATCCTGCAAAATTCATTAAAATACGCATCTTCAGACAGATTACCTGTAATTAAAGTAACAGCTTCACAAAAACCTGAACCTTATCATTTTTCGAATCATATTTATTGTCATTGGGTTACTTTTACAGACAATGGAATTGGTTTTGAACAAGAATATGCAGCTTCTATTTTTAAAATATTTACACGATTACATCCACAAGAAAAATACAGTGGCTCGGGAGTTGGTTTGGCATTGAGCAAAAAAATAATGCAAACATGCGGAGGAACAATTCGCGCTGAATCTAAACCAAATGAAGGCACAGCCATCACGATTTATTTTCCTTGCGATCATTTAAATTCGTTGGTGTAAATTAAGCTAAATACTAGTAAAAAATAAAGCTCCGTTTTTTGGAGCTTTATTTTTTTGATTTTGTAAAAGTAATTCTCAAATAATTAATTAACCTTTTTTACCGCCGGTAAGCTATAAGTACCATCCAATACAGCTGTTGATGCACCATACATTCTCATGGTAAGATTAAAACTGCCTGCCGGAGCCGGTAACCAATTCGATTCTTTGTCTTTTCCCGGATTATCTTTCTGAATATAAAGATCAATGGAGCCGTCAGTATTTTGTTTTAAACCATCTGTAGTACTGCCTATGGTGTATCGCTTAAAATCATTTTCGATAAAAAGCTCTTTTTCATCATACATGGCCATATTCCAAAACACCGATACGGGCGGAATTTCAGCTTTTTCAAAATGAAGCACATATTTATTTTTTCCTGATAAAGGCTGGTTTTCTTTATCTACTTTAGTATTTGGATAAAAAAGCTGTTCAGAAACATTGGCTCCTAATAAATATTTTGCAAATGCAGATCTAAGTGCAAAATCATAACCACCACGTCCACCGGCCATACTGTATCGCCAGCCGTTAATCGTTACAGCAGAATTTTGGTAAGCATCATCAATAATTTGTTCTGCTGCAGCAACTGATTTGGCGAGTCCTTTTTTAGTAGGTTCATCAAGAGTTTGCCATTCAAAACCTTTCGAAACGCTTAAACCAATTTGTTTGAAGGAACTGATCATAGAATCAGAATAATCTTCATTGGCAGAAAGAAATAATTTCATTGCAAAACCAAGATGTTCAAAACTTTGAATATTTTGGGGAGCTGAAGGAGTAAATTGCGTAAAAGAAAAAGTTTTTGGCATTTCGTATTTTAAACCATGTATCTGAAATACAGATAAAGGCATCATATGAAAACCTTTTTGAAGCTCGCGGGCATTGTTAAGATCAGTTTCTCCTTTTACAAATATTCGCATGGCAACGATGGCTAATTTTGTATTTACTTTTATTTCCTTCATGCCAAAGGGAATTTTTCCATTATAATCTGGACCGGTTATGATGAAAAGTCCGGTTTCTTTTCCTTTATAACCCCCAATATTATAGACAACTTCATCAAACATATTTCCAATTTGAACAATATACCAGCGATCTTCCTGCGTAGCCGGAATGTTTATTACAACAGGTTCTATAGAAAGATCGGCATTTCCATAACCGTCGATTGTTACATTATTTGGCGTAACGACATAACGGTCTGCAGCTGTCTTAAGTTTATCAAATTTATGCCAGTAATTCATATATCCTGCCCCGGCTTTTACACCATTATAAATTGTTGTGGCGTATTCTACGAGTGGACGCCCCCATAATAAAGCCTGTATTCCGGTGGCATAAGCTCGTTCTTCTTTAATTTGATCAGATGAAAGTTTTTTTTCCTGAGCTAAAATTGGTGTACCAAAATTCAATATGATAAAAAAGAAAGGTACTAAAACGGGTATTTTACAAATTTTCATATTTAATAAGGTTTTGATTTATAGGTATTAAGAGGATTTTTTTTATGTTGAATAAAATTATGAGTTTATTATTTTTCCTACTCTTTATTCTTAAGAAGACAGGTTTCAAATTATAACATGCAACCAAAAACCAGCTTAGTCTGTATTTTTTTACTAGTGATCCATTTCAGAAAAGACATAAAAAAAATCCACTTCAAACGAAATGGATTTTTATATTTAAAATCAATATCTTATTTATTTATAGAATCTATAATTTTTTCACGATGGCTAAGCCCCCAGTTTACAAGTGTTTCCGTTACGGGTAAAACAGATTTTCCATATTCTGTAATGGCGTAAGCAACCGTAATGGGTTTGGTTTCCTGTATCGTTCTGCTAACGAGTAAATTAGTTTCCAGTTCTTTGAGTTCCTTGCTTAGCATTTTAGCAGAAATACCGTCAATTTCACGCTGCATTTTTTTAAAATGAATAACCTTATCCGTTCTGTTTGTCAGGAAACGTAAAATCATCAGTTTCCATTTGCCGCCCAAAACATCAAGACTATCGCGCATTGCCATTAATTCTTCTGAGCAATTTTCTTCCCGAACTATTCCGTTATCATTGATTTTTGCCATACTAGTTTCTCTTTGGTAACCGGTTACCTTGTGTTAACCCATAACAAAAATAAGGTATTAGCGCTGTATTTTTGTATAATAAAACAATAAATATGAAAGCAATAGTATATAAAAATGCTGCATTTATTTTGGAAGAAGCAGCTACTCCGATACCACTGGAAAATCAAATTCAGGTAAAAATTATCGCTTCTGGTTTTAATCCGATAGATTATCAGATGACAGAAGACGGCTCTGAAAAAAAGTATTTGCATTCGCCAATTCTTGGCCGGGAATTCTCCGGAATTGTAACAGCAATTGGAAAAAAAGTTACTGGTTTTAAAATAGGAGATGCGGTTTTTTGCGGATCAGGAAGTATGGGATCTAATGGAACTTATGCCGAATTTATCTGTATTCCTGAAGAAATTGCAGTGCATTTGCCAAAAAATATTTCTTTTGAAGAAGCTGCCGGAATTCCTTCCTCCGGACTTACGGCGCTGCAATGTTTTAATAGAATGCAGGCATCAAAAACAGATTCAATTTTGATTGCCGGAGCAGCCGGCGGAGTAGGTAATTTGTTGGTTAAATTGTTGATTGCAAACGGTTATCATAATTTTATTGTAACAGCAGGAAACGATCAAAGTATTGCTTCATTACTAGAAATGGGCGTAAACCCAAGTCAAATTATAAATTACAAAATTGATCCAATAGAGGAAACAGCACTTGTATTAAATGCAGCTAAAAAATTTGAATTTGTAATTGATTTAGTTGGAAATGCAATCTCGGATATCGTTGCAAAACTTTTAAAAACTAACGGAACTTATGTGGATGTTACCGCACTCTCGACCCAAAATTCCCGCGAAATACTTTTTGGAAAAGGAGCCACAATACTAAATATTTCAAATTATGCATACGGTCTTGAAAGGCGATATGATTATTATAAAAATGGGCTGGAGCAGCTGGCAGATTTATTAGAAAAGGAATTAATTAAACCTCCCGTAATTAATATAATTGGTGCATTAGAAGTTGCGACTATTAAAAAAGCACATCAAATGCTTCGGGAGAATAAAACTGAAGGTAAGAAATTAATAATGAAGATAAATTAAACAAAATTCAGATAATAAAAAATGACGCTGTTGGGCGTCATTTTCTTGGTTGTAACATTATTGGTTTCAGACTATATCCTTTAAAAGATTTTTAAGTTCGTTAAAATTGTTAGGTTTAGTCCAATAATCTTCTGCTCCAAGTACTTTGGGATAAGTAATGGGTGCTGGTCCGGTCGAAAATAAAATAACGGGTATGTTTTTTATTGATTCCGTTTTTTTAATTTCAGCCAAAAGCTCGATGCCCGTCATTAAGGGCATGTTAATATCCAAAAAAATTATGTCAGGTTTGATTTCTCTGCTTATTAATTTTTGCAAAGCTTCTACAGGATTATGTAAAGCCATATATACGGCATTGGATACAGATTCCAAAGCTTGTTGAAAAAATTCGCAATCATCAAAATCATCATCGATTTGCAAAATAGTTTTATATTTCATTTATAAAATGTTTGGTTGGCTTTTCTATTCTTAAGTAATTAATAATATAAGATTACGACCGTTTCTTAAAAGTATAGGGATAAAAAAAACTTGTATATAACAAGCTTTCTGTGTTTAAATATCATTGTTAGCAATATCCACGTAGTTCATGGAGTATCGTCTTCTTGCCATTAAATCTTTTAAATAATTTTTTATCATTTTACGTATTTATTAGAATAATCTGATTTTGAACTTTTAATCAATTCATATATTATTATCTATAGAATTGTTTTTCTAATAATGGATAGTTTATAAAAATAATCCGACAGTCTAAGACGGTTTTATATAATTTTTTTATTTTGTTATATAATTCTCATGTTTGCAATTTGGAATAATTGAAAAAAAGAAATGCAAATTATTTAAAAAGCCTCGCCAATACGGAAATAAATTCCCCAATCTCCTTTTCCTATTGCTGCATCAAGTCCGACATTAAATTTCTCTGTTTTAAAAGCTCTGTATCTGTAACCTACACCGGCGCCGGGATATAAATTCCAATCGAAATCTTCCGTATCAGAGCCATAAATTGTAGCAACCCCTGCAAAACCTACGAGTCCCATTTTTTTATTAAAATTGTAGCGATATTCACTTTGTAAAGCTATAAGTCCGTCGCCACGATATTTTCCTTCCGAATATCCTCTAATGTCCTCACCGCCAATAGTAACTTGTTGTTCAAAAGCAATA
Source organism: Flavobacterium sp. MMLR14_040 (assembly GCF_033657265.1). NCBI lineage: Bacteria > Pseudomonadati > Bacteroidota > Flavobacteriia > Flavobacteriales > Flavobacteriaceae > Flavobacterium > Flavobacterium sp. MMLR14_040. Next base: position 183,381 of record NZ_JAWVWO010000007.1, on the reverse strand, counting down.
TTTCCTAATCCGAATTTTCCCGAAAAACGCGCGGCAAGTACATCAGTTCCACTTCGCATTGGAAAATATTTATTGTATTCAGATAATATTTTATTGGCATTCACATCATTTCCAAACCATTGAGGATAAGTAATCCACCGCAATCTTATTTTATCGCCTTTGGTAGGATAATAAACGGCATTGCGGGTATCGTATAAAGTAATCAATTGTAAACCATTGGTATGAGTAATAGAAGCCGGTTGTACGTCATCTTCATATTTGGTGTTATAATGCGCGTATGAATAGCCGATTCCGAGGTATAATGATTTTATTATTTTACGCTGAAGACTCGTGTTTACGATTGTTGTTTTGGTTCCGTAATCATAAAAATCGGGTGCTTCGAGATCATCCATATAAAATTGTGAATTATGATCGCCTGTCATAAAAAATAATTGCGCACGCCATTTGTCTTCTTTAAAATACAATTTATTGAACAAGCATATAAAATAGGATTTATTGGTGGTATAAACTGCAGACAATCCTGAGAGTGATTTGGGAGAAATAGTATCTGTTTTATCTATTTTGTACATCATCATCGGGATTGCTCCAAGCATAAAATCAAGCGTTCTGTTATAGTTGATGTACGGCATTACATTAAAATCAATGTTTTTGACGGGAGCAGGAGTTGCCGCAGTATCTATTGGTTTGGTTTGTGCAATTGCCAATAAACAAAACAGGAAAAGTAGTAGTGTAAATGAAATTCTTTGCATTTGAGATATTTAGAAAGTTAATAGCTAAATCGCAAATTGATTTTTAATTTCATCTAAATTAAAGCCATTTTCCTTTTTTCAATAGTAGAAATTGATATAATGCGTTTCATTTTATAATATGCAACGCATTAAATAACTTTCAAAATGGATTAAAAAACTTTAAGTCGTTTTATAAATTTGGCGGAGTGTTAATCGTTACAACTTTTTCAAAACGACCATGATGACTAATCGAAACATCCTGAAATGTATTTAAAGCACTATTTAGCAAGTACGGAATACCGTTATTGTCTTTATAAATTTCTTTTCTTTCAATTTCGGTGACATTGTTCAAATCATGTAAATGGTGCGTTGCAATACTATGAATGATGTCCTGAGATAAAGTTGTTTTTGTAAAATAGGTATTTTCACAACAAATAACCTGACCAAAAACAGCATTCTTCTGTTGTGATAGTATCTTGCAAACCAGTTTTTTGGGAATGTATTCTCTAATTTTTGTCTGCCTGTTATACACTTTATAAGCAGCTTCTTTCATGCTCCATAACATCCAAACCATAATTTCAGGTTCTGGATTATGGATTATAAGTAACTGCTCATCAATTGTAAAAAGCTTTTGAATAAAGCCTTTGCGTTGCCAGTTGCTTTCATGACGTGATTGTAATATGTCTATCACATCATTACCAATCATTTTGCGGCAAGTTTAGTTTCTATGATTTCTACGGCCGTTTTTACATCAAGCATGCGTTCCATATCTGTATTGTCGATTACTACATCAAAGGCTTCTTCAATGTCTAGTACAATATCCACAAGGTTGGCCGAATTAATATTGAGATCATTAATAAAATCAGTTTTCTCTGTAAGGTTATCATAAGCCTCTGTATTTGTGGTGTATGGCTTTATAATTTCTTTTAGTTTTGCAATAAGTTCTTCTTTATTCATGATTGGTAGATTAATTTTCAAATTTCTTAAATAGTACACAGGCATTTACATCTCCAAAACCAAAACTGGCCTTAGCAATTATAGTAAGCTCTGTATTTATCGTTTTCAAAGGTATTTTTGATGCATCAATAAGCGCTGTAATTTCGGGATGTAAATCTTCGCAATTGGTATTTCCAAACAAAAAACCTTCGTAAAGCTGTAAAACTGTTGCCACACTTTCGATACTTCCGGCGGCGCTCAGGCAATGTCCCGTCATGCTTTTCAGCGAGTTTACATACGGAAAGTTATTTCCGTTTCGGTTTAATGCTTTTGTCCAGTTTTCGATTTCCAGACTATCTTTTGTTGTGGCTGTAAGATGTCCGTTTATGGCATCAATATCATTTGCCGAAATTCCGGAATTCGTAATTGCACTTGTAATGCATCGCTGTACGGCGTCACTGTTTGGTGCGGTCATGCTCCCGTTGCCTCTTTGTCCGCCAGAGTTTACATTGCCGCCTAATATTTCGGCATAAATAGTGGCGCCACGTTGTAAGGCACTTTCCAGATCTTCTATAACCAATGCTCCGGCTCCGCTGCCGGGAACAAAACCTGCTGCTGTGGCACTCATTGGGCGGGAACCTTCTTCGGGATTATCATTAAATTTGGAACTGCATACTCTTAAAGCATCAAATCCGCCCCAAATATAAGGGCCACTATCGCCCGTACTGCCTGCTAATATGCGTTTTGCCTGTCCGGATCGAATACGATCATACGCCATTATAATTGCTTCAGTACCCGTTGAGCAGGCCGATGAATTTGTAGTAACCTGATTTCCAAGTCCGAGTTTACCGCCAAGATAAGCACTAACACCGCTATTCATCGTTTGAGCCACAACAGTACTTCCTAATCTTCGGGTTTGCAGTTCGTCTATTTTATAAATGCTTTCGCGAAATTTATCAATTCCCGAAGTTCCCGAGCCAAAAATAGTTCCGTTATCCCAATCGGGTTCATTGTTGTTTTCTATAGGTAATCCGGCATTTTTCCAGGCTTCTATGCCTGCAATAACGCCGTATAAAATCCCTGTACTATTAAATCCGCGTAGTTCAAGCTCAGTAAAATACTGTGATTTCAGTTCATCAGTGATTTCCGGTTTACCCGCTATTTGGCAGGAAAACAGCAGCTCCTGCAATTGAGTATCGTGTTTTATGCCCGAAATACCATTTTTTAGCGCATTAGTAAATGCAGGAATTCCAACCCCGTTTGGAGCCGCTACACCCAGGCCTGTTATTACAACTCGTTTACTCATAATTTTGTAGTAATCATTCCGGCCACAATGCCTTTGCAGACTTCGAGTCCGGCTTCGTTTTTCATCACAACATCACATTTAAGTTTACCAAACCTAAAGAATGTTTTTTGAGAAGTTACAGTTACTTTTTCATTAGGATAAACAGGTTTTAAAAACTGCATATCTGCTGATGTAAAAGCAACTACAGTATCTTTTTTCAAGTCATCCTTTAATAAATAAATTCCAAGGCAAACCATACCAATCTGCGCCATAGTTTCGGTTAAAATAACGCCCGGAGTTACAGGATTATCTTTAAAATGACCTTTGTAAAAATCTAAATCTTCTCTAAAAGTAAATGTTCCCGTTGCGCCATTTTCATCAACATGAAGCAATTCATCTACAAATAAAAACGGTTCGCTGTAGGGCAGTTGTGCTATAATATTGTTAAGTTCCATAATTGTTTTTCCTAAATAATTACCATTGCAATAAAACACGCTGCGCCGAAAATCCGGGACCAAAACTAAGCATCAATCCTTTTTCTCCCGCTTGCGGTTTATTATCCAGAATACGCTCTAAAACATACAACACGGTTGCGCTGGACATGTTCCCGTATTGTTTAAGGACTTCTTTTGTATCGTCAATATTTTTGCCTAATCCCGAAAAAAGTGCCTCTACGGTTGTTACTATTTTTTTGCCTCCGGGATGAAATATCATATGATTCAGATCTTTAATTTCTAAATTGTTTTTTTTCAGAAATGGATGAATGATATCGTCAAAATGAGAAGCAATTGTGTCCGGAACTTCAATATCCAAAACCATTTGCAAACCGCCGTTGGTCAGTTTAAAACCCATCATATGTTCGGCATCATAAAAATGATACATTTCTTCGGCCAGTATTTCCGGGCCGTTATCTTCTTCATAAGAGGACAAAAGACAGCAAGCCGCTCCATCACCAAAAATAGCGGCACTTACAATATTCGGCATCGAAAAATCATCGAGCTGAAATGTCGCTGTAGGCGACTCGACCGCGATTACTGCAGCACGTTTTCCGGGATTGGCTTTCAGGAAATTTTTAGCATAAATTATTCCGGATATACCTGCAGCACAGCCCATTTCTGTAACCGGCAATCGTACAATATCCTGTTTCAGTTTCATTTTATTGATAAGATAAGCATCCAGCGACGGAATCATGATTCCGGTACAGCTTACCGTGATAATATAATCGAGAGATTGTGGTTCCCAGCCGGCTTTTTCGAGTGCTTTTTCTAAAACCTGTTCGCCCAAAATAATAACCTCGCGACTGTAAATATCATTTTTATCTTCAAAAGATGTCGCCGTAAAAACTTCAACAGGATCCATTATCGAATAACGTTTGTCTACAGCGGCGGCTTCAAATATTTTTTTAACTTTTTTTATAAAACGCTCTTCCTGTCCAGCAAGCCATCCATCCAAATACGGAAGTATATCGGCTGTTGTTCTTGAATATTGTGGGAGTTGTTTTGCAACAGTAACTATTTTTACACTCATATTTTAGTAATTATCCATTGGTAGCGAAAAGCCCATTTCCAACGTATGGTATAGTTTTTTAAACTTAGTTTTTTGGAGAATTCCTCCAGTTCATTTTTTTTAAATCCTCTTAAAATAGAAACCAGACCATCTTCGCGGGACATTCTTTCTAAATTAAATACAGAACAAATTATTTCAAAAAGCCTGTAAGCTAATTTACTGCGGTGCAAATCGTTTATCACAACACCAACGGCAGCATTCTTATTAAAGATAGTAATAATATTTAATATTTGTTCATTAGAAAAATGATGAAGTGTAAGCGTGCACAAAAGAATATCGTACTGAAGAGCTGCAAAATCTTCACTAAAAATATCAATACATTTATATCCAATATTGGGGTATAAAGTTGATAGTTTTTTGGCGTAATTGATAGTAAAAGCATTTGCATCTACGCCAATAAGTTTAAAATTGATATTATTTTTTTGTCCGTAATTGGATAACATTCGCAGCATATCACCATTGCCACAGCCAATATCTGCGATCGTTATGGTTTTTGAAGTATTGGCTTTTTTTAATAATTTCTTTACGCCGTTAAGCGTGAGATTATTTCCTCCCAGCAATTGGTTTATACGCGCAATTTGATCTAGTGCGGCCGTCAGCTCATTGCCCTGAAGCGAAAAATCGTCCATTATTTCGGCTTCCTGTGTTCTATATTTGGTATTGATGCTCATTGTTCGACTGCTATAGGTTTGCCATGCGTTTGTTTTATTATTGCAGATAATAGTGCAGGCATTGAAGCTACTATTGCAACAAACACATTGGTGATTGTTTTGTAGGTTAAAGTTTTTGCCAAAAAACGGCCCATAAGCAGTCTTTTTGCAAAATTCTTATTCCATTCTTTGCTGTATTTTTTTTCTAATAATTCACGTGATGTTATCTTTCCATTATGATAATCAAGCACTAATTCTGAAGCTATTTTAGCGCTGTGTATTGCCATAGCCATGCCATTCCCACACATCGGGTGAATAAGACCCGCCGTATCGCCAATCATTAAAATATGATTTTCTACGGGCAGTTTTTTATCAAAAGAGATTTGACTTATCGTTAATGGTTTGTCAAAAACGGGATTACTGTTTTCAAAAACCTTTTTAAGATGTTTGTTTTTATAAAGTACATTTTGCTGGTAATCGTCTGTATTTTTATATTTTTTAAAAGTGGCATAATCAGCAAGGTAACAAATGTTTATAACGTTGTTTTCTACTTTTGAAACTCCGCAATAACCGCCTTTAAAATTGTGTAAGCCCACAACATCATCTGGGAAATCTCCCGAAAAATGCGCTTTAACGGCTAGCCAGGGCGATTTTTTACTAATAAAATCGCGAGATAAAACCTGATCCAAATTAGAACGTTTTCCAAAAGCGCCCAATACTGTTTTTGATACTAAAACCTGATTTTGAGTTGTAACAGTAAACGTATTATTGTTGAAAGAAACATCAGTAACTGTTTCATTGATAAGGGTACAGCCGTTTTCTAATGCTTTTTGATAGAGAAAATTGTCGAGTGCAAAACGACTTACGCCAAATCCGCCCAATGGAAGTTTTGTTTTTGCCATTTTACCATTTTGTGTAGTAAACTCAAATTTAGAAATATTGGTTGGCTTCAATTGTAAAACATCAGCACCAAGCCATAGAAGGTAAGGCAGAATTTCATTAGAAATATATTCTCCACAAACTTTATGACGCGGATAATCGGATTTTTCGATAAGCGTTACTTTCAATCCTTTTTTAGACAGATGCAAAGCTCCTGTCAAGCCCGCAAGGCCGCCTCCAATAATTACTACATCCGGATTCGTTTTCATATATCCAATTTAGCAAAAAAATCTTAGAGAGACTAATGATTTTTTATTATAAATAGGTTAATTTGCTAATGAAATGAAGCGCTTTTAAATTAATTTAGAAGTCTGTAACTCTTTTATTAAAGCATTAAATTATTCAGTTTTGAAATTACCATTATCCTATTATCTCAATCCCGATGTGCTTTTTTTAGCCAAGGATTTGCTTGGGAAAGTGCTCTATACGCAAGTTGATGGACAAATAACCGCAGGAATTATCGTTGAAACGGAAGCTTATTTTGGCGAAATAGACAAAGCTTCTCACGCTTATGGCGGCCGACGCACGAAACGAACCGAAATCATGTACAGTGAAGGCGGGGTTTCGTATGTGTATTTATGTTACGGAATTCATCATCTTTTTAATATTGTAACTTCTGTAAATGGAGAACCTCATGCGGTTTTAATTCGGGCAATTGAACCCTTAATTGGTCAGGAAATTATGGAATTGAGACGGAAAATGCCGGCTTCTAAAAGCGCTATTTCATCTGGTCCGGGTTCTGCGGCGAAGGCTTTGGGAATTGATAATTCTTTCAATAAAAAAGATTTAGGCGGCGAAGAAATTTGGGTAGAAGATCATGGTATTCAATATCCTGATGATGCTATTGTGGCTGGTCCGCGCGTAGGTGTTGCCTATGCAGAGGAAGATGCTTTTTTGCCCTGGAGATTTTTTGTAAAAGGAAATAAATACGTTAGCAAACCCAATAAAATCTAATTAAATAGATAGAAACATTGATTTATATTTTTTATTAAAAAATTTTCGAATAAATTTCTGTTCTTTGCAACTTAGCATTTACTAAAGAAATGGTTAAAGCTGTCTTAAGCGATCAGCTTTAGAAGGCAATATTATTCTGAACATTGAGTTTAGAATAATTATCATATTTACGTTATGGACAACAAAAAGTTTATATTAAGTTTAAAAAAGGGTAATGAGGTTTCTTTCAAGGAAGCTTACTTGAAATACTACGATAAACTGATAAGCATTGCCAGACGTTTTAATTTTACGGTTCTTACCCCGCAGGATTTTGTTCAGGAAACTTTTTTAAGATTATATAATAAAAGAGAATTACTCAATGAAGATGTTTTATTTGATAAACAACTGTTTGTAATCTGCAAAAACATCATTATCAATCATCTTAACAGAGAAAATAAAATAATTCAGTTTGATCCTTCGCAATTTGAAATTGCAGAAGAAGATACTGATACAGGAATTTTTGAAGAAAGAAGCGAAAAATTATATAATTTCATTAATCAGCTTCCGGAACAGCAACAAAAAATATTTACTTTACATAAACTGGAAAACCTTAGCTATAAGGAGATTGCAGCGATGACGGATCTTTCTGAAAAGACCATAGCCAATCATATTTATCTCGCCAGTAAATTTATTAGAAAAAAAATCGAAAACCATTAGGAACTTTTATGTTCTCGTTTGTTATATATAAAAACGGAAACATAAGAAATGGAAATTGAGGCTTATAAAACAGATGTTACAACAAGGGAAGAGGCAAGGTTTATTGTAGCACTTCTTCAATTTGTTATTTCTGATTGTATCATGAATTTTGATTTGGAAGATTCAAATCATATTCTAAGAATCGAAACCAACAGAGATATTAAAGAAATGGTGTATGGTGTTTTTAATAAGCAGGGATTTTATTGTCAGAAACTTTAACGCTCAAAGACATGGATGAGAAAAAAATAGAAGAAGAATTAAAAAAAATCTGGGACGAAACTCCCAATTTACATTCTGATGCTGAAAAGGAGGCTTCGTGGGAGAGTTTTCAATCTAAAGCCTTTGCTCCAAAAAAGAAGGATTTTAAAATTTGGCGTTATGCAGCAGCAGCGGCAGTTATAATTTTCATGCTTATCGGGACCGGAATTTATTTTAACAGAAGTCCGTTGCAGGAAAATGTTTATGCGTCTTCGAATGTAATTGAAAATACGACTTCAAAAATAAAAACCGTTTTTTTGCCGGATAGTTCAAAAGTAGAATTAAGCCCAAATTCTAAAATTGTATATGCCAATAATTTTGCAGACAACAGAAAAATTGAAATTCACGGAGAAGCTTATTTTAAAGTAAAAAAAGATAAAAAACATCCTTTTCAGGTTTTTTGTAATGAAACCACAACTACTGTTTTGGGAACTTCTTTTACTGTAAAAGAATATACTCAAAAAGGAGCCATTATAGCACTTTATGAAGGAAGCGTTCAGATGAATGTAAAAGGTCAGGATAAAAAATGGATACTGGAACCGGGCGACAAATTTACGTACGGAAACGAAATAGCAGCCGTAGCTGAGTTTGACAGGTTTATTGATTTTGACAACGAAAAATTAACCGCATTAGGTACTTATATTGAGGAGAATTACGGTTATAAAGTGGCGATTCCGCAGGAATATTACAACCAGCGAATTACAGTGAGAATAAACAAAAAAGAGGATTTAAAAACAATTGTTCAATTAATATCAGAAATGTATAACCTAAACTTCGAAGTAAATGACGAATTAAAAGAAATTACTTTTCAATAGAAAAGAAAAGGATGCACTAGCCGCGAAACTAAACATCCTCCTCATAGTCAGGATAGTATAAAACTATTCCATTTAATAATATTCAAAAATACAAAAATTCATGAAGCATATAATTTCAGCGTGCTTTTTTTTATTCAGTTGTTGCATGTTTTCTCAAAACATAACTGTAACTGTTGACAAAACGGTAACCTTAAAAGAATTCTTTAAGCAAATTGAAAATCAAACCGATTTTAAATTTGCCTTTACCGATCAGGTTAATACAAGTCAAAAGTATTTTAATCAAAAAAACACCTATAAAAATATCGAAATCAAGGAACTTATTAATGAGCTTAATAAGAACGCTACGATTCAGTTTTCGATTGTAGGCAATAATATTTTCGTAAAGCAAAAAGCTTCTAAAACAAATACAGGCAGAATAAAAAAAAAGTTAACCGGTCAGGTACTTGACGATAACAATGAAACAGTTATTGGTGCAAATGTTTTTATTAAAGAATTGCAGACAGGTGCCACGACCGATAAAAACGGAATTTTTTCAATAGAATTGGATAAAGGAACTTACACCGTTGTGGTGAGCTATGTAGGTTTTAAAAATAAGGAAAAACAAATTACAGTTTCTGATGATGAAAAAATTAATTTTAAAATGGAATCCGACAGCCAGCAATTGGAGCAGGTGATTATAACCAACACCAAAGCAGTTGATGTAAGAAATACTCAAATGAGTGTAAATAAGCTTACTATGGAAGAAATAAAGAGAATTCCGGCTGCCATGGGTGAGCCGGATCCTTTAAAATCAATATTGACATTGCCGGGAGTTACAAATGCAGGAGAGCTTTCTTCAGGTTTTAATGTTAGGGGAGGTGCTGCCGATCAGAATTTAATTCTTTTAGACGGAGCTCCTGTCTATGGGGACTCTCATATGTTTGGTTTTTTCTCTGTTTTTAATGCAGATGCCATCAGCGGACTGGAGTTATATAAGGGTGGAATTCCTTCTAAATTTGGAGGAAGAGTTTCCTCGGTTCTTGATGTAAGCCAGCAAATCGGAGATTTTGAAAACTACAAAGTAAACGGTGGTATAGGTTTGATATCAAGTCGTTTATTGGTGCAGGGACCTATCCAGAAAGAAAAAGGTTCTTTTCTTATTGCGGGTCGTGCTTCTTATGCTCATTTATTTTTGAAACTTTCTGATAATAGTAATTCGGCGATGTTTTATGATATAAATGCTAAATTAAATTATCGCCTTAGTGCCAATAATACGATTGCATTTTCAGGATATTTAGGAAACGATGTTTTCGATATAAACGATCGTTTTGCCAGCACTTACGGAAATACAATGGGAATCTTAAACTGGAAACATAAATTTTCGGACAAGATAAATACCAATTTAGCGGTGTTCTACAGTGATTATAAATTTAATCTTGAAATTTCGACAGAAAATTTTGAATGGAACAACACCATAAAAACCTACGGTTTAAAATATGGCTGGAATCATGCTGTAACAGAAAAATTGAAACTTAACTACGGAATTGACGGTCAATATTATGATTTTAACCCTGGAACTGTACAGCCAACAAGCTCAGATTCGCAGTTTAATTACAAACAGTTTGATAAAAAATATGCTTTTGAATCGTCTGTTTATCTTGATTTTGAACATCAGCTTACAGAAAAATTAAATCTAAGATACGGGCTTCGTTATAGTATGTTTTATCGTCTAGGAGGTGAGACGATTAACACTTATGAAAACGGACAGGCAGTAGTTTACAATCCGTTGTATAATATTTATGAAGAAGGAACTCCAAACGGAAGTATCTCCTATAAAAGTGGAGCAACCATAAGTAAATTTGATAATTTGGAACCACGCGCAGCATTATCTTACGCTTTTAATGACAATACTTCGGTAAAAGCAAGTTACAACAGAATGGCGCAATACATTCATATTTTATCCAATACACAGTCGCCATTGCCAATGAGCATCTGGACACCAAGCGGACCCTTTACAAAACCACAGCTTTTGGATCAATATGCGGTTGGATATTTTAAGAATTTTAAAGATGGAGATTATTCTCTTGAAACCGAATTGTTTTATAAGAATATCCAAAATCGTATTGATTATATTGATGGTGCCGATATATTGGCAAACAATAATATAGAACAGGTTATTTTGAATGGTAAAGCCAGATCGTATGGTTTGGAATTATTACTTAGAAAAAATACCGGTGATTTTACAGGTTGGGTTTCTTACACATTATCAAGGGCAGAACAAAAAACTCCCGGCAGAACCGCAGCCGAACCAGGAGTTGCAAATGGTGATTGGTATTTATCAGGATATGATAAAATGCATAATCTGAATATTGTAGGTAGTTATGAATATAATAAGAAATGGTCTTTTAATGCTAATTTCTCCTTACAATCAGGTCAGCCTGTAACTTATGCAAATGGGTATTATGAGTTTGGAGGAATCAATATTCCTAATTTTTCATTGCGTAATGAAAACAGACTGCCACTTTTTCATCACTTAGATCTGGCGGCAACTTATACACCAAAACCGGATAAAAAGAAGGGCTGGCAAAGCTATTGGGTATTTAGCATTTATAATGTCTACAATAGAAAAAATGCCGCTTCGATGACGTTTGCAACAAACGAAGATACGGGAGCAAATGAAACCAGAAGACTGTCTATTTTTGGAATAGTACCTGGTATTTCTTATAATTTTAAATTTTAATGAATATGCAAAGGTTTAAACAATATAATTTTAAAAGTAAAGCACTGACTTTATTTAGCCTGTTTCTCGTACTATTTTTTGCATCTTGTGAAGATGTTGTAACGCTTGATCTGGAAACCGGAGAAACAAGATTAGTGGTAGATGCAGAAATTATTTGGCTAAAAGGGACAGATGGTAACGAGCAAACCATAAAAATTAGTAAAACGGCTCCTTATTATAATAATACAACACCAAAAGTTTCGGGCGCACAGGTACGAATTGAAAATACTAATGGTGATGTTTTTACCTTTAATGAGGCAGAAGCCGGCTCTTATGTATGTACTAATTTTGTTCCTGTAATAGGCATGGATTACACCTTGTATGTTACGGCAGAAGGGCAAAGTTTTACGGCTGTTGAAAAGCTGACTTCGGTAACACCAATTGATCGTGTAGAACAAGCGATGGTTCCAGATTTTGGAGGCGAAGATGTAATCGAAGTTACTTATTATTATAAAGATCCTGCTGATGCAGAAAATTATTATCTCACAGATTATAAATCAGAATCTTTAATTTTTCCGGAATATGAATTGACAGACGATGAATTTTTTAACGGAAATGAAGTAAACACAAGATTTTCGAATGAAGATAAACTGAAAGCCGGACATACACTTGAAATTACGCATCGCGGCATTTCGAAGAATTTCTATAATTATATGAATTTAATCTTAGAAATCTACGGAGGAAGCCCATTTTCTATTCCGCCAGGAAATATCAGAGGTAATATTATCAATACAAATGATGCCAATAATTATGCTTTTGGTTATTTCAGGCTTTGTGAAGCAGATAAAGTAGATTATTTGGTGCAATAAAATTAGGTTGTTAAAATTGATTTGTAATTACATCTGGCATATAAAATACTTTATGTCAGGTGTTTTTTTTTAATTCGTTTTCTAAAGAACAAAAACCTCCAAAATAATGACTTTGGAGGTTTTTGATTTTAGAGAATCAGGCTAAATCAATATTGAAATAACGCTGATTAATATTATTTCATCAGACTAATATTAGTCATACCGCCGTCTGAAAGGATTTCGGTACCCACTATAAAAGCCGAATCATCTGATGCTAAAAATACAGCAGCGTTCCCAATATCAGATGGAAGTCCTTGTCGACCAACAGGCGTAATATCGATCCAGATTTGTTTTACCTGCTCTAATTGTTCCTGCGGTACCAATTTCCCAAAAACAGGTGTATCAATAGAACCCGGAGAAAGTGTATTAACACGTATTTTTCTCGGCAGCAAATCCAGCGATAAACCTTTGGCCAAAGATATTATGGCCGCTTTTGCCGCTGCATAAATAGCCATTCCCGGGGCAGCGCGATGTGCAGCACTTGAACCAATAAGTATAACAGAAGCGCCATCATTTAAATAGGGAAGTGCTTTTTGTACCGTAAAATAGGCGCTTTTCAAATTCAGGTCCATATAGCTGTCGTAGCTTTCTTCTGTAACTTCGTTTATGGTTCCCATGGCAACACCATCTACAACGCCGCCGGCATTTACTACCAGAGCATCAATTTTTCCAAATTTGTCAGCGGTTTTTTTGAATACATTTTCCAAATCATCGCTGTTCGTAACATCACCTTTTATTGCTATAAAATCTTTGCCTAAAGTATTTACGGCAACATCAAGCGTTTTTTCATTTCTTCCGGTAATTGTACCAACGGCACCTGCGTTTTTAAATGCTTCTGCAATTCCAAATCCAATACCGCTATTACCGCCTGTAACAACCGTTATTTTATTTTTTAATTTGCTCATTTTCTTTTAAACTTGAATATTTAATAATAACCCCTAAAATTTCATTTAATACATAGAAACATAGATTTTAGACCTCTAAAAAGAGTGTGAAAAGAAACATGTTTCTTACACATAGCTAAACTTTGTGCCTTTTAAAGAAGTGAAACGCCTTTTTTGAACATGCAAAATCTATGTTTCTATGTGTTAAAACTAATTACACCCAACGGGTTAATAATATAATTGAGGAAGATTTATACACCGTAAATTCCTCCAGAAACAGAAATTTTTTCTCCTGTAATCCAACCAGCATCATCAGAAGCAAGAAATACAGCAACTTTGGCAATATCTTCCGGTTGTCCGGTACGCCCAAGCGGAGTGTTGGCAACAAATTTTGTTTCGGCTTCACTACCAATGAAACCTGCAGTATGCGAACCTTCAGTTTCTACAATGCCCGGTAAAATTGAGTTGATACGGATATTTCTTCCGCTGAATTCTTTAGACAATGCAATGGTAATGGCATCCAAAGCTGCTTTTGTAGCCGAATAAACAGATCCTGTTGCAAGCGGTGTTTTACCGGCTTCAGAACTGATATTGATAATATTACCGCCTTTATCGCCAAATAATTTTAGAGAAGCCTGAATTGTTAGCAATGATCCCAAAACATTGATGTTGAATTGCTGATGAAAAGAGTCTGCAGCGAATTCTTCGATTGGGGCATATTGATAAATACCGGCATTATTTACCAAAATATCCAAGGTACCAAAAGCGGTTTTTGTTTCTTCGAATAATCTTGCTACTTCTGATTCTTTTGATACATCGGCTTTTACAGCAATAGCTGTTCCTCCATTAGCTGTTATTGCTTTTACAACTTTTTCTGCATCTTCTTTGCTTGATGCATAATTCACTATAACTTTGGCACCTTCTGCAGCAAAAAATTTAGCTATTGAGGCTCCAATTCCTTTTGATGCGCCTGTCACTATTGCTACTTTGTTTTTTAACTTATTCATTATTTATATTTTTATGATTTTACAAAGGCAAATTTAGAGCAGATTAATTTATTTTAGTAACTTTGTAACTAAAAGTAACAGTAACCTTGAAGTAACAAAGTAACCTTATGGAGTGTACAGTACCTGAAAAAGAGCAACACAAAAAAGAGATGATGGCAGTCCAGGATTCAATGGATGTGCTTAGCGGAAAATGGAAAATTGCAATTATTTCCTCCGTTTGTTATTATAACAAAAGAAGATTTTCGGATATTTTGAATGATGTAGTTGGAATTTCAAACAAAATGCTGAGCAAGGAATTAAAAGAGCTTGAAGTAAACAAATTAATCAAGCGGACGGTTTTAGAAACACAGCCAATAAGTGTTCAGTACGAGCTTACGGAACACGGCAAAACCCTGCAGACAATAATTAATAATCTGACAGCTTGGGGAATAGAACACCGAAAAAAGATAATTGAAAAATAGAGATGTTATAAAAAAATAAACCAGACAAATAAAATAAATGTTCTGGTTTATAAAGTATTGTTTTGTTTTAGAATTAATTCAAGACAGCATCATTTGCATAAACGACACCTTCGTAACAGGCATTGTAAATATCTTTCAAATCTTCTACGCTGGTTACACGCGGATTAAAACCTGTACATGGATCAATGAATGCGTTGTTTGCAATATAATCCAGATTTTTATCCCAGTCTTCTTTTGAAATTCCGAATTCTTTTAGAGACGAAATATTATTCACTCTTTTTCTTAATCCTTCAATTGCCTGCGCTAATTCTTCGGCAGTTTGCAGTCCAATTACTTTTGCCAATGATGGAAATTTATTTGTAGCAACGCTATTATAACGAATTACATTCGGTAAAAATATCGCATTTGCACATCCGTGTGGAATACCGTATAACGCACCAACCTGATGAGATAATGAGTGAACAATTCCTAACCAGGCATTATTAAAAGCCAAACCTCCCATAAAAGAAGCGTCGTGCATGTTTTGGCGCGCTGCAATATTTGACGGATTTTTTACAGCTTCTTCCAGATTATCAAAAACAATTTCTAATCCGCCTTTTGACAATGCATCAGCAAAATTGTCATCAATATTAGAAACATAAGCCTCAACGCAATGTGTTAAAGCATCCAATCCTGTATTTGATGTAACGTGAGCAGGCATAGACGCACAAATTTCGCCATCTATTATAGCAATATCGGGAGTTAATTCGTAAGATACGATTGGGTATTTAACGCCTTTTTCACGATCTGTAATTACCGCCAAACCAGTTGTTTCAGTACCAGTTCCGCTTGTAGAAGGAATTGCGATAAATTTAGCCTTATTTCTTAATACCGGAACGCTGAAAGGTTTGATAAGCGAATCAAAATCAGTTTCAGGATGTTCGTAAAAAATCCACATTGTTTTGGCCGCATCAATAGCAGAACATCCGCCAATACCTACGATCCAGTCTGGCTGAAACGCTTGCATGGCTTCTGCACCTTTAAAACTTGTAGCAGATGAAGGATCTTCTTCAACACCATCAAAAACAAAAGTTTCAATTCCTGCCTCGTTCAAAAAAGCCAGAGCTTTGTCCAGCGTTCCGCTTTTTTTCATAGAACTTCCGCCGGTTACAACAAAAGCTTTTTTACCTTTTATATTTTTTAATTCTTCAAGACTTCCCGGACCGTGGAAAACTTCTCCTGCAACAAATAATTTGCTCATCTTTAATAGTATTTAATTATTGATGCAAAGTTAGCTGTGCGGGCAGGACAGGATGTTATACAAACAAGACTATGCGGTATAAATTTGCGCCAATTCCTGTTGCAGTTCAGTTGGGGTTTCTTTTAGTTTTGCCCTAACAAATTTATTAAGTGCCGATGGAGAACTAAATCCAAGATCGAATGCAATTTCTTTGTGAGAAAGATCAGAAAACAATAATTGTCTTTTGATTTCGGTCAAAATGCGGTTATGAATTGCATTTATGGCGGTTTCTCCACAATGTTTTTTGGTGATTTCGTTGAGTTTTTTTGGACTAATGGAAAGTTGAGAAGCATAATATTGCACTGTGCGCTCGCTTCTGTATTGCTCGTTTAAGAGTTTTTTGAAACCAATATAAATATGCTGATTTGTTTTTTGATGCAATACAGGATGTTGTCCGTGAACAGATTCTATAAGTCCCAATAAAAAAACTTTAATGTAAAAACGCGCCTGTTCTTTCTTGACAAGACTTGGTTTATTATAAATATTCTGGATGCTTTTTACAAGTGTAATTGCTTCTTCAAATTCCTGACCGGGAAGTGCCGTACAATTAAGATTGGCAGAAAGATTGACATTATAAGGGCTTAATTCATTTTTTAAAATATCGGAACAAAATAATACTTCTTCAAATAAAATTATTTTACCGGTTAAATCCTTGCTGAAGTTAGAGATAAAGCAAATTTGTTCCGGAAAAATGATAGAAATTTTTCCTGCTTTTAGAAAATGAATTTTGTCTTCGATCTGAACATCAACTTTTCCTGTTTCTACAATAATAATCAAAAAGTGATCATTTTTGTGAGGCTGCTGATAGTTTTGAATATGTTCTTTGTCTAAATCAAAAACGCGGAAAGATAAATTTTTGTCTTCTGCTTTTTCAATAATCTTCTTGATCTCCGACCTTTTTATATTCATCTTAAAAATTGCTGTTTTTGGCAAATTTACGGAAACTTATCAAGGTCATGCAGAATGCTGGGACAAAAACTATTCAAAGAGCTATTGTTTTGCTTGAATAATAAAGGAGAAATTTATTGCCAGTCAAAGATTTACATCTAAAAATAGTCATCGTTTTTTTGTTGAGATGAATGCAATTTTAGAGCCATAATTTTTACATATTTGATTTAAATTGTCTGTTTTTCCTCAGATTTTGGGTCGGTTCGCTTTATTTTTTGTACCTTAAAATTTAATTAATAAATAAGATGATGACAAAATTACGAATTTCATTGATCAACATTCACGGACTTTTGAAAGGCTCCGGCCTTGAGATTGGAAGAGATGCTGACAATGGAGGACAAACTAAATATGTTTACGAGCTTGCCGAATTTTTATCCCAACATGCAGATGTAGAGCATGTTGATTTATTTACCAGATTGATTGATGATCGCAGTCTTTCTCCAGAATATGCAGTTCCTATTGAAGTAGTAAATGAAAAATTAACCATAAGAAGAATTTCTTTTTTAGGAAAAAAATACAAACCCAAAGAACAATTATGGGAAGGTCTTGACACTTTTGTAAATGGCATTGTGCAACACATTAAAGTTCATGACATATTTCCCAACTGGATTCATTCGCATTACGGGGATGCGGGTTATGTGGCGAGCGAATTATCAATAATCCTGAATATTCCATTTGCTCATACGGGACATTCTTTAGGTTTTCATAAAAGAAAAAAATTGCTGGAAAGCGGGATAGACGAACAGGAACTCGAAAAGAAATTTAAGTTTAAAGCCAGAATTGCCGCCGAAGAAAGGACACTCGAACTATCAGAATTTATTATTACTTCGACAGAGCAGGAAATTGAAACTTATAAGCCGTATAAAAATTTTGATTTAGCCAAATACCACGCCATTTCCCCAGGTATCGATACCAGAAAATTTGTTCCTTATTATCATCTCGAACAGGATTTGGATAAGCAAATGGAGGAAGAACAAAGAAAATACTGGGTTGCCGAAACGATTTCTAAGTTTCTTACCAATCCGCACAAACCTTTTATATTGGCACTTTCAAGGCCGGATCGCCATAAAAACCTTCACACACTTATTGAAGTTTACGGCAAAGACAAAGAACTGCAAAGCATCGCTAATCTGGTTATTTTTGCAGGTATAAGAAAAGATATTTCACAAATGCCGGAATCAGAAAAAGATGTATTAACAGATTTATTGCTGTTAATGGATAAATATGATTTATACGGAAAAATGGCAATTCCGAAAAAGCATGATGTAGAAAATGAGGTTTCGATTATTTACCGTTATGCCGCCGAAAAAAGAGGGGTTTTTGTAAATCTGACCCTGCATGAAAATTTCGGTTTAACCGTAATAGAATCGGCTAGTTCTGGTTTGCCTGTTGTGGTTACCAAAAACGGAGGACCTTCTGAAATTATTCCGACCTGCCAAAACGGAATATTGGTAGATCCTTTAGATGTAAATGAAATTAAAAAAGCGGTACGAAATATATTAACCGATGAAAATCAATGGAAATATTATTCGAATAACGGAGCCATTAATATTCAAAAACATTACAGCTGGTTAAGTCATGTAAACCAATATGTTGAATTGATTAATGAGAATCTGACGCTTTCATCCGGGTCAGGAATTAAAAACAGACACTATCCCAATATTAATATTGAGCGTTTAAAAAGAAAAGTCGAAAACTTATTGGTTTCGGATATTGACGGAACGCTGATTGAACCCAAATTGAATAATCCGGGTTTAAAAGAATTAAAAGTGCATTTAGTAAATCGCACCAATAAAATGGCTTTTGCCCTGGCATCCGGAAGAAATTTGGCGCTGGTTAAAAAAGTGATTGATGAAGAACAATTTCCGTTACCGGATTTTATTATCTGTTCTGTTGGAACCGAAATTTATTATACAAATGGTACGGATTACATTTTAGATAAAGGCTGGGCGACTTTTTTATCAGGAAGATGGAAAAGAGATGATATCGAAAATCGTTTAAAAGTAATTCCCTGGATGAAACTGCAGGAAGAGGAAGCGCAAAATCCGTTTAAAATCTCGTATTATTATGATAAAGAAAAATACGATCATGAAGAGTTGGTTAAAGCTTTAGGAAAGGGATGGTATAAAATAAACATTATTCCGAGTCACGGACAGTTTCTGGATTTTATTCCCAAAAGAGCATCAAAAGGAAATGCAATTAAATTTTTATGCCGTAAATGGGCAATTCCTTTAACAAACGTAATTGCAGCAGGCGACTCAGGAAATGATATCGACATGTTCAGGGGTGCAATAAAAGGAATTATTGTGGGAAACAAAAGTATAGAATTAGATCATTATGAAACAACCAAAAGTATTTTTGTGGCAAAAAGCTCAGCATCTTTGGGAATTTTAGAAGGATTAAAACATTATAAAATAATAAAATAATATGTATTCAGGTTCAGGTTTTAGCAGTTGGGAAATAGGTGATGTTGATGTTTTTATTGATGAAAACGGACTTCATCATTTATTTCATTTGATTATTCCTAATCACGATTATATTGCACATGCCGTATCGCGTGATGGTCTTTCCTGGAAAAGGGTCAAAAATGCTTTGTGGGTTGGAGATCCCGGAGAATGGGATGACGATATGCTGTGGACAATGCATGTAAGTAAAAACACTGCGGGAGAAGGTTATGAAATGTATTATACAGGATTAAAACGCAAGGATAAGGGAATAATGCAAAAAGTGGGCAGGGCAGTTTCTCCGGATTTAATTCACTGGACGAAAGAAAACGAATATGGTCTTCCGTTAAAAAGTCAGGCACCTTATTATGAAAGTTCGGCCAATAATCCCCGCGAATGGATTAGTTTTAGAGATCCGTATAAGTATGAATTTGAAGGAGAAGATTATCTGCTAATTTGCGCCAGAAGTGCCATTGGACCAACGTACAGAAGGGGATGTATTGGTGTCGCAAAAAGAGAAGCGACTGGTTTTGTGCTTCAAAAACCGCTGCATGTTCCCTATGTATATGATGATGTGGAATGCCCTTGCGTAGTCGAAATAAAAGGAATGCATTATTTATTGGGTTCGATTCGCGAGGATATTAAAGTCCGTTATTGGTTTTCTCCTGATTTTAAAGGAGAATATCATGCTTTTCATAATAATGTGCTGATGCCACAAGGCAATTATGCCGCAAGAATTGTAAAAGAAGGCGATTACTTTTTGATCTACAATTTTTATTTTGTGGGAGGAAATGTCAACACGCATCGCGTAATTCCGCCACCAAAACAATTGGATGTTGATACGAGTGGAAGACTTTTATTAAAAACCTATCACCATTGGGAAACGATTTATCAGCGAACAATTGAGCAAAAGAACTTACCGATTCCGGTGCCAATTTTAGGAAATCCATCGGCAAATTTTGTTTTGGAACATGAAAATAAATGGCGTTTTGGATGCCGAAGCGGTTACGAAGTTTTTTGTTTTGAAAAACCATCGAATGATTTTGTTTGGGAAGGAACATTGGCGGTTGAAGGAATGGGAAAAACAGGTTTTGTAATTGAGTGTGATGAAGAAGGAACGGCCTATTATGTTTCGATTGATTTTGTAAATGGTTTTGTTCAGTTTCGAGCGTGGGGATTTAATGAAAAAGATGTCAAAAACAATTTTATCTTCGAAAACATTCAAACAAATCAATTTGAAATTGTCGACAAAAAAGAAATCTATTTTAAAATAATCCGTCACGGAAATTACTACGAAGTATCTATTAATGAAGTTGTTAAATTGACTTTGTTGGATTTTAAATACAGCGAAGGAAAAATAGGGGTTTATGTATGTTCTGCTATTGTATCCTTAAATGATTCGAAGATTCACGTAATTCCGGAACCAGAAAATGAATACGCAACTTCAGATCCAAATAAAGCTTTTGATGAATATTTGAAAAAATCGCATTAAGGAGGGAGAGGATAGAAGCAAGAGAATAGAAGCAAGAGAATAGAGAATAGAGAATAGAGAATAGAGAATAGAAAATAGAAAATAGAAAATAGAAAATAGAAGCAAGAGGATAGAAGTCAATGTCATTAAGTTGAGTTTTTTTTCTCATTTTATGTCATTTCGACGAAGGAGAAATCTCCGCGAGTAACTCCGCAACAATGATCAAATACTTTGTCGAGCTTCTAACGAAGATTTCTCCTTCGTCGAAATGACAAATAGTACGTAATAAAAATGCATTATGCCCCAACGGTTGAAACCGTTGGCAATGTTTATAAGTAAAAAAGAACACGAATTTCACGAATTTGCACTAATTTTTTAATAGTTAAATCTTAAAAAATTAATTCGTGCAAATTCGTGAAATCCGTGTTTTTAAATGTTATTTTTAGTAAGTTCCAAAATATTTCCGAAAGCTGCTGCAGCCTTATGAACCTGGATCACCCAATCATCAGCGGCATTGTCATCGGCACCGTCTGAAATATATTTTAAACATAAAAACGGAATATTTTCTTTCATGGCAATCATGGCAAGTGCGTAAGCTTCCATATCTACCACATCGTATATTTTGGTGGCATGACCCATTTCAAAACTATCACCAGTTCCACAAATACCGATTTGTAGATTATCCATTTCCAGACCATACTCAAGAATCGCTGGCAAATTAGAAAGCGGAGTTTGATATTGTGCAAATCCTAAACCTCTGACATCCATATCTCTTTGCACAAATTTAGTACAGCAAATAACATCTCCTTTTTGAAAAGAATTGCTTCCTGCTGATCCAAGATTTACAATTAAAGATGGTTTTTTGTTCTGAATAGCTTTGGTTAATTCATAAGCTGCATTTACTTTTCCGATTCCGGTAATGAGCGTATTTTGACCAACAAAAACATCTGCTGCTTCAGATTCTAATGCAAATGAGAATAATACATCTTTTAATGGAAAAGATAATTCGGGTGTAATTTTTATCATTAAACAAGTTTATTTTTCAATATGCAAAGATGCTCATTTCAACTAAATAATAGGTTATAGAAAGAAAGGATTTATGTCAATTGTTTGAAGTGTTTTTTTGTTCAGAAAAGAGATTAGATGATACTTAATACTTTATTTTCTATTAAAGAATAAAAAAAATAATTTTAAACTATATTAATTCGATAGAATTTGTATATATTTGCAAAGTAGAAAATTTCTACATGACTTATCCAGAAAGACTGAGGGAATAGGCCCGATGATGTCTTAGCAACCTGTTGCCAAATAAGGTGCTAAATCCTTCCGCTACGGCGGACAGATAAGAAAGATTTCGTTTAGTAATCTGAATAAGCTCATCAATATTAATTTTTTTATCATCAAATGAAAGCTGAGCTATTATTATACGCCAATTTAAAAGAAACCAATCTGCTATTTCAAGAAAACAAATCTTTAGTTTTTCGAATGCACGGCAGGTAATTTTTTCCAGTCTATTTCCTTTTAATGACGTTATGTTAGGCCATTTCAAATCGGTCAGGGAATACTTATGTTCAATTTTAAACCAAATTATTATGAAAAATTGGATTTATCCTAAAACCTATGGGTAAAGAAAAAAAATTACCACAGAGAACACTAAGTTTTTTTTTTACTCTTAGCTTTTGTAAAAGACAAAGTTCGCAAAGCTTTGTATTGATTTAGCTTTGTGAACTCTGTGCTTTTTTTAAGGCATTCTTAGATAAAAATCTTTGCGTTCTCTGCGGTAAAAAAATCGGTTATAAAACCATAAAAAATCACTTTGAAAATTTGAAATCTATAAAAGATTCAACCAGAAATAAAATATGTTAATTTAAAATGATAGGGAAATGAATGTTATTGAGAAGCAAGTAAAAACAAGCCAATTAGAAAAGTATTTTTCGAAATTTAGAGAAAATACAATAGGAGTAAATCACATTTTTGAATCCATTTACGGAAAGCAAAATTTATTATATGCTGACTGGGTTGCCAGCGGAAGATTATATATTCCGATTGAAGATATAATGCTCAATAAAATAGGTCCGATGATTGCCAATACGCATTCATTTTCAAGTCAAACCGGAAAAGCTTCAACGTATGCTTATCAGCATGCCAGAGCAATAATTAAAAAACACGTTAACGCCAATGAATCTGATGTTCTCGTTACCACAGGAACCGGAATGACAGCGGCTTTATCTAAATTACAGCGCTATCTGGGTTTGCGTACTGCCGATAATAAATTTCATTCTGAAACTGTCGATAAAACAGATAAACCAGTCGTTTTTATTACGCATATGGAACATCATTCTAATCAGGTTCCGTGGTATGAAACCAATGCCGATGTTGTCATTTTGCCTGCCGACGAGAACAATTTGGTAAACCCTGAAATTCTTGCCGAAAAAATAAAAAAATACGCCGACAGGAAACTGAAAATTGGTTCTTTTACGGCTTGCTCAAATGTATCCGGAATAATTACGCCTTATCATGAATTGGCAAAAATCATGCATCAAAATGATGGTTTTTGTTTTGTTGATTTTGCAGCTTCGGCGCCTTATGTAAAAATTGATATGCATCCAAAAGATCCTGAAGAACAATTGGATGCGATTTTCTTTTCTCCACATAAATTCCTTGGCGGTCCCGGAACCTGTGGTGTTTTGGTTTTTAATGAAAAGTTATATAAAAGCAACATTCCCGATAATCCGGGCGGAGGAAACGTAAAATGGACAAACCCATCGGGAGAATTCCAATATAGTGACATAATAGAAGTAAAAGAAGATGGCGGAACCCCGGGATTTCTGCAGGTAATAAGAACCGCTTTGGCTCTGGAACTAAAAGACCAGATGAAGGTAGAAAACATAAAAAACAGAGAAAAAGAATTGCTAGATCTTTGTTATGAAGAATTTAGTAAAATTCCGGGTTTATCTATTTTAGGAGATATTACCACCGAAAGAATTGGATGTGTTTCCTTTGTAATCGAAAATATTCATTACAATTTGGTCGTGAGACTTTTAAATGACCGTTTCGGAATTCAGGTTCGTGGCGGCTGGTCCTGCGCCAGTACCTATGCACATTATTTGTTTGATATTGATGAAGAAAAATCAAAAGAAATCACAAGCGAATTACTTCAGAAAAACCAAACCAATAAACCGGGATGGGTTCGTTTATCCCTGCATCCCATCATGACAAATGAAGAACTTTTGTTTATTTGTGACGCTATAAAGCAAGTTGCGCAAAATTATCAGGAATGGCAAAAGGATTACCAATACAATAGTTCTTCCAATGAATTTGAGAATTTTGTATTTGAAGAAAATATTGAAAAAGAGGTACAAAAATGGTTTGAGTTTGAGTAATATAATGTGCTTTTTTAAGCCGTTGGGTGTAATGTATAAAGTTTAATTAAACACATAGAAACATAGATTTTATGATTTTGAAAAAGTAAATCCAAAAGAAACTAGTTTCTCACACATAGCTATGTTTGTTAATGCAAGTGAAACGCCTTTTTTGAGTAGAATAAATCTATGTTTCTATGTGTTAAAGCAATTTCACATAACAGGTTTTAAAATCTCATTTCATTACCGAAATGGGATTTTTTTTACTAAACCTGTCATCAATTAAAATAATTCCAATTGATTATTAGGGTTTGAAGGTTTGTTTTTTGGAGGTTTGGCATCACCAAAAATAGTTCTTCCGCCATATTTGTGCGATTCATCGCGTTCTCTTTGAATCAGCGCATCAAAGTTAGAATTGGGTGTAAAACTTTCTTCTGCTTTTCTTGAAATTTCAGATAATTTCTGAATCGCCTGTATTTTATCACTATTTCCAATTTTAGCCCGATTAATTGCCCTTTGTAGAGTATCAATTGTTTCATCATAAATTTTTACAGGAACAGGAAACGGATGCCCGTCTTTTCCGCCGTGAGCGAAAGAAAAACGTGCCGGATCTTCAAATCGGGTAGGAGTGCCGTAAATTATTTCACTAACCAATGCTAGTGATTGCAAAGCTCTCGGGCCCATTCCTTTCAAAAGCAATAATTCTTCAAAATCTTCCGGTTTATTTTCGTGAGTTGCCCACAACATGGCACCCAATCTTTTCATATTCACATCTTCCATTCTTACATCATGATGCGCGGGCATAGAAAGATGCTGCACTTCTTTCATGATTCTTGTTGGAGATTCTTTAGATAATTCTAAAATACCTTCTCTCGATTTTGTGGCTGCTTCGGCCGTAAGATTTAAAATTGTGCCTTGGTTTTCGCCATAAATAAAGGTATGCGGCTCATTTATAAAGGATTTTAAATCTTGTGAATGCCAATGATATCTTCTGGCAGTTTGCGAATTCGGGTTCATTCCTTGCTGGATAACCGCCCATTGTCCTTTATTATCAACGATAAAATTGTGCTGGTACAATTGAAACCCGTCCTGAATGGCCGTGTTGTCAACCTTCGCGGTTAGTCTGCTGCAATTGGCAAGATTATTTCCGTCAAGGCCTGTTTTTTCTCCCACAAATAAAAGTTCTTTTGGCGTTAGCATAGAATGTTTGCCTTTGCCTCCGCAAATATATATTCCCAATTCTTTTGAATGCGGGTTTACTGATTTTTTTAAGGCTCCAAGTACAGAAGTTGTAATGCCCGAAGAATGCCAGTCCATACCCATTACGGCGCCAAAACTCTGAAACCAAAAAGGATTACTAAGTTTGCTTATCACTTCGGCAGTAGAAAATTCTAAGGCAATCGTTTCTACAATCGCAAAACCAAGTTTAGACATTCGTTCAGCAAGCCACAACGGAACGTGCCCATAATGTAAAGGAAGATCTGCTGTGCCGGAACGTTTCATTTGATAAAGATTTGGATTGTTACAAAATTAAGTAAAATAGTTTAAAACGCTTATTTACAAAAGAAATGATTAAGAATACATTAGGATATTTTAGTAAATAACAGAATTGTTGTCAGCAAAATAAAAACCGCCGGATTTCGTCCGGCGGTTTAAATTACTTTTTTGTAAATTCCGACTTTTGATGTACAGATTTATCGATTTACATCGTCATCTTCCGGTTCGGCAGTAGTTGCATTATATTCATCCAAAGTTCTTCTGTCCGGATCATTGTTATTTTTTAAATCTTCATCCAGATACTGTGGTCTATTGGTTTCTTTTTGAAAATTGGGATCAATATTATCGTTATCATCCATTCTATGCTGAATTGGATGCTCATTAGATTTCTCGTTATATTGATCTCTTTTTCCGGAAGTATCTGCCTGATCCTGATCCTGACCCTGATTTACTATAGTATCCTTGCTTTCCATGGTTTCAGATTTATTCGTCTGATTATCTGATCTGTCGTTTCTGTTGTCTGAAGTATTCATAATAATAAGTTTATAGTTAATAATTAATTCAAGTTGCTGTAAAAAAAAGTATAATCCCCTACGGGATATTTCTAGGGGCGTGCCTATCGTTTCTACCAATATTTTAATTCTACCAATATTTAACTCCTAGCGGAGTAATAAAAAACATCTTGTAGAGACTACATATTGGTAGGAATCAATCTATTTGTGCCATTTTTGTCCTGTAGGGAGTACATTTATTAAACTACCAGTTTTAATTCCTAACGGAGTAATAAAAATATCTCGGAGAGATTATATATTGGTAGAAATCAATTTATTTGTGCCCATTTTTTGTCCCATAGGGACTACACTTATTAATAGCAATTGAATTCATTACAAATCTATAGACTACAAATAAAAAACGAATTACATTTTTTTGATCATTAATTGTATTATTATCAGTTGTTTACTTTGAAATTCCATATAAGCTTTATGGACATTTTGTAATTTTTGACATAGAATAGTAGAATTTTTTCTCTTTCATTTTTATTTAATTTGATATATAAAATTACAGGGCTATACAATGTTCATTTTTTAACTAAAAATAACTTTATTATGAAAATACCAAGAGAAATTATTAACGGGATTTATATATTTTTAGGAATTGCTGCTTTCTTCTTATTAATGGAAGTTTTAAATCTTGCTCATTTATTTTATCTGCGTTTATTAAATGTACTTATTATTTTTTATGGTGTAAACAGAACTTTAAAAATGAATCTTGCTGATGGTAAGAACAGTTTTGTTCCCAACGCAATTTCGGCTATGGTAACTTCTTTTACAGGAGTGGTTATTAGCATCGTAGCATTACTTATTTATAGTTATGCTAAAGGAGGTGACCAATACGTAAAATCATTATCAGAAGCGTTTATGTTTGGAGGCGAGCCATCGGTAGCAACATATACCTTATGTCTGTTTTTTGAAGGAACGGCTTCTTGTATAATTGTTACATTACTTTTAATGTTATATTGGAATAACAAATATAAAGCCGACTAAACTTCGTGATTATAAAAACTGAAACTTTACTATAAATATAACCTGCATTTAATGGCAGGTTTTTTTATTTTAAAAGAATCAAGACTGTTACAATTTACTTTTACATTTTGCTTCATTTTTAACTTAACACACAGTTCATGTTTAAATTAACTTGCAATTGTAAACTTGCGGGTTAAATAATATAAAATGATTCGAGTAGTACTAGTATTTTGTCTTTCTACACTATATTCTTTTGGACAGCAGATAAAATTTGAAAACTTCACAACAAACCAGGGCTTATCAAATAATTCGGTACTTGATATAGAAAGCGATAAAGATGGCGGCCTGTGGATTGCAACCTGGGACGGTCTGAATTATTTTGATGGTTACAGCTTTAAGATTTTTAAGAACAATTTTAAAAATCGTAAAACAGTTTCAAGTAACTATATTACAAAATTACAAAAAGATGCCCTGGGACAAATCTGGCTCATTACAAAAGAAGGTAATGTAAACCAATATCTTGGAAATGATGAGTTTGCAGCATTTAAGTTTAAAAGCACTCCAAAAGGCATCCATTTATCTCAAAAAGGAAATATAGTAGTAGAAACAAGTACGGATTATTATGAATTTAAAAATAATTCTTTTGTTGAAATACCTCAAAATAATGTACAAAGAACAGATTTTGAAAACCTAAAAAGTATTTTACTTAGAAAATATCCTAAACTTATGATCAATGATATTTTAAAAGATAAGTTAGGAAATATATGGTTTGCCACACGTGAAAATGGAGTCTATATCATTACAAATGAATCTAATGATAATAATATAGAACATTTTACTTCTGATTTGTATGCGCCATATTCTTTGACAAATAATGAAATAGAAACGCTTCATGAAGATGATTTTGGAAATATCTGGTTAGGGCAAAAAGACGGTGGTTTGAGTATGGCATTTACCGGTTCTGAAAAAATAAATTCTGTTATGCCGCATCCTATAAAAGAACCTAATCTGCCGGATGAAACTATTAGAGCAGTTACCAAAGACAGCAAAGGAAAAATTTGGTTGGGTTATTATACAAGAGGGCTTTATTGCTACAATGACAGAAGCCATTTGTATGAAAAATTTAAAATAGACAAAGCTGCTTCAAATCCGGATTGGGAGCGAATAAGAACTTTGTTTACCTCAAGCGATGGGTCAGTCTGGGCTGGAACTTACAAAGGAATTTTGCGTATTTCTGATGCTAAATGTACCAGTTATGAAACGAGCAATATTAAGGGAATGCCCGTTAACAGATGTTATTCTATGTTTGAAGATCAAAACAAACAGCTGTGGATGGGATGTTGGGGAGGTTTGGCTAAATTTAATTTGACAACCGGAAAGTTTGAAACATTTAAAGGTCAGGAATTATTAAATAAATACAATGTAAGATGCGTTAAAAAAAACAATCAAAATCTTATTCTTGCAACAGAAAATAATGGCGTGATTGTATTTAATTTAACGACGAGTGCTTTAAAAAAAATCACTACCAAAGATGGAATTTTAGGCAATAGCGTCTATTCTGTTTTTGTTGATAATGAAACAGATAATTACTGGATTGCTTCTTTGGGAGGTATAAGCGTTTTTAATAAAAAGACCGGCATAGTAAAAAATATTACAGAGGCTGAAGGATTGCCAAGTCATATGGTTTACGGACTTATTGATAATGGAAATAAAATCTGGTTTAGCACCACAAAAGGACTCGCTTCTATTGACAAGAAAAAATTTACCGTAACTTCTTATAATCCGGATCACGGCTGGCAGGCGCCTGAATTTTCTGAAGGAGCGTATCATCAGGATTCAAAAGGGAATTTGTTTTTTGGAGGTATAAACGGACTTAATTATTTTAATCCCGGAACGATTCACACCGAAAATTCAAAAGCAAGAATAAAATTGAAAATCGATGGTAATGAAAATTATCCGGCAGCAATAGAAAAAAGCTTTAGTGATAATGAATTGGAAATTGAAATAATACCCATACTATTTCCAAAAGCCAAAAGAAGCGATATTTATTACAAGCTCGAAGGAAATGATGACGAATGGATTTCTTTGGGTGCCAACAATAAAATCGAATATACTGATTTATCTTCCGGAGATCATGCCTTTATGATAAAACAGGGCAAGAACGGGATTCCCGAACCTGCATTTTTTACGCTTCACATTACCGAAGCATTTTATGAATCGGCATTGTTTTATATCCTTTTATCAGGTTTTATATTGCTGGTTTGTGTAATCGTAATTTATGTTAAAAATAAAAGCGCGCTTGTGCAGCAAAAATATCTGGAAGAACTTGTAAAAGCACGTACTAATGTGATTGAAAAGCAGAAAAAAAATCTGGAAGAAATTAATGCGGAACTGGATAAAAAAAACAAAAAAATAGAAGAACAAAAAGAGAAACTTTTGATTTTGCACAGCAATTTTAAAAACGAAAATTTTGAAATTGAAAAGTTTAAAACTTTTATGCTGGCAGAATTTCAGGATCCGATAGCCAGAATAATTGAAATCTCAAGTTCGTTTAAAAAAGATACAGAAACCCAGCGCGCCCTGATGTCAGAATCGGGTAAATTGGTGAACCTTATTTCTGAATGGAATTACCTCGAACATGTTAAGGATCTTGGCCCCATAAAGAAAACAGCTGTCGATTTGTTTCCTGTTTTAAAAAACAATGTCGAAAAACTTAAGAAAGATTTACAGCTTAATGAGGTCAATTTTAATTGTGAAATAGACAAAACAGATTGTTTTGCCATTATTGATGTTTTGCGTTTAAAACTGGCATTGCAGTATTTTTTCAATGATTTCTGCAAATATTCAGATAGAGACAGCACTTTAAGTATTGCAATTACCTATGAAAATAATTTTTTAAAAATTAATGCCGTTTCTGATAGTGTCATCTTAAAAAACAACTGGCAAAATATTGTGCATTATAGTCCCTATTTTAGAGCTTTACAGGTTTTAATACGAGATCTGGAAGGAGAGTTGATCCCCTCTTCAGAAGAACAATTTCAAACCACAATCTTAATTCCGATAGAGATTGTCGATCCCGAAACCAACTTTAAAGAAACAATTTCCTGGAAAAATTTTAATTATGAAGATCAGTTTTCTTCAGATAAAAAATGCCTTTTGGTTTTTGGTGATCCATTTAATAATGCGGCCGCGAATCAGGTTTTGGAAAGCGAAAATTATAACTTGATTTTCGAAAATTCTGTTTCTAATTTAAATGCAATCATAAAGCAGATTGATATTGCCGCTTTGGTTTTTTATCAGGCAGCGTTCTCCAATGACCTGATTCATTTTTTAAAAACAAAAAAAGAAAATACGAATATAAAAATCCCGATGATTTATATCTCAGAAGATATTAATTATGAATTAGACGAACAATTATTAGAAATTGGTATAGATACGCATATTAAATTGCCTGCAAGAGCATCATTTATTAGAAAGAAAATTGATAGCCTGATCCATCAAAATGCAGAGCCTTTGCGGGAATATAAAATTCAGCAGAAAATATTTGAGATTCTCACGGAAGACAATGAGCATATTACACCAAACGAAAAACTTTTAAAAAGGGCTTTAGAAATAATTAAAGACGAATTACAAAATCCGTCTTTTAATGTAGAAATGCTTGTGGAGCAATTGGGAATTTCGAGGGTAAAATGCTATCGTTTGTTTAAAGAAACCCTAAACCAGTCTCCTTTGGATATCTTAATGTCGCTTCGATTACAAAAAGCAGAAGTTTTGCTAAAAACGAAAAGGCTGAACATATCCGAGATCAGTTTTGAGTGTGGATATAACGATCCAAAATACTTTGGGCGCTCCTTTAAAAAGTATTTTGGCAAAAGTCCGAAGGAATATAAAGAATATAGCGCGTAACCCGTTGGATGTTAATTAGTTTTAACATAGAGACATAGATGTTGCATGTTCAAAGAAAGGCGTTCACTTCTTTAAAAGGCACAGAGTTCAGCTATGTGTAAGAAACATGTTTCTTTTTTGCACTCTTTTTAGAGGTCTAAAATCTATGTTTCTATGTGTTAAATGAAGTTTTAGTAATTACACCCAACGGGTTAGCGCGTAGTTTTTTGTTAGGACTGTATTTATAGAAAGTTAGCGCAATGTTAATGAACAAAAATCACCCTTTTTTGCCGTTAAATCTGTCCTAAATTGCATTAAAAGTCCACTTTTCAAATACAAAAATCCTCCTATTGCCGGGATCCATAAAATACTTTTGGCGAAACTAAAAAAGTATTTAAATGAAAAAAGTTTACGCATTGTTAATTCTTGCCTTAGGATGTATGTCATACTCCCATGCGCAGGTATCAGTATCAGGAATCGTAGTTTCTGATCTTGAAAAAGTACCCGTACCAGGGGTCTCTGTTTATATTAAAGGAGAACCAAAAGGCGCTGTTACGACAGATTTTGACGGAAATTTTAAAATTAAAGCACAACAAAATGATGGTGTTTTGGTTTTTTCTTACGTAGGATTTAAAACAAAAGAAGTCTCTTTCTCCGGAAATCAAAAATTGACTGTTGGTCTTGCTGAAGAAGTTAGTACTTTAAATGAAGTAGTGGTTGTAGGTTACGGTTCTCAAAAAAGATCTGATGTAACCGGCGCTATTGCTTCTGTAAAAAGTGAAAATTTTAATAAAGGAGTGGTGGCCAATGCCGGACAATTGATTCAGGGAAAAGTTTCCGGGGTTAACGTTGTTGGGGCAAGCGGTGAGCCGGGAGCCTCGCAAGATATCATTATTCGTGGGGTCGGGAGTTTGCGTTCAGGAACAACACCGCTTTATGTAGTAGACGGATTTGCCCTGGATAATACGAATAATGGAGTTGCTTCAAATCCTTTAAACTTTATCAATCCGCAGGATATTGAAAGTATTGAGGTACTTAAAGATGCATCTGCTTCGGCTATTTACGGTTCGAGAGCGGCAAACGGAGTAATTGTAATTACAACTAAAAAAGGAGCGAAAGGACAAACAAAAATAAACCTTTCTATGAGCACCGGATTTTCAACATTGGCGAATAAAGTTGACGTTTTTAGTGCCGATGAATTTAGAAAACAAGTTGTTGCTGTAAATGGAAATTTACAAGACGGAGGAGCAAATACAGACTGGCAGGATGAATTAACCAGAACGGGAGTTTCTCAAAACGTTAATTTCTCTATGAGCGGAGGAACAGATAAATCAACTTATGCAGCATCTGTAGGAGTAGACAATCAGGAAGGTGTTTTACAAAATAGTGATTTAAAACGCTATTCAGGACGTTTAAATTTAAACCAAAAAGCATTTGACGATAAGTTTAATGTTGCTTTTAACATGACAGCAACAAAACTTGAAAATTCAAGACCAGACGCAAGAGGTATTGTGGGCAGCATGTTGACAATGAACCCAACCGATGCAGTTTATGTAAATGGAGAACCAAATGTAAACTTGAGCAATGATGCTGTAAATCCTTTAATCAGTCAGAGAATTTATTCTGATGAAACCAACAACAATCGTATTTTGGCTAATATCGCGCCATCTTATGAGTTCATAAAAGGATTAACGTATAAGTTTAATCTTGGAGTTGATTATTCAATGTCTGAAAGAGACATACAAGTTTTACCTTATACTTCGGCGACTAATACAACCGAAAGTACTTTGAACAATATTACAACTACTAATAATAATATCTTATACGAAAATACACTGACGTATAATTTTAGTAAAGATGTTCATAGTTTTACAGTTTTAGCGGGTCAGTCTTACCAGAAAATACAAGTAAACCAAAAGAATTACGACTTTAAGGGATTCCCTGACAATGGTGTTGAACCAAAAAATCAAATAGAAGCCGCTACTGAGCTTAGAACCAAGTCTTCATCTGCGGTAGAAAATGAGCTTCAGTCTTTCTTTGGAAGATTAAATTATGGCTATGACAACAAATATTTGCTTACCGCAACGATGCGTGCCGATGGTTCTTCTAAATTTGGTAAAAATAACAGATACGGATATTTTCCATCTGTTGCATTGGGCTGGAACATTACAAAAGAAGATTTTTTAAAAGAATCTGAAATGCTTAACAATCTTAAGTTAAGAGCAAGCTGGGGTCAGACAGGTTCTCAGGAGATTCCTTCTAAAATTACAAAAGCAAGTTATACAGAAAGCAACAGCGGATATGATACGTATCCATTAGATCCATCTGCTACAGATTTAGCTGGATATCCTTATGGTTCAATTTACACACGTTTAGCCAATCCTAATATTCAATGGGAAGTTTCAACACAAACCAATATTGGTTTAGATTTTAGTTTATTCAATAACAGATTATCAGGTACTGTTGATTATTTCAACAAAGTTTCGGAGAATATTTTATTAGAAGTAGCGCCGGTAGATCCAATTCAGCCCACATCAAAATATTGGACAAACATTCCTAATATGGAAATCAAAAACGACGGTATCGAGGTTGCTTTAGATTACAGCAGCGACAAAAGCAAAGATTTCTCTTATAGCATTGGCGGAAATATCTCTTTTACAAACAACAAAGTAGAAAATTCACCTTACCAAATTTTAACTACAGGAGGAGCGCAAGGTGGCGGACAATCCGGAGCAACGATAAACGGTGTGCTAAACGGACAGCCAATTGGTTCTTTTTATATGCTTGAATTTACCGGAATTGGTGCTGATGGTTTAAACCAGTTTAAAGATACAAATAACGATGGTAAGATTCTGGACAATGACCGTATCGTTGCAGGAAGTGCTTTACCGGATTATATTTACGCGTTTTATTTGAATTTGAAATATAAGAATTTTGATTTTGGAGCTAATTTTAACGGAGCTCAGGGAAATAAAATCTACAACCACGTTGCAATGTCATCTTTCAACAGAGGAAGTCTGGCAAATTCTTTTAACACTACAGACAGGGCTTCTCAATATTTAAACGAAGCATCTACGAATTCAAATACAGTTTCTACAAGATATTTAGAAGATGGAAGTTTCTTAAGATTAAATAATGCAACTCTGGGTTACAATTTAAGCCCAAAATCAATTGGACTTGATAATATAATGGACAACATTCGTCTTTCGGTAACAGGACAAAATTTATTTGTAATCACAAAATACAGTGGTTATGATCCTGAAATTAACACTGGAACTTCAGTAGGCGAAATTCAGTCTTTTGGAATTGACTATTTCAGTTACCCAAGAAGCAGAACCATTGTATTTGGCTTAAACGCGGCATTTTAATCAAAAATAACAAAACATGAAAAACAAAATAATAATAGCAGGTCTTGCATTCAGTTTATTTTTTAACTGGAGCTGTACTGACTTAGAAGAAAATGTCCTGGACGAATCCTTAAATGGGGCAGGACAAGCAGAGGCAATTAGTGGTGCAATTGCTCCCGCTTACGGCCAATTAAAATCGACATGGTATCATACAAACAATTTTGGTTTACAGTTAATTGCAAGTGACGAAGGTATTTTACCTTACAGAGGAGGAACTGACTGGTATGATGGAGGTAAATATTTAGCCGTTCACGCGCACACTACAACACCTACAAATGACCTGGTTACAACTACCTGGAATGCGCTTACTAAAAACATTTCGAGAACATTATCTGCTATTGAAGTATTAACTCCTCTTGCAGAAGGCGGAAATACAGAAGCACAAGGAGCACTTTACGAAATGAAAGCCCTAAGAGCTTATTTAAATATGCAGACATTAGACAGCTGGGGACTTGTGTTTAAAAAAGAATCATCGGCCAGTACTTCAGAAATATTGAGAGGACAAGATGCGGTTTCTTATATAGAAAGTGAATTATTGTCTGTTGCCGATGTGATTAATACTAACAGAGGACCCGGAAGAATGACACAGGCTGCGGTTTGGGGACTTCTTTCAAGATTGTATTTAAATGCTGCTGTATATCGTGATCCTTACGGAACGCCTGCATTTGCCGCGGCAGATATGGATAAAGTAATTAAATATACAGATAACATTATCAACTCAGGTAAATTCAGTTTATCTCCAGAGTATTTTGACTTATTTGATGATGCTAATAATTCAAACCCTGAATTAATTTTTGCAATAGATCAGCGTGGAGTTTTAGCAGATGAGCACAACCGTTGGGCATACTGGTCAATACCGGGATCAATGTTCGCAAGACCAGAATCAATTAACGTAGACGGAACTGATGGTCCGGCGATTACGTCAGATTTTTATCAAACATGGGTTGATGCTTACGGAAGCGTAGATCCTGCCGATGCCGATTCAAGGTTTTATAAAAATAATGCAAAAGTGCCGGATAACTTAAAAGACCTTACCGGACTTTCGCCATTAAACGATGAAAATCATTATTACTGTGTAAAAGCTGAAGACTTTGAAATTGACAGAGGAATTATGAGAGGTATTCCGTGGGCAGCCAGAAAAGATGCAAACGGCGCTTTTTATAAATGCGATGGCGGATACCGAATTTATCCGGTTAAGCAAATTAAAGGAAACGGACCAGACAAAAACGTGGGTTATGTGAACCTTACCCTTAAAGTTGATTTTACTAACGAAGGCAGTACGCACGCTGCTGGATACAGAGTGTCGAAATATCAGTTTAGCCATACTTCTCCTGATGGAAATACGTACAGCAGTGTAGATATGGTATTGCTTAGATATGCAGAAATTTATATGATGCGTGCCGAAGCTAAATTAAGAAAAGGACAAATTGGTGAAGCATTGGCAGATATGAATATCGTAAGAACTTCAAGAACGGCACGTGCTCCAATTCCTGCTGCGCTTACGGTTATAAATTTGGATATTTTGTACAGAGAATATGGTTTTGAATTTTACTGGGAAGGTTTAAGAAGAACTACTCAAATTCGTTTTAACCATTTTGAAGATAAATGGACTGAAAAATCAGATGTAGATGTAAACCACAGATTGTTCCCAATTCCCCAGGTAGCAATTGACGGAGCTTCAAACACACCTGGATATTTAGTACAAAATAAAGGATATTAAAAATTTGTTTAATTGTTTTGAATTGAAGGCTGTTCGTTTTTTGCCATTGCTTTAATGAGCAGTCTTCTTGTGTTTATTTTTTTTAAAACAAGGGTGTTTGGAATTTTTAAAACGCCCTGTTTTTTACATTTTTCTTCTTTCAGAAAACCTACAAATTTGAAAGAGAAAAAAATCGATTTATTACACCAACACCTTTTTGCCCCAATACCCAATTGTTTTTTTTCAATTCATTAATTCATTTCAAATGAAAAAATCATTTTTATTCATAAGCTTGTTCCTGTCATTATTAGGAGCAGGAAATTCAATATATTCTCAAGATTTAGTAAAAGTACATTCACACAACGATTACAATCATACAATTCCTTTTTGGGATGCGTATTCAAACGGAGCGGCATCTATAGAAGCTGATATTTTTTTGAAAGACAATGATTTATATGTTGCTCACGATCAGGAAAATATTACGGCTGCGAGAACATTAGAATCTTTGTATTTAAAACCTCTGGAAACTGCTTTAAAAATGCAGTACAAAAAAGGGCAGCAATTATTTTTGTTAATAGACATTAAAACGGATGCTGAACCAACACTTAACAAACTCGTTTCTGTTTTAAATAAATATAAAACAATCACAGAGGATCAGAATATTAAAATCATCGTTTCGGGAAACAGACCAAATGCTGATAATTATGTAAAATATCCTAATTTTATCTACTTTGATTTTCAGGAATTAGGGAAATCAATTTCAAAAGAAAATTGGGAAAAAGTTGCGATGGTTAGTGTAGATTTTAAAAAATATTCTGTTTGGAATGGATTGGGAAAACTAACAAAAGAAGATCACGATCGTATAACTTCAATTATTGCTAAAGCAAAAGCAACCAACAAGCCATTTCGTTTTTGGGGTGCTCCGGATACCAAAAGCGCCTGGAAAGCATTTTCAGAATTAGGAGTAGATATTATCAATACAGACAAACCTTATAATTGTGTTCAATATCTTGGATTTTTGCCAAAGAGATTTATAACAGCCAGAAATTCGTCAACAGTTTACAAACCTAGTTACAAAACAGATCAAAAAAATAGTCCTGTTAAAAATGTAATTCTTTTAATTGGAGACGGAAATGGTTTATCTCAAATATCTTCGGCTGTTTTGGCCAATAACGGTGCTTTGTCATTGACGCAATTAAAAAGCATTGGTTTTATAAAAACACAATCTGCCGACGATTTTACAACAGATTCTGCGGCCGCAGGAACGGCATTGGCAACAGGTCAAAAAACAAATAACAGAGCCATTGGAACAGATAGTTTGCAAAAACCAATCACTAATATTTTGGAAATTTTACAAAAAAGAAAATTTTCTACAGGTGTTATAACAACAGATGAAATTACTGGAGCAACGCCCGCTGCTTTTTATGCTCACACAATAGAAAGGTCTAATACAGAAGTAATTGCTAAAGATTTATTAAAGAGTAAATTGAACTTATTTGTTGGAGGCGGCGCTTCTGCTTTTAAGAATATTGCGTTAGATTCTAAGTTTAAAGTATTGCCATCTGTAAAAGACATGCAGACAGTAAATGCCGATACTATTGGAGTTTTTCTTTCTCAGGGAAAAGTGCCGTCTGTTTTAGAGGGAAGAGGAGAAGTATTGGCAGATGCTACAAAATACAGCCTTGAATTTTTAAACAAAAAAAACAAACCCTTTTTCCTAATGATCGAAGGTGCCCAAATTGACAGTTTCGGGCACGTTAACAATGTTGCCGGAATAGTAGCTGAAACAATAGATTTTGATACAGCCATAACCCAGGCACTTATTTTTGCTGATAAAAATGAAGGAACATTGGTTGTTATTACAGCAGATCATGAAACTTCCGGATTTGGTATTCCACAAGGAAATGTGAAAAAACACCAAATAGAAGGAGATTTTATAACAAACGATCATACTGCAACGATGGTGCCTATATTTTCTTATGGACCACATTCGCAGGATTTTCAGGGAGTATATGAAAATAATGAAGTGTTCAGTAAAATACTTTCGCTGTTAAAATAAAATTGAATAAAGAAATCAAAAAACAATAAACATGGGAATTATATAAATCCTGATAAAAATTATGTAAACCAAAAAGTCTTAGAAAACAAAAATTTGGAATTAAGATTATTCTGTAATTATAAACCTAAAAAATTTTAGTTATGAATAAAAAAGGACCAATTGTTATTATTGAGGATAACGAAGATGACCGCAAATTGTTTGCAGAAATATTTTCGGACTTAAAATTACCCAATAAAATGTTTTGTTTTAGTTCCTGCAACGAAGCTTATCAATATTTGATGTCAAAGAAAATAAAACCTTTTTTACTTTTTTCAAATATTGTTTTGTTTCAGGGCGGCGAAGATCAATCTACGTACAATAAACACAAAAGTATGTGTTTAGAGTTTTGTTGTCCGTGCTTGTTTTTTACAACATTATTTAATCAGTGTTTTATAATTGATACGTATTCAGTACCCACACATAGTTATTTTGTAAAACCTTATACTTTCGAGAAATTCAAACACGTCGTTGATTCGATTATACAATATTGGAGTAAAGACAAATCGATGCAACAGTACAAAAAGAAGGAACTTCAAAACAGATACTTTAGCTAAAACTTTAGCCATAAATAATGACTTAAAAGTTTTTAGTAATTTTAGTTTTCCTCAAATTTTATGCTTGTGGCATTTTGCAGCACATTTGATTCTTCTTTAATTTTATAAACAAGGAAAATCATAATAGCGGTAAGAAAAGTTATAATTCCGAAAGAAACCCGCATACTGGTAGCTTCAGAAATGAAACCAATAAGAGGCGGTACAGCCAAAAATCCGAGATAACTGATGCTTGATATAGCAGCAAGAGAACTTGCGCTGCTATGAATTGCCGATTTTCCGGCAAGGCCAAAAACAAGGGGTGAAATACATGAAATTCCTAATCCAATTAGTATAAAGCCAAGAATTCCCGTAAAAGGATAGGGCAGCAGTACAACCAGCAAGAAACCTAGACCAAGAAGTGTAGCACTGTATAAAAGCATTTTTTTTACACCAATCCTGCTCACGATACGATCGCCTGCAAACCTGCCCAGAGTCATCATAATCATGTAAACGGCAAATGCACCTGTTGCCATAGAGTGAGAAGCATTCATAGTCTTTTGAAAATATACACCGCTCCAGTCGTACATCGTATTTTCGCATGCCATACAGATAAAAACGATAATGGCATAGTTTAGTATGGATTTGTCTGGAAGTGCAAACAATGTTTTATGTTTTTGTGTATCGGGAGGAGCATAGAGTGTATATTGATATTGATAAAGTGTTAATGCAATCATGATAATTCCAACTAAAGGAAAATGCCATTCTATACCAATGCCAAAACTTACCAGAACATAACCTAGTGCCGCACCAGCAAATCCGGCAACACTCCAAATACCATGAAATGTAGTTATGATAGATTTTTTATCGTATAGTTTTTGAACGCTAACTGCCTGAGCATTCATGCTGATATTTAAAAGATTTCGTGATGATCCAAAACAAAATAATATAATAAAGAGCTGCCAAACTTCAGAAACAAAACCGGTTAAGCATAAAACACCATTGAAAGCAATTGATCCGATAAGCATTATTTTTTTACTGCTGTTTCTTCCTAAAAGATAATTTGTTAACGGCAGCGTGCATAATAAACCAATTGGCATTGCAAACAAAATACTTCCAAGCATACTATCGCTTAGATTAAAAGTAGTTCGAATCGTGGGTATTCTCGAAGCCCATGCCGCATATCCAAATCCGGAAATAAAAAAGAAAATAGCATTGGCAATTCTGCTTTTTCGTCGTTTTAAAAGTGCTGCTTCATCCATAATAATATAATTTTAGCAGAGTGTTTTTGCATTTTTAAGTTTTGTTAAATATTCTTTATTCTGAATCTGAAATACTTTACTGTTCAATATTTATAAATAGCATTTTCCTTTAGTATTTAAAAAGCTTTTGTACTTATTGCTTTTTAAGGATTTCCTTCTCCACCGCTTGAACCGTAAATTTGACCAGTAGCATAACTAGCATCATTTGCGGCGAGTTGCACATAAATCGAAGCTAGCTCTGCGGGTTGTCCCGGTCTTCCTAACGGAGTTTGTCCACCAAATTCTTTGAGTTTTTCCATGGTAGCTCCTCCGCTAACCTGCAAAGGAGTCCATATTGGTCCCGGCGCAACACCATTAACACGAATACCTTTTGGAGCAAGTTGTTTCGCCAGCGATTTAATATAATTTGTAGTGGCCGCTTTTGTTTGTGCATAATCGTATAAATCCTCAGTGGGAGCGTAGGCTTGTACAGAACTGGTTCCAATTATAGAAGCCCCGGGTTTTAGATGCGGAAGAGCAGCTTTGATAATCCAAAAAGGAGCGTAAATATTAGTTTTCATCGTCCAGTCAAATTCCTCTGTAGAAATATCAAGAATTGACGCATGTGTTTGTTGGCGTGCCGCATTATTAACTACAATATCAAGTCCGCCAAGACCTTTTACTGCCTGTTCAACCAATGATTTGCAAAATGCCTCGTCACGCAAATCCCCCGGAATTGCGACAGCTTTACGTCCTTCTGCTTTTATCAATTGAATAACTTCTTTGGCGTCTTCTTCCTCATTTGGAAAATAATTTATCGCCACATCAGCACCTTCTCTTGCATAGGCAATAGCAGCAGCTCTTCCCATTCCCGAGTCACCACCTGTTATAAGTGCTTTACGGCCTTTTAATCGTCCGGTTCCTTTGTAGCTTTTCTCGCCGTGATCTGGTCTTGGATCCATTTTACTCACAAGTCCCGGCCAGGGCTGTGATTGTTCTTTAAATGGAGGTCTTGGATATTTTGTTTTTGGATCTTCCGGTCCGGTTGATAAACTAATTTCATCATCATTTAAAGCACTTGCCATAATTGGATTAATCGATGCAGTTGCCAATATTGCTCCCATACCCGTAATTGCAGATCGGCGGGATATTGTGTTTTTTGTCTCCATAATTGTAATTATTATTTTGTTTCTATAAAATTTTTAACTCTTGATATTATTGATATTCAGTCAAATATAAAAAATGACCTTACCATGATTTTATAGAATTTTTATAATATGTTACAGAAATATAAGTCAGCTGTTATACAAAACAGAAAAAGGCTGTCTGACAGCCTTTTTGTTTTTGATGTGTAATTTTGGTAAAGTGTTTTTTATTCTATTTATCAGATTTCCCAATTATAATTAATTCAAGTTGCTAGTTAATAAGTGTAGTCCCTACGGGACAAAAAATGACACAAATAAATTGATTTCTACCAATA
This sequence comes from Flavobacterium sp. MMLR14_040, assembly GCF_033657265.1. Classification (NCBI taxonomy): domain Bacteria; kingdom Pseudomonadati; phylum Bacteroidota; class Flavobacteriia; order Flavobacteriales; family Flavobacteriaceae; genus Flavobacterium; species Flavobacterium sp. MMLR14_040. The sequence goes on along the minus strand of NZ_JAWVWO010000007.1, from coordinate 141,693 downwards.
TGTAATCTCTCCGAGATATTTTTTATTACTCCGTTAGGAGTTAAATATTGGTAGAATTAACGAAGGGCACACCCTGGAAATATCCCGTAGGGATTATATATTTTTTACAACCAATTTACTTGTTAAACTAGCAACTTGAATTAATTATTCAATATCAAGATTAGGAGGTATTAATTTATACATTACCGGTGTTACGATTCTGGAAAGAATAGTAGAACTTATCAAACCTCCAATTAATACAATCGCCAATGGCGCAATCAATGGATTTGAGTTTAAAGCCAAAGGAATAAGTCCGCAGATTGCCGTAATGGATGTTAATACAACAGGCAGAAAACGGGTTTCGCCGGCAATGGCAATTGCTTCATCAATAGAATGTCCTTCTTGTCGCAACTGATTGGTAAAATCGACCAGTAAAAGTGAGTTTTTAACTTGTATACCAGAAAGTCCGATAAAACCAATAATCGCCACCAATGACATCGGGCTTCCGTCGATTAACAAAAATACGACGCCACCCAAAATCCCTAACGGAATGATAGACAATACTATGATGATTCCTTTAAAGGTTTTAAACTGCAGCAATAAAACCGCAATGAATAAAAAAGTACTCAAAATTATGACCGAAAGAAAATTACCTCCCAGCGAATCACCTTCGGATTCTTTTTCGCCTGCGAGTTTGTAATAATATCCTTTTGGCATTTTTAATTTATCCAATTTAGGAATTATGTCTACCAACAAATCATTCGCATAAAAACCATGTTTAGAAACTGCTGTAACTTTTGAGAATCTGGATTTATTGAAATGATTGATTGCCGTTGGCGAGGTTTCAAAAGAGATTGTCGCAATCTGATTCAGCGCAATCGGCGTTCCCTGAATATTGTTGACGTACAAGTTTTTTAAGGCGTCAAGATTGGCAAACTTATCTCTTGGCAGTGTGAGCGTTACATTTCTGGCATCGCCACGATCGTCAATATAATCTCCAACGGTTAATCCGGCAACTGCAAGGCGAATCACTTTATCGACTTCACTAGTTAAAATCCCCAATGTTCTTGCTTTTTCTTTGTTGATTTTTACCTTAACATCAGTTTTATAAGTATTCAGTTCGTTGTTAACGTAAATTGTTCCTTCCTGATTTCTTAAAATATTTTCTACTTCCGAAGACAGTTTTCGAAGCACTTTCTGGTCTTCGCCAAATAAACGTACCACGATATTAGCTTCCAGCGGCGGACCTTGTTCAAAATCTTTTACTTCGATTTTGGCGAACGGCATTGTTTTAAACTTCTCTCTTAAATTTTCAATCAATTCCGTTTTAGCAGAAGGTTTTGCCTCATCTTCCAACTGAACAAAAATCTGGGCAAAATCAGGTTTTCGATCCTGTGGGTGTACGTTATAGTAAATTTGCGGATTTCCTTTGCCAACATTTGAAGTATAAAAAGCGATTTCCTTATGATTTTTTAATTCTGCTTCTATCATTTTGGTAACCCTGTCGCTTTCTGAAATATTCGATTGAAGCGGTGTTTTTATATTGATTAAAAACATAGGCTTTTCAGAAGTAGGAAACAATTTAAATCCTGTAAGACTGAATAATCCAAAAGCTGTAAAACTTAATAATAAAGAAATTGCAATGGTTGTTTTAGGATATTGTAAAGCTTTTGGCATAATATCACGATAGGATCTGGTTAGAAACTTTTGCAGATATTGAAGAAAAATATTCCCACCGGCGTGATCGTGTGTTTTTAAAAATCGGCTGGCCAGAAAAGGTACCAATGTTAAGGCAACAACCATAGATGCCAAAACACTTGTAATAACCGCCATTGGAAGGCTTTTGATAAATTCGCCCGCAACATCCGGCAGAAAAGCCAAAGGTAAAAATGCAATAATCAGTGTTGCGGTACATCCTACAACAGCAATTCCGATTTGTTTTGTGCCTTTCAGAACCGCTTCCATTTTGGAGTGGCCCTCACGAAGCCAGCGTTCAATATTTTCGACAACCACAATACTGTCATCCACCAGTAAACCAAGTGCGACAACCAGTCCCACGATACTTAATTGGTTTAAAGAAAAACCTAAGGCATTCATCGCAATTAATCCTAAAGCCAATGAAAGCGGAATCGAAATCATCACAATTATAGAAGCTCTTGATCCTAACGGTAAAAGCGTGATAATAACGAGAAAAATGGCAAGCCCGAAATCAAAACCCAAATGGCCTAAACGCTGCGACACCATATTCGCCTGATCAAAGTTGGTGATCAATTTAATATTTTGAGGTAATTCTTTTGTAAATTCGGCTACAATTGGGTCGTATTGTTTTTTAACATCGGTGATGTTTACATTGTCTTTCATTCCGGCTGTAACCAAAACACAACGATGTCCGTTAATGCGGGTAATATGATCTACCGTTTGAGATTTGTAGCTTACTTCGGCAACATCTTTCATGTAGATTATTTTTCCGTTTGCATTGTAAATAACGGTATTGGCAACGTCTTCTTCATTTTTAAATTTTCCGCTTGTTTTCACATTAAAAACCTTGGTATCAAGATCAATACTTCCTCCGGGAATATCGGCGGCTTCACTTTGTAAGCTCCCCATAACGACGTTCAACGGAATTTTTAATTGTGCTAATTTATCCAATTGAAGATCAATTCGAATTTCCTGTTCGGGAACGCCTGAATATTTTACGTCTTTTAAATTGGTGATTTTTTCCAGTCTTGATTTTAATTCATCCGCTTCGTTGCGCAGTTTTTTATCCGAAGCATTTTCAGAAACCAAAGCCACCTGAAGAATTTTTACATCAGAAGAAGCAATTTTTTCTGTTTTAATCTGATAAATATCTTTTGGAAGTTCACTGTTTTTCAGTGCATTCATTTCAGTAGAAATTTCCTGATATTTGTTGTCAACATCAACTCCGTATTTAAATTTTACCTGAAAAGCAGCAACACCATCTTCGACAGTAGTTAAGATTTTATCGATATTTTCAAGTCCGTAAATCTTATTTTCAATAGGTTTGACAACTTGTTCCTCCATATCCTTCGGACTCGTTCCGGGATAAATAACCGTAATAAGATATTGGGGCGGGTGCGTAGAAGGATCTTCTGATCTTGGCATCGAAAACAGCGTAATATACCCCACAACCGACACTAGAAGAAATATAATCAGCGTAAACTGATAATTTTTAACGGCAAAGTTTGTTATCTTCATCTTATGATTATTTAATGATTTTGATCGTTGATTGTTCATTTAAATAAGCACTGTTTGAGATCACAATCTGATCTGTTTTTTGCAGGCCGTCTTTGATGTAAACCGTATTATTTTCAAATTTAAAAATAGAAACAGGCTTTCTTTTTACTTTGTTGTTTGCTACAATAAATACAAAAGCTTTATTTCCATCGGCTTCAATAAGAGCATCATACGGAATTGTAATGACATCTTTTGTCGCATCAGTATGTATTTCGGCTTTGCCAAACATTCCCACGGCCGGTTTACTGTTTTTCATGTCCAGTTTTAATTCGGCCTGAAAAGAGCCAAGTGCCGCATCTGCCGCCTGAGATTTTCTAAAAACAGTTGCATTAAATTGATTATCAGGATAACCGTCAAGAGTTACAATGGCTTTTTGTCCCAATTTTACGGCTGCCCATTCTTTGTCTGTCAAACCAATTTTTAATAAATAATTATTGTTTTGGGTTGTTTCGTTTATGGCCAAAATAGGAGAACCGGGTGCCACAACTTCGCCTTCATTGGCTAATTTTTGCGAAACAAAACCATTGGCAGTAGCATATATTTTGGCATAACGTGCATTAAAAGCCACGGCATCTTTTTGTTTTTTGGCAATGTCCAGACCGGTTTTTGTGTTTTGAAGCTGTTCTAAAGTATAGACGCTGTCTTTGTACAAATTGTAAGCACGGTTATAATCGCGTTCGTATTTTTTGACGTTGAGATCTGTCTGGTTTAAACCTGCGCTAATTTCCGTAGCATCCAAAGTGGCCAGAAGTTGTCCTTTTTTAAAGAAATGACCTTCTTCAACATAAATTTTATTGATTACGCCTCCAATTTTAAAAGCATAATTAGCAGAATTTTCAGTGGTCACTAAACCGGAAGCATTTATGTTGCTTGTTAAGGAAAGAGATTCGACAGTCGCTGTTTTGATAGCAACAGTTTCGCTGTTTTCAAATGGAGTAGTTTCTTTTTTTTCTTCATGACAGGCATAAAAAACGGGAAATACAAAAAGACATATTGCGAATGCTTTTTTATGTATAAAATTATTATTGAGGTATTCGTAAATTTTTGATTTCATAATTTTTGTTTTTGGGATTATTTAAAAGTAAAAGTGGCATTGGCTCTTTCTAATTCGGCAAAAGCAATCCAGGAATTATAAAGTGAGATATTCGTATTGAGCTGGGCATTAACCCATTGATTTTGTGCATCAAGCAATTCGATATAAATCGCCTGACCTTCTTTGTATAATTTGGTAATATCTTCGTTGTATTTTTTAGCCGATTCTTTTTGGTTTTTATCTGCATTAAATTGTTCCAACGCCGACTTGAGATTGTTTTGAGATACCTGAAACTGAAGCAGTAATTGCTGTCTTACATTATCGGTTTGAGAACTTATTTTTTTACTGTCTTCGTCAACCTGTTTTAGCTTGTATTTGTTTTTGTTGCCCGAAAAAATGTTCCATTCTAAACCAACTCCTGCAAAATAATATCGGGATTGTTTGTTGACTTCAAAATCAAAATCCTGAAAACCAAAATCAGCAAAGCCGCTTAATTTTGGATACCAATACGATTGGGTTAGTTTGCTGACATTACTGTTAATCTCGCTAACCTGAGTTAATTTTGAAAGTTCTTCGCGGTTTGAAGTATTTTCATTTACCAAAATAGTAGGCGTAGCTTCGTTGTTTGCATCAATTTCAATTTCACTATCCAGTTTTTGATTGATTAAAAAATTAAAATAAGTTTTAGCGTTGCTGTTTACTTGTTTGGCTGTTTCCAGGTTTGCTTCGATGCGAATTACCTCATTATCACTTCTCAAAACGGCGGTACGGTTTATTTTATCATTTTTAAATAAAGACTGATTGACCCTTTGGTTTTCTTTAACCAGTTTTAAAGCATCCTGATAAATGTTAATTCCTTCAATAGATTGCAGGTATTTGTAGTAGGCAATTTTGATTTCCTTGACCAATTCTCTCTGGTAAATTTCAAGTTCTATTTTTTGTAAAGAAGTCTGCTGGCTTTTAATCCTTTTGTTATAAATAATTTCAAAATTCAACAATGGCATTGTCGTATGAATCTTGGCATCATAAAAATTATCGGGATTAATCAGCACAGATTGATTTTGCAAAGAAGGAAATGCATTCGAATTTGTAATCTGATTTAAGGTATTGTAAACCGGATTCAGCATATCGCCAATCGGAATATCGATTGTTCTTCCGCCATCTGCCTTGGTGTAATTGGCATTTAAGGAAACGGTGGGGTAGAATAGGGCATGAGCTTCTTTAAGCGCATACATGCTTTTGTTGATGTCAAAATTATGCTGTTTAATGACTTCATTACTTTTTAATCCAATCTGGATATAATTATCGAGTTTGCTTTGGGAATATCCAAGAAATCCAAAACAAAAAAGCATTAGGGTTATTAGTGTTTTCATTTTATTGTACATTGTTTATTAGTTGAACGTTGTTCATTTTTTTGATCAAAAAAAAATTTAAAGCTTTTCTATTATTTTTAAATATTCGTTATATCCGTCAAACAAGATTGTATCCGGATTAGAGAATTTTACTCCCGTTGTTCTGTGGCGTATTTCAAGAGAGCACATGCCATGAACCATACTCCAAATCATAAAGGCTAAAGGTTCTATAGAGTGGCCTTTAAAATGTCCTTTTTCTATGCATTCTTCCACAGTACTTTTTAAGGCTCCAAAAGTTCGGACACCTTCATTCCAGGCATCATTTTCAGAGTCTTCAATAAATTCCATTGGGGCTTTAACAATAAACATCAAATCGTACATTTCTGTATTTTCAAGGGCAAATTTGATATAGGTAAACCCCATTTTTTTTAGGCGTTCCATAGGATCTTTTATCAAAAATAATTCTTCAAAATATCCTCCTAATTCTTGAAAACCAATAGAATGTAAATCGTGTAAAATGGCATTTTTATCCTTAAAATACACGTATACAGTTCCAACGCTATAATTTATTTCGTCAGCAATATTGCGAATAGTAGTCTGCTCAATACCGCGTTCTAAAAAGAGTTTTTTGGCTCCTTTTAGAATAAGTAGTTTTAGGGCTTCTTTTTCACGTGCTTTTCTTTCGGCAGTACTCATTGCTGTAATTTATTCTGCAAATATAAAATTATTTTTTGAACAGTGTTCATTTTTTGAAATTAATTTGTTTCTTTATATTTTAATAGTGAAACATAAACTTAAAAAGGGAAGTTTACGTACATATAGTATTAAGTTTAGCAATCGCCTAAGATTAATAGTATTAAAGCAATATCAGTATTGAGTAAGAGAATTACTAATATTGTTTCTTTATAATAATTAAAATCTCGTTTTTTTATTATTTCTCAATTATTGTTCTAATTTGGCGATCAGTTTTGATAGTATTCAAAGAAATTGGAATGATATTTCAGGATAAATTAAATTTATATAGATTTGTTTTTTACACAAACATATTCTTTTTTTAACTCTCACTTTGGAAATAAATATAGTTTTAGAAGAGCTCCGCAGTCAGAATAAATCTGTTTATAATAATGTTTTTAATCATTTTTATAGAGGGATGGTTTTGTATGCGAATAACTTTTTATATGACAAAGATGCCAGTGAAGATGTTGTGCAGGAAGTTTTTATTTCACTTTGGGAAAACTCAGGCGGCATTGAAATTAAATCTTCTCTAAAAGCCTATTTGTATGCCATGGTTCGGAATAAATGCCTGAATTATCTTAAATCCCTAAAAATTACAGACGACATTAATTTAATCGATTTGAATTCAATATTGGTCCTGGAAGAAGATTTTGAAATGATTTCTGAAGAAGAAAAAAGAATCTTATATATGCAGATTTTAAAAATCATTGAAACTTTTCCGGAGAGCATGCAGGAAATTTTTAAATTAAAATTTGTAGAAAATTACAAATACATCGAAATAGCCGAAAAGCTCGATATATCTGTCAATACGGTAAAGACGCAGCTTAAACGTGCCAAACAGAAAATTAATCAGGCTATGCCATTGCTGCTTAGTTTGTTCTCTCCATTATTGTAAGTTAAGTTTTGCTTTTTAGGCTAATTTTACTTTTTTTTCACTTTTTATTCATTTTTTGTCACCCATTTTCATCTTTCGGTTGTCTTGCTAATATATTACATTAAGTAATTGTTAATTTAAAGAGATTCTGAAAATGGAATTTAAAATCATCATAGCGAAAATAAACGATACTCTTTCCCCAGAAGAAGAATCGATTTTTGATACATGGTACAAGGAGTCAGCTTCACACAGGGAATATTTTGAAAGGGCTAAGGAAAATTACCAAATTGAAATTAGCGAAGCCGAACTTGATCTTAATAAAGCATGGCAGGCAGTTGATAAAAGAATTTCTCCTAAGAAAAGTAGAAAATCGTATTATAAATATGCCATTGCCGCATTTGTGGCCTTATTATTTGGAATTGGATATTTTACAGTAACCAAAACAAACGTAATTGATTCCGGAAAAGGAACAATTGAAAACAAAGAAGCAATTCAAAATTCTAATGATATTGTACTTACTTTATCTGACGGTTCAAAAGTAATTTTGAATGATCAGAAAAATGGAGTTGTTGCCAGCCAACAAAGTGTGATAATTACCAAAGATAAAGACGGAAGCATTCGATATGATGAAAATAGCGATCAGCATACCGGAAAACCTACTTATAATACATTAATTACGCCCAACGGAAAAACTTTTCAAATTGCATTGCCGGACGGTACCAATGTTTGGATGAATGCTGGTTCATCCTTAAAATACCCCACTTATTTTGATGGAAACGAAAGATCGGTTGTTTTAACCGGCGAGGCTTATTTTGAAGTTTCGCATAATGAAAAAATGCCTTTTAAAGTTTTCTCAAACGGACAGCAGGTTGAAGTTTTAGGAACTCATTTTAACATCAGAGCTTATGAAAATGAGCCGGTTTTAAAAACTACTTTATTAGAAGGAAAAATCAAAGTGACCGAAGATGATAATACAATGATCGTAAAACCGGGTCAGCAAACTACCGTAACAATCGACAGGCATACAATGAAAATTGCCGAAGTAAATACAGAACTCGCCATCGCCTGGAAAAACAGACTCTTTTATTTTGAAAATGCAAAATATGATGAAATCATGCGGGAGATCGAAAGATGGTATGATGTGAAAGTAATTTATAAGGGAAAAATTCCTGATGAAAAATTTCAAGGAGCCATTCAAAAAGATTTAAAACTAGATCAGGTATTAAAAATGCTTGAAAGTAAAGATGTTCACTTTAAAGTTTCAGGAAAGGAGGTGATTGTGACACAGTAATATAGTGGCGCAAGAACTTCACGCAAAAAAAATACCCATAGCGTTGGCGCGCTGTGGGTATGCATAGTGTAGTTCTAAATAAAATTAACCGATCCTATTTAATAACTAACCGTTCAAAAGTAATGAAATTTTTAACCAATCAAAAATTACAACCACACAAGAATTCTTCCCAAATAGAAAAATTCTTGTCCATCACAACTGGTAATTTGAAAAAACTATACCTTATATTATTGCTGTTTCTTAGTTGCTTGTCTTTTGCACAAAGCACTAAGACAGTGACTATTGATGGCAATAATTTAAGTTTTCAAACCGTATTTAACAGTATTACAAAGCAAACAGGATATGTTTTCTTTTACAATGTGAAGATATTAGAGAATGCAAAACCGGTCAACCTGAATATTCAGAAAAAAAGTATTCCGGAAGCCTTAGCCATTATTTTTGAAGGCCAGCAGTTTTCTTTTTCTATTCAGGACAAAACTATTGTTGTCACTTCTTCAAGACCGGAGAATAAAAGTACCGGATCTATTCAGGTTAAAGGAAAAGTCCTTAACGCGCAGAAAGATCCTTATCCGGGCGTAAATGTTTGGGTAACAGGAACAAAAATTGGAGCTGTAACCGATTTTGACGGAAGCTTCGTTTTATATGATGTTCCAACAGATGCGATTATCGAAGTTACAGGATTAACCGTAGAAACAACAAATGTTTTTCTTGAAGGTCGGCCCAATATCACAATAACAGCAAAAGAAAAAGTAGCCTTAATGAACGAAATTGTCGTGAATAACGGTTATCAGAAAATTTCAAAAAACAAATCGACAGGATCTGTATCTGTAATTACTTCAAAAGATTTGGAGAAAATTCCGGTTTCAAATGTAATGCACCAATTAGAAGGTCAGGTTGCGGGTTTGGCAATCGACGTTTTAGATTCTGATAACTCATTTGTATACGGAAACTTATTTGGCGAAAATCAGGGCAAGGGAAGTTACAACTTTAGAATAAGAGGCCAGTCGACTTATAACGCCAACAGTATGCCATTGATTATTTTAGACGGAACACCAACGGAATTGGATATCAGAACGATAAATCCTAAAGATATCGAGAAAATTACGTTTTTAAAAGATGCTGCTGCGGCTTCAATCTATGGGGCAAGATCTGCAAATGGCGTTATGGTAATCGAAACCAAAAAAGGAAAAAGAGGGAAAACAAAATTTAGTGCTTCTCAAAATTATGCTATTGCAGATAAAGCTTCTTTATCGCGCTTGCCACTAATGAACTCCTCTCAGGTTTTAAATTTAGAGCAGGAACTGGTAGATAAAGGAATTATTACAGATCCGGCAATGGCTTTTAGTCTTTTTAATTCAACACCTGTGAGTGAGGGAGTCGAATACATGCTTCAGGAAAAAAGAGGAACTATTACTGCTGACCAGAAAAATGCACAACTGGATATTTTAAGAGGCAGAAATAATTATGATCAGATTAGTCAGTATTTCTTGCGTCCATCAGAATCTAATACTTATGATTTTTCCTTTAGCGGAGGCGAAAATGATTATACATATTTTACATCGGCCTCTTTTTCTAACGAAAAAACGCAGGCCGTTGGTACTGGTGGTAAACGTATGACATTTACTGTAAACCAGGATTTTAAAATGTTTAATTACTTAAAAGTAAGTACAAGTTTTAAAGGGTCTATTTTTGATTATGATCAAAATGGTTTAGGATTAATGCCGCTTGGTTCGTCTTTAACAACGTATTTGCCATACGACCAAATTGTAGATGCTAATGGAAATTCAGTTTCATACGAAAGACGTTTTTATAGTGCAGATACCCAAAGACTTCAAAGTCAAGGATATTTGCCGTGGACTTACAATTATATTGATGAATTAAATAATGCAGATACAAATTTAAAAGAGCGAAATTACTCTGCCAATATTTCGGTTACGGCACCTTTGTTTAAAGGTTTGGATGCAGTTGGAGCCTATTACATCGAAACTTCTAATCTGGACAATAGAAAATTATCTAATGCGAATACTTTTTTTGCCAGAGATTTTGTAAACCAGTATACTTATCTTGATCCGGCCACAAACGAACTTGTTTATGGAGTTCCGGTAGGAGGTATAAATCAAAGTTCAAGATTTGGTAAAGACAGTTATACTGCCAGAGGACAGCTAGTTTATAACACGCTTTTGGCCGATAAACATTCTGTTGATGTTATGGGCGGTATTGAGTTTAGAGAAACGAAAGAATCAAATCAGTCAGGAACATTATTCGGTTACAATGATACGGCTCAGACTTCTATTGATCTTCCATCTACTATGCCTAACACAATTTATGGTTATGCTCAGGGCATTAGTTACAATAATACCTTAAAAAATGCAACCCGCCGCTTTTTGTCTTATTATGGTAATGCAGCTTATACTTATGATGGTAAATATACCATTTCAGGAAGTGCGCGATTGGACGACTATAACAATTTTGGTGTAGATAAAAGTTACAGAAGAACTCCTTTATGGTCTACAGGTTTTAAATGGAATATCATAAAGGAAAATTTCATGAAAGGCGTAAACCTTTTTGATAATTTGGCTTTTAGGGCAAGTTATGGATATAACGGGAATATTAGTTTGAATACTTTTCCTTTTACCAGTATTTCTCTTGGAGATGTTGACAGATTATCACAACAACCATTTGCTTTTGTTTCGGCGGCAGCCAATCCAGCATTGCGTTGGGAAAAAACAGGAATCATGAATTTTGGTTTAGATTTCAGTCTTCTTAATTATCGTTTAAACGGAACTGTAGAATATTATAAAAAAGACAGCAAGGATTTAATTATGGAATTTCCGGTTTCGCCATTTTACGGTACTCCAAATAGTATGTTAGTGAGAAATGCATCAACTTTAGAAGGGCATGGAATTGATTTGAATTTAAATGCTGTTATAGTTAAAAATAAAAATTTTGGTTTTGATTTGAATTTGGTAACGTCTTACAACGAAAATGAGGTAACCGATTCAAGATTTACAAATTTTAGCAATATATTAAACGGTTCAGGAAGTACAGCACCATTAGTAGGATATCCAACTGGGAGTGTTTTTGCTTTTAGAAATGCAGGTTTAAATGCTTCGGGAGCAACTCAGGTGTATGATAAAGAAGGAAACATTGTACAGCCAAATACACTGTTGACTGATATTGAAGACATGAAATACATGGGAAGTTCTACACCAAAATATTACGGAAGTTTAAGTGCTAATTTAAGTTATAAAAAACTTTCCCTATATCTTTTAGCAACCTATAAATTAGATTATGTATTGTTTAAGCCTGCATTTAGCAATTATGTAAGCAGATACGGAACATTTAACGGATATGATTTAACGGCAGAAATCGACCAGAGATGGAGAAATCCGGGAGACGAAGCAACTACAAATGTTCCCGGTGTTAGAGGAATGACCGGCTACAGTTACGGACGCTATATTTTTAGTGATAACCGTGTAATTGATGGAGACCATGTTCGTTTTAAGGAAGTTTCATTGAAATATGATTTATCAGAATTGTTTGCCAATACTTTTATCAATAGCGCCTCACTGACTTGTTCTGCAAGAAATCTGGGCATTATCTGGAGAAAAAACAAAGAAGATTTAGACCCTGATTTTCTGCCATATACGGGAAATACCATGAAATTACCTCCAACAGCAATGTATTCAATGGGATTCAATTTTAACTTTTAAAAGCTGCAACGATGAAAAAATATTTAATTTATATAGGCATTTTATCAACACTTTTAACAAGTTGTGATAATTACGTAGACATACAAACCGAAGGGAAACTAATTCCCAAAGAAACAGTAAACTACAGATATTTACTTCAGGGAGCCAGCACGTTTAACAGCACATATGGTTTAATAGATATGGCTTCGGATGATATTGTAATGCGTGATGATCATGCCGCTTATTTCGAGCAGTATTATTCTGGTTCTGCCTACAACAGACCTTATGTACAAACGTATAAATGGGCTGATGAAATTATTCCGGTAGGGGAAACAGACAGTAATATGAATTCATTGTACATGTCATTGTACACCTGCAACGTAATTATTTCTGAGGTAATGACCAGTACAAATGGTACAGATGCCGAGCGTTTGGCCATAAAAGGAGAAGCACAGGTACACCGAGCTTATATCTTTTTAACTCTGGCAAATGTATTTGCTAAAGCATATGATCCTGCAACAGCTGCAACAGATCCGGGAATTCCGCTATTAACGGAGCCAACAGTAACCGAAAACATTACAAGAGCATCTGTAAAACAAGTTTATGATCAAATTATAAAAGATCTTACAGAAGCTACTACATCAGGATTAAAAGCCGTACAAACCGGAAGAAACATTTGGTTTCCTTCAAGAGCCTCTGCTTTTGCACTTTTGGCAAGAGCCAATTTGTATATGGGAAATTATGCAGAAGCACAGCAAAGTGCCGAAGCCGCATTGGCTTTGCAAAATAGCTTATTGAACTTAGAAGATTATCAAAATCTGGGCGATTACTCATGGCCGAGAACTTTTCAGGATCCTGAAAATATACTGGCTAAAGAATCAGGTACCTATATGTATTCTCCGATGGTTTTATCTTTCAGCGATGAGTTATTAAATTCATTTGACACTAACGATCTTAGATACCAGTTGTACACCAGATCATTAAATGATATGACTTTTGGAACTCTTACTCAGGGAAGAGCTTACTCAAAAGAGCTTTTATCTGGAGACGGACGTAACGCAGGGCCAACTGTACCTGAAATGTACGTGATTAAAGCAGAATGTGAAGCCAGAGCCGGAAGCGCCGCAGCAGCAATGAATACGATTAATACTTTAAGAAAAAGTCGTTTTAGAGCCGCAGATTATACTGATTTAACCGCCGTTGATGCTAATGATGCACTTATTAAAGTTCTGGCCGAACGCCGAAAAGAATTAATGGGAAGAGGCGGATTTAGATGGGCTGATTTGAAACGTTTAAATAAAGATCCTCGTTTTGCTAAAACCATTACACGCACGTACTTAAATGAAACTTTTAGTATCGAACCAAACGGAGCCCGTTACCAATTTCCTTTTGCGGCAATCTACTTTGATTACGCCCCTGATTTACAGCAAAATTAATAAAATTCAATAGTATACAGCACGCCTAAAAACCTACATAGGCGTGCTTATAAAATCAAAAAAAATGAAAATATTAAAACTATTAGCACTTTTTATAGTTGCGAATGCTTCTATGTACGCGCAAGATCAACTAAAAACATTTGATGTTTCGCCAGAACAGCCAAATCCGGGAGAAGAAATAACCATTACATATGATCCTTCACAAACGGTTTTAAAAAATGCAAAAGAAGTTTCGGCAAGACTTTATACTTACGATAATTTCAAATGGCAAATTAAGGATATTGACCTGAAGGCAAATTCAGATAAAAAATGGCAGACGAAAATTAAACTTTCTGATCATGCTTCGTTAGTAACTTTTGTTTTTACTTCGGATACTTTAGTAGATAAAGGCGGACTGACTACTTACAGCTGGATGTTGCCAAAATCTCCAGGCGCTTATATTGGCTGGGGAATGCTGCGAAATAAAGTTTTTGCAGATGATGTTCCGAATATTGTAGACGAAGCAGCTTTTAAAAATGATTCTGTGGCAGTAATGTGGGTCAATTACGAATTGCAATACCATCCGGAAAGCCGTAAAAAGATTTTTTATCCTGCCTTAAAAGTGGCTCAGATTGTAAGAGGCGGCGATTTTTCTCCTCGTATTAAAAAAGAACTTCGATTTGTACTTACTAATGAATTAGACAATCAGGATCAGTATAACGTAACCAGAACATTGAATTTATTAGAACCAACAGCTAATAAAGTTTTTATAGACTCGGTACAACAGGCACTTTTGAAAAAATATCCAAAAGGGGTTTTGGCTCGCGATATTGAAATCAAAAAAATGTTTATGGAAAAAGATTTCGATAAAAAAGTGAAACAATACACAGAATTTGAAAAGAACTTTCCAAAAGAAAAATTTCTGGATGTTGTTACCGAAACAGAAAATCTTTACAACGATAAATTATTTAAAGCAATCGCCTATAATTATATCGTAAAAAACAAAGATTACGACTTTGCAATTAACAGCGTAAAAAAAGTTTCGTTTTATAATGTATTAGATTATTCGTGGCATTTAATTTCAATTCCGTTTAACAGAAATGAGGACGGAGTCGAAAAAACATCTTTAGAAACATTAAAAAAATATGCCGATGTCATCATTCCTGAAATGGAAAGCAGGGAATTGTATGTTCCGAAAGATTTTGTTCAAAAATTATCTCCAAAAGAATGGCAGGCTCAGGCATTGAATTATGCAGCAAGGGAATATTTTACCTATGCAAAACTTCAGGAAATTTTTAAAAATTACGATTTAGAAAGAAGGTATTTAGATAAAATTAAGCCCTTTTATGGCTATAAAGATGCCTCGTATAATGAAGTTTATGCCAGAATGCTTTTAAGAGAAGGTAAAACGCTGGACGCTAAAGAATTATTGGCTATCAGTATTAGAGAAAACAAAGCAACTCCGGAAATGCTGGCTTCATTAAAAGCCATTTATTTAAAAGAAGGCGGAAAAGAGGCGGGTTTTGAAGCCTATTTTAACTCATTTAAATCAGACAGTAATATTCAGGAACACAAAACCAAATTGATAGCAGAACTTATCAATAAGCCAATTGAAGGCTTTGAATTAGAAAGCAGCAAAGGTGGTAAAGTAAAATTAGCCGATCACAAAGGAAAAATTGTGGTGCTTGATTTTTGGGCGATGTGGTGCGGACCTTGTAAAAATGCAATGCCGGGAATGCAAATGGCGGTTGAAAAATACAAACAGGATCCTAATGTAAGCTTCTATTTTGTGGATACTCAAGAATATATCAAAGATTTTAAAACACAAACACAGGCATTTATAAAAGAGAAAAACTTTGATTTTACGATTTTGTATGATGGAAAAAATCCAAAAACAGGAAAATTAGACGAAGTATATGAAAAGTATGCAAAAGTATTTCAGTTTTCGGGAATTCCTGAAAAAATGATTATCGATCAAAACGGAAAATTGAGATGGATGTCTAATGGATATTTTGGAAGCCCAACAGAACTTGCCGACGAAATTTCGATCATTATAGAATATTTAAAAGCTGAGAAAAAATAATTTAGAAAAAAAGGTTAGAAAATGAAAATTGTTAATTTTTTATATCTCAGTATTTTGTTATTGTGCTGTCAGACTGGTTTTTCGCAAACCATCTGGCAGGGACAATATCATTCGTACCGCATTATAGTTTCAGGCGATTTCGAAACCAAAACAGATTCGCTTTTATTGACTATTCCTGAATTAGACATAAAATCTAAAGTTGCCATAAAAGTAGTTTCGGATAGTGTTTCTTTTAAAAATGAAATGTTTGGTTTTACTTTTAAAGGAAAATACAACCCGGACAAAACAGCAATTTCAGGGATTTTCAATAATTATTCGATTCTGAATGCAGCCATTTTTTTAAAGAAACAAAATGAAATTAAACCGTTGTTTTTTGCACAGCATCCGCAAGAACCATATCCGTATGAAGTGAAAGATTTTACCTTTTCAGGGAAGAATACCAAACTGACGTATGGCGCAACATTGACACTTCCGAAAAATAAAAAGAAATATCCTGTTGCTGTTTTAATTTCCGGAACAGGACAACACGATCGTAATTATACTTATGTAGGAAGAGAATTTTTTACCGTTTTAGCAGATTATCTTGCAAAAAACGGAATCGCTTCTTTGCGCGTTGACGACCGTGGAATTGGCAAAACGACAGGAGATTTTGAAATCGCTACAACCGGAGATTTTGCCGATGATATTGAGGAAGAAATTGCTTACCTAAAACACGATCCAACTATCGATGCATCTTATATCGGTTTAATAGGTCATAGCGAAGGAGGTATGATTGCATCGATTGTAAGTTCGAGGAATAAAGATGTAAAATTCATGATAAGCTTATCCGGAGTAGGAGTAAGCGGACTTGAAATGCTGAACTTGCAAAATTCGGCAATCCTTAAAAGTTATGGTTTTACAGAGGAAGTTGTCGCAAAACAAATGGAGCTGTACAACATATTGTTCAAAGCCGTTTATAATACAAAAGATGCTGAATCTGCAAAACCTGTTATTGAAGAAAAAACAAAAGCCTGGATGAAAATGCAGGATTCGGTTATGCTAAAAAAAATACAGCTTTCAGACAGACGTGATGAGACTTTTACCTACCGATATGCAAGAGATGCTGATAAAAAATGGTATCGATATACTATTCATTATAATCCAGAAGATTATTTGCCCAAAATTACAATTCCGGTATTTATAGGAAATGGAGACAAAGACATTCAGGTTCCGGCAGTAGAAAATGTAAATTCATTCAAAAAACACCTGAAAACCAAGGATCTTACGACTAAAATTTATCCGGGATTAAATCACATGTACCAGCATTGTACAACTTGTACGCAGAAAGAAGTCAAAGAAATAGACGAAGTTTTTGCTCCAGAAGTTCTGGACGATATCGCTAAATGGATTTTAAGCCGATATAAAAAGTAACAGTCTCTCGTTTTGTCACCCTGAGCGGAGTCGAAGGGCGCTCCAATAGGCACGTGGGCTTCGACTCCGCTCAGCCTGACAGAAAAATCTAAAATACAATTCTTCTTTATCATGAAAAAATTAATTCTCTTTATCGCAATTTTCTTGGCGATACATAATCTTACTGCTCAAATTTACGATCCGGTATCGTTTAAAACAGCTGTAAAAGAGTTAGATAGTAATACTTATGAATTAAGTATTACAACCCAAATAGAAAAAAACTGGCATATTTATTCTCAAAATGTCCCGCCAAACGGGCCAATGCCAACAAGTTTTAAATTTAAAAAAGCTAAAAATTACATAGTAAAAGGCGGTGTTACAGAACCAAACGGACATGAAGTTGATGATCCGGTTTTTAATATGCGCATTAAGTTTTTTGAAACCAAAGCCATTTTTACACAAAAAATAGAGCGAAAAACAAATGAAGCTTTTAAGATAAATGCGACCATAGAATTTATGGTTTGTAATGATCAAAGCTGTTTACCGCCAACCGAAAGAGAATTTGTTTTTGAAATTCCGAAAGGGGATTTAAAAGAAGAAACAAAAACAATTGCGGAAACTAAAGTCATAAATACTGATACAATTGCAACAGTTAAAACAGCTACTGTAAAAGAAAATACAATCAAACCGGAAATTAAAAAAGCGGTTGTTGCCGTAAAAAATGTTCCCGCAACGGAAGAACAAAATATCTGGAGTGTTTTTCTACTGAGTTTTCTGGGAGGTTTGGCAGCATTGTTAACGCCTTGCGTTTTCCCGATGATCCCAATGACGGTTAGTTTTTTTACCAAACAAAGTAAAACCAGAGCAGCCGGAATTCGAAATGCATTGCTGTACGGCTGGTTTATCATTATTATTTATGTAGCATTGGGAACATTGGTAACTACCATTTTTGGTGCTGATGCGTTGAATGCGCTGGCCACCAATGTTGTTTTTAATTTGATATTCTTTTTATTATTGGTTGTTTTTGCTGTTTCTTTTTTGGGCGCTTTCGAAATTGTATTACCAAGTTCATGGCTGACCAAAGTCGATAATAATTCACAAAAAAGCGGAATTATTGGTATCTTTTTTATGGCTTTGGCATTAGCCATAGTCTCTTTTTCCTGTACAGGACCAATTGTGGGCACATTATTAGTGCAGTCAGCAAGTCAGGGCGGTTTGGCTCCCATTATCGGAATGTTTGGATTTTCATTGGCTATTGCTTTGCCTTTTACACTTTTTGCTGCTTTTCCGGGCTGGATGAATTCACTTCCAAAATCAGGCGGTTGGTTAAATTCGGTTAAAGTAGTTTTAGGCTTTTTAGAATTGGCTTTAGCCTTTAAATTTTTATCCAATGCCGATTTGGTGCTGCAATTGCATTTACTAGAAAGAGAAGTTTTTCTGGCTATCTGGATCGCGATTTTCCTTGTTTTGGCTTTGTATTTATTTGGAAAAATCCAATTATCGCATGATTCACCAATAACGCATCTTTCCGTTGGAAGATTGAGTTTAGGAATTGCAGTTCTGGCTTTTGTAGTGTATTTAATTCCGGGACTTTGGGGTGCTCCGTTGCAATATATCAGCGGTTTTCCTCCGGCAAAACAATATAGCGAATCGCCAAATGGCTTTGGAAACACGGCGGTTTCAAATGATACAAAAGAGTTATTGCCCGAAGGCGCAGAAAGCGGTCCAAACGGAATCACGACTTTTCACGATTATGAAACCGGTTTGGCCTACGCCAAAAAAGTAAATAAACCCGTGATGATTGATTTTACAGGATATGCTTGTGTTAATTGCCGTAAAATGGAAGAGCGCGTTTGGCCGGATCCGAAGGTTTTAACACAGTTAAAAAATGATGTCGTTCTAATTTCGTTATACGTAGATGATAAAAGACCACTTGCAGAAAACGAGCAGATTGTGTCAAAAATAACAGGTAAAAAATTAAAATATATCGGACAGAAATGGAGTGAATTTCAAATCCTGAAATACAAAACCAATGCCCAGCCTTATTATGTTTTAACAGATCATAACGGAGAATCCCTAAATCAGCCAACGGCATATAATCCGGATATTCAATTTTATATGAATTGGTTAAAAGAAGGAATAGGAAACTTTAAAAAATAAAAGAATACAATATTGGTTTTTCAAACATTATTATTTTAGAAGTATTTGAATTAGTAAGCTTGTACATCATTTGAGAAACCCTAAAAGAGCTGTTTTTGCCAACAGCTCTTTTTTAGGTTTCGTTTAGAACTGCTTTTGAGTTACTGCCAGTAATCGAATTGAGCCTTACAGAAAGATTAAATGAACCTCACAACAAAGCGATACCAAAATATAAATTTTAATTTTGTATGTTAGTAATACAGTATCAGAAATCATGGACGTACAGGAAGACGATAAATTAAAAACATTAAGCTATTCGGGCATATTCTTGTCCTGCTTTAGTGATTATAGCGAAAAGTGTATTCACGCCACGCCAGAGCATGTTTTGGTTTATTTGTATTCAGGCGAACAGATTATAGAAGACAGAAACGAAAAAATAATATTACAGGCAGGCGATTGTGCTTTTATCCGAAGAGATCATCGGTTGAAAATGTATAAAAACAGCAAAGGCGAAGATTTATATAAAGGGATTTCATTGACTTTTAAGCGAAATATTTTACGTGATTTTTACAACAAAATGAATAAATCTGAAATTCCTAAAGTTGTAAAAGTTACCGATCAAACGGTTTTTAAATTAGATACAACTCCCGCAATAGAAAGTTTATTTCAATCGCTTACTCCTTATTTTGACAGCAATGTAAAACCAACGGAAGGTGTTACACATTTAAAATTACTGGAAGGAATTTATGCTTTGCTAAACAGCAGTGAACAGCTTTATCCAATACTTTTTGACTTTGCTGAACCCTGGAAAATTGACCTTTTGGAATTTCTCAATGAAAACTATAATCAGGAACTTTCAATGGAGCAAATTGCTTCGTTTACAGGACGAAGCCTGGCTACTTTTAAAAGAGATTTTAAAAAAATAAGTAACCTCACACCCCAAAAATGGCTCATAAAAAAACGTTTGGAAATGGCTTACATAAAACTAAAGGAAGAAGGCAGAAAAGTACAAGACGTTTATATCGAGGTTGGTTTTAAAAACCCGTCTCATTTTTCAACCGCATTTAAAAAACAATACGGAATTTCGCCAACGGAAGTTTAGGCTTTTTTATCTTTTAATTTTCCCCCATCTGATTATCGAAACAAAAAATTATTGAGCTTGTCAGAAAGATTCTTTGAGCCTCGCAGTAAAGTCACTGCGAGGCTTTGTCTTTAATTTTGTGTTTTAAATATTAAAGATATGCAAACAATATTCGACCGATTAAGAAATGGAGAAATCATTTCGACAGCAGATAAAGATGCCTATAAAATGCGCGAAGCTTCTTTTGCTACAAAGAAATTATTGCTTCAAATGAATAATTCATCAGATCCTGATGAAATCATAAATTTTTTAAGTCAAATCACAGCTACTGAGATTGATGAAAGTGTAACTGTATTTACACCGCTATATATCAATTATGGAAGAAATACCAAAATCGGTAAAAATGTATTCATCAACTTCGATTGCGTTTTTCTTGATTTGGGCGGAATTACCATTGAAGAAAATGTATTAATAGCTCCGAAAGTAAGTTTGCTTTCCGAAGGTCATCCAACTTCTATCGAAAACAGACATTCTTTAATTCCAAAACCAATTCTCATCAAAAAAAACGCCTGGATTGGTGCCAATGCTACCATTTTGCCGGGCGTAACGATTGGCGAAAATTCAGTTGTAGCAGCAGGAGCAGTAGTTTCTAAAGATGTTCCCGATAATACCATCATAGGCGGAATTCCTGCAAAATTTTTAAAAACAATTTAATTTAATAAAATGAAAAAAACATTGATTATTACAATGATGCTTCTTTTAACAGGGCAAGCATTTTCTCAAGACAAAAAATCAAATTCAGAAAAAATGAATACATCCAAAGAACATTATACTTTCAAATTAAGCGATAAAGTAACCCGTCAAAAAGTAAGTTTCAAAAATCGTTATGGTATTACTTTGAGTGCAGATTTATATCTTCCGAAGAATGTAGGAAACACAAAATTAGCTGCGTTAGCAATTAGCGGGCCTTTTGGAGCTGTAAAACAACAATCATCAGGATTATACGCCAATATCATGGCCGAACGTGGTTTTGCTGTTGTAGCATTCGACCCGTCTTATACAGGTGAAAGTAGTGGCGAACCACGAAATGTCGCTTCTCCGGAAATTAATACGGAAGATTTTAGTGCCGCTATTGATTTTTTGGGATTGCAAAAAATAGTGGATAGAAATAAAATTGGTATTATCGGGATTTGTGGTTTTGGCGGTTTTGCTTTAAATGCAACTGCAATTGACAAACGAGTGAAAGCGGTTGCTGTAACAAGTTTGTATGATATGACCAGAGTAATGTCGAAGGGTTATAATGATTCAGTAACTCTGGAACAAAGAACCAAAACATTGGAAAATCTGGTGAGCAGCGTTGGAAAGATGCAGAAAACGGAAAACCGGCAGCTGGTCCAAGAAACTTACCGGAAACTTTGAAAGGCGATGAGCCACAATTTATAAAAGAATATTTTGATTATTACAGAACACCACGTGGTTTTCAGGCTAACTCTGTGAACTCAAACGGAGCCTGGTTGGTGACAAATCCAATATCTTTTATGAATATGCCAATACTAAGTTATGTCAAAGAAATTTCGCCAAGACCGATGCTTTTAATCGCAGGAGAAAATGCGCACTCAAGATATTTTAGCGAAGATATTTTTAAAGTGGCAAATGAACCAAAAGAATTAATTATTATCCCAAATGCAGTTCACGTTGATTTGTATGATAAAGTGAATATGATTCCTTTTGATAAATTAGAAAAATTCTTTAAAGATAATTTGAAATAATATATCAAATGGCAATTTGAAGCAATGCCAAATATTTCTAATAAATGAGGAAATAAATCGGGCGTATCAGCATTTATCTCAATTACAAACCTCCAAAGTTATTCTGATTTTGGAGGTTATTTTATGTTTACGGGCTTTTCGCCAAAGTTATAAGGGCTTTCAAAAAAAGATAACAAATATGCAGATCGTAATGTAACAGATGTAAAGCAAGGGAAAAAATAATTTAAAAAACGTATTGATTCTATACGTTGTCTTGTCATTTTTAGAATAGGCATAAGTGAAAATTATCGCTATTAAGGTTAGAAATATAAATATATAGCCTGATATAATTATCAGTTCTATAAAAGTATTATAAGGTAATGTGGGTAATAATGAGGAAGTATAAAAATTAAAAGTTACCATGGTTAACATCAGTGTAAAAGAAATATTTAACTGGTTTGCAAAATCCTTAACCCAAAAAACCAGCCAGGAGGCAACAACAAGAATACCGATAGGCAACATTACTTTCCAGATGTAATATTCTAATTTTCGCTGCGCATAAATCTCAAAATTACAGCGTGAAAATACTTCCCCTTTTTTATTTGTACTCAGATGATTATAAACCATTTGATTGACGTAATCTTTTTTGCCCAAAATTTTCCATTCTTCAATATAGGATTCATCCAATACTTTTGGAAAAAGTTGTGGATTGATAAAAACAAGATCTTTTTTTTCCATCGAAAAAGCTTCCAATTGTATCATAAAGCATTGTTTATCATTTGGATACTTATGAAAATCCATATTAGATGTAAATCTTCCGTGAAAACGTTCGTTGTAAATTAAAGTTTTATCAGGATTAACTATTAATTGCTTATTAATGATGTCCCGATTGCCCAGAATATTAATAAATTCGAATGAGGGAACCAGGATAGTTTCGGGAAATTTTTCATTTTCGTAGATGATTTTGGTTTTGTTATTTCCATATATCCAATCCGGAACAGATGTATCCTGCCATGAAACGACTAAATAGGCGTCTATTACATAGGTTTTGTGTACCGAATTGATATCGTAGATTTTATTAAGATGAATCGATACGGTAACCACCAATGGTTTTGAATACTTTTGGTTTTCTTTAGGCAATTTTGCCGCTACAGCATATGTTGATACCAAAAAGAGCAGTAGGAGATAGTAAAACTGTTTCATAAACGATAATTGTTTAATTTTTGAAATACACTAATGAGATCATCGCATAATTGTGTTGCCATGGCAGGATTAAAATTTCCTTTTACCACTATCCGCATAAGTTTGTTGGGTTCAAAATTCCCAGGAATTGCATAAAGGGGTAGCATCCAGTTTTTTGCTTTAAGGTGTAATTGAAATTTATAAAGATCAACTGAACCCGTCGTTTTTAATTTAAAAACCACAACTGGTAAAATTCCCTCATCTACAATTTCAAAGTAATTAGATTGTCTCAGTCTTTCTCTGATGATTTCAGCCGTGTTGCAGCAACTTCTGATTATTTTTTTATAACCGAAAGTACCATGTTGATGTATCGAAAAATATTGGGCCAGAATCATTGAAGCTCCTTTAGAATAGTTTAGTGTGTAGGTTTCTATTTGTTTTCCCAAATAATGGGAAGAAAAAATTAAATCTTTGGGTAAAAAAAACGCATCCCTGAAAATGAGCCAGCCAATTCCGGGATATACCAACCCGAATTTGTGTCCGGAAAGGTTGATACTTCGAACCAAAGACAGCCTAAAATCCCATTGCATTTCTTGCGATTTTAAAAAAGGAAGCACAAACCCACTAATGGCCGCATCTACATGTATACCCACGTCCCAATTGTTTTGTGAATTGATTTCCAGTATTTTGGTATTTAATTCCTCGATAGGGTCAATGCTTCCTGTATAGGTATTTCCTGCAATAGCGCCTACGCAAATGGTGTTTTCGTCTATGTTTTTCAGGATTTCATCCATAGGATAGGCGTGTAAAGAGGAGATAGCAATTTTTCTTGGTTCGACATCAAAATATAAAGCAAATTTATCCCAACAAACATGAGCATTACTAGTGTAAACGATATTCGGTTTTGTTGTGTTTAGGTTTAAGGATTGCTGTCTTTTTTTCCAGTTCCACTTGTGTGAAAGTAAAGCAAGATGTATTGCTTCTGAAGATCCAAGAGTTGCTGTTCCATTGATAGATTTGCTATTGGGCGCATTTAATAATCCTGAAAGTATGGCAATAATTCGATCGTGAATTTTTTTGGTTTGTCCGTATTCGCCATAATCAATAAAATTTTTTCCTAATTGTTCTATAATAAGTTTATCTGCATAGGAATTCATTATAGTGGTACTAAAACTGCCAAGATCAAGATGCACGTTTCCATCCATAGCAAGTTCTAAACAAATTTTGTTATAGACTTTTGCTGCCTTGTTTCCTTTTTCGGGAAAGGTGTTTGGTAAATGATTATTCTTTTTCATGAGAATATGGAATTAAGATCTTAAAAAGTGATTTTCGTTAAAGAAAATCTAGCTTTTCAAAACTGTTATGGTTAATTTAATCCGTTGGGTTTAATCCTTGAAAAATTAATTAAACACATAGAAACATAGATTTTATGATTTTGAAAAAGTAAATCCAAAAGAAACTTGTTTCTCACACATAGTCCCGATAGCTATCGGGATTAATACAAGTGAAACGCCTTTTTTGAGTTCAATAATTCTATGTTTCTATGTGTTAAAAAATAATTACACCCAACGACTTAATTGACTAAAATTATAGTTGTGCAATTGCCTGAATGTTACCATAAAGAATATCAGCGATAAAAACACAGGCTACAGCAATAAATAGGTTATGCAGAAGTGTATCATCTATAAGATAGGGCGCAAATATTTTTGTATGGATCAATAGTATTGCACTTATACTGCCAAGTAAAATCGCCATCCAGCAAAACGGAATTTTATGAGCTGTTAAAGTGCTGTTGTCTATTTGTTTTAGCAATTTTGGAAAGAAGTATAACATGGCACCCAGAAAAGCCGTAGCTATTACATAAAGTTGATCTATGATAAATAAAGCAGTATCTGTAAAAATGTATTTGTCTGTAAAAATCCCGGATTCAATTATAACATATCCTAAGCTCGTAAGGAGAGTACTAATTATCGCAATTACCATAAATTGACGCACTATTTTTATTCTTAATAAAACAACCCTTGCATTCAATTTATTCCGGTATTGATTGATATAATGTATACTTTTTGGTGTCACGGGGTGTATAGCTTCTTTTAGCATTTCGTGCAAAACTATTTTATGAGATAGTTTTTTGGTTTCGGCCAATGAGCCAATTTCCGATGCTATTTTTTTTCCTTTTCTAATATTGAATTGCAGCATTGTTTCAATCTCTTTTTCGATGAGAGTTTCAAAAGCTGTTTTGATATTTGCTGTTACAGGTTTAACTTCAACCGGAATAAAAGCATCTTCCTCAATAGGCTTTTCGATTACAATCTCCTGAGGAGTACTTTCTGTTGGTGACTCAGGAATTTCAGAAGTATAGGCCGAACGATTTTTTACTTTATCAAATATTGCATTCATAATCTTAGTTTTAGTCGTTATAAAGTTTTTCCTGTATAAAAGTCAAGAAGCTTTGCCTGGGTGATCGTTTCGTATTTAAGCACAACAGCTTGCAGCGCATTTTGCCTGTTCCAGTTTCGTATTATTAAATAAGCTTCGTAAGGAGTATTTCCGGCTTCTAAATTCTTTGTACTTTCGTTCAATAAAAGCGTGGTTTTATCCAATGTGCTGAGTATATTTTGATAAACAATTTCTTTATTTTTCAACTCATTAATAATAAAATCCACGGTGTTGCATAAGGTCTTTTTTTGATTTTCGAGCTGTGTTTTTCGGTAATTAAAATTGATAAAAGCACGCTGGATATTTGCGTTTTGACCTTTTGTATTGAGTATAGGAATGGCAACACGTAACCCTAAGTAATTCTGAATTCCAGACAAATTGTTGTTATTATTTAAAGTATAAAAAAAGCTTCCCTGAAAACTTATTACAGGAGCAAGAAAGCTTTTTGCAATAGCAATATTTTTTGCTGCAATACCCACCTCTAATTGATTACTGCTTATTTCGGGATCGGCCAGAATAGCTTTAGGAAATGCATCTGTAAGTGCTGTATTGGTTGGGGCAAAAAGGGGAATCTCTTCAATATCAAAATCAGGTGAATTGTCAATATTGATGAGCTGCCTGATTTTTAATAATGCCAGTTCGTATTGCAGACTTAACGATTCTATTTCATGCCAGTCTTGTTGTAGCATTGCTTCAAAAAATGTTTCATTTGTATTGGTAAATGAGTTTTTATCAGATACCTCATAACGCAATTCCAAGGCTTTTTGATAAAATCTAACAGCAACCAGAAATTGCTCTTTTTTTGAAAGTGCATCTGTGTAAGCATACAAAACCTGCAGTTCAATATCATTTTGGTCAATGGCAATATTGTATTCACTTTGTATAACTATCATATTGGCTTTTTCAAGCTCCTGTTTTTTTCGGGATCCTGAATAAATAATGGTATTAGTTTCTAACCCAAAACTAAATTGCGACAAATAAGTCCCCGGAATTTTTGTATAGGAAGGATTTAGTACAGCATTAAATTGAGGAAGATATAAGGCTTCAATATTTTTTTTATCTTCTAAGTAAGTCGCATTTAGTATTGTATTTTCTTCGGCCTTAAAACTACGTTTCCTGCCGTAGGCAATACACTCTTTAAGTGTCCATGTTTTTTGAGCCATTAATTTTGGAACAAGACATAGCAGGGCCAGGCAAATTAATGCAATCTGTTTTTTCATGATAAATGATTTTAAATGAAAACTAGTTTTTTGCTAACTCATTAAGGTTAATAGCATTATCATCTAATGTTAGCCTGTTAACTTTGTTGATTAAACTTTGATGAACATTACATTCTAATGAATAAATTCGTGATAACCTCTTACACATCCGGATGTTTTTTTGAGGAACTCCCGCAGGAGTTTTTAAATTTTAATGCTGAAACAACTAAGTTCTTGTACAGCTTCTAATTTGTCCATTTGAAACATAAGTAATCTCGAAGATTCTTGGCGTTCCGTCTGGGTTTTGAGTAACGTAAAAGTGGAATGCCCTATTAGCTGCATTTCTTCCTGTAAAGTGAAGACAAAATCCGCCATGAACTAAATCTTCCGGTTGATGCGTACCTTGCTCAATTGTGTAAACTTGTGTGCTCGAAGCTACCGCAGTTCTGATAAAATCTGCTGCTACAGGATCTGCAAAATGAGAGTTAGCTTCACTAAATGCCTGTTCGATCAATAATGTTGTCAATGTATCAAGAAAAGCCTGATATTCTCCGTGACGTGCTACAGTAAGTGGAATGGCTGCATTCCATCCTGGTCTAAAATTAAGTGCCATAAT
Organism: Flavobacterium sp. MMLR14_040; assembly: GCF_033657265.1. Classification (NCBI taxonomy): domain Bacteria; kingdom Pseudomonadati; phylum Bacteroidota; class Flavobacteriia; order Flavobacteriales; family Flavobacteriaceae; genus Flavobacterium; species Flavobacterium sp. MMLR14_040. The sequence goes on along the minus strand of NZ_JAWVWO010000007.1, from coordinate 114,191 downwards.
ATTTATATTTAAAAGTTAATAATGAATGTTATACTACACTTTTTACCAGATAGTCATTAATCCTTAAAAAAGATTCTGACGGATCTCCGGCTTCAAATGTAATTTCAACCTTTGCAGTAGCTTGTTTTTTTCCAAAAATTCCGCCGCCGCCGCCCATGTCAACATCCAGACTTGGCCCATTTTTACTATCTTGTTCTATCTTAATTTTGCCCAAACCAACTTTAAACTTTAGTTTGAGTTCTTTAATCTTGATTGCCGATGGCGGCAAAAGACTTAATAAAGGAACACTTAGTGTTGTCATTACGTTAGGATCATCATCAGGATCAAGGGTTGGTACATGAAGTTCTTGTACAAGTGGTTTTCCATCTTCGTCAAAATATTTTGCGATTTGCATGATATGCTGCTCCTCGGTTAATTCCTGAGCTTTCAAGACTGCACTATGGATAGCCTGTAATAAATGGTCAAATCTTTGTTGTGCCATGGTTTCTTTTTTTTATTATTTTTCATCCAGCCAATATGGCTTTCTCGTAAAACCTACATGATAGGTTGTGCTTTGCATGTTGAGTTCGTGCTCACCAAGCTTGAAACTTCCAATAGAAATATCTTTGCCTATTATCGTTCCTTTAGGGTGCTGTGAAAGGCATTTGTTAAGCAACACCAATTGATCTTCCCGCATTTCTTCAGTAAAAGGTGCACTTGGATTGATAGAACCTATGGTTATTTTTTTTATATATCGTATATCTGCGATAGTGATCTTTTGTGAATTATCCGGTAGCATACAATTGGTGTTAGATTACTTAATCAATTTACTAATCCTTTTTTTCTGCAGGTGGAGTTGTTTCGCTTCCGTCTGCACTAACAAGTTTGCCTTGTTCTTTTGGTTTACCATCTTCGCCTCTTTCAATTTCGCCGTTAGCATTTGGTTTATAAGCCATAATCTGACGTGGTTTTGCGGCATCATTCATAATGTCAAGCACTCTTGCCAAACCTTCGGGCAAACCATGATTAGTGGCTTTTACCTCGACATGATATTTAGCAGAGTGATCTGTCGAGCGGGTGTTTTCTTTGCTTGATGAAATAGAACCCGAAACGCTCGCATTGATTGAAAAGAAGGCAATTTTTGCGCTCATTGAGGCACTAAATTCTCCTTTAGAAGAAGATGACTCAACAGATTTTGTAGAGCTTTTAACCTCCATGTCAAAAGTGATATCTACCAAATCTACTTGTAGGTTAGGGATCGGTACGATGGCAAGCATCGGTACCTTCATTTTAACCTCTTCCACGGTAGCATTTCCTTCTTTATCCAGCCCGGGGCGTTCAAAAACAAAATCTACCATTCGCGCAGGACCCGGAACAATTATTCCTTCTGCGTCTTTTACTTTTTCAAAACCGATGTCGTTAATAAACGCTGCAGTAGCTTTCGCTAAATCTGTATTTGATTTTACAGCTGCTGATAACGGTCCACCGATAAGGTCTTCCATAGGAAGTCCCTTAAATTGATCTCCAATGTTCATAATTAAATATTTTAAATGTTATTACTTGGTGATAAAGTCATCTTCTTCCAGTAAGGTGTAAGTGAAAGAATTGCCGTAATGACCTTTTGATTTGTTGCAGATATCCATAAAGAATTTAAAATCGGCGACTTTTTTGAAAACGGTGCATCCGGCAGACCATTTTTCAACCGCTTGAGATTCAGTGTCCGGATTACTGCGATGGATATTAATCCCGAAAATACCTTCGTGCTGTGGTCCTGAAAACTCCAGCTTGCCATCTTTGTTGGCATCTCTCCACACTTTTACGGGCCCTTTTTGTACCAATGCTTCATATTGTCCTTTGTGCAGTCCAATTTGATGGGATCCTTTGTACTGGCCCGGCACTAAAATGGCAGTGCCGTTTACATTTAATGGATTTTTTAGCCAAAATAGTCCGGGATCTGTGGTTACGGCAAAACTGAATATTTGCGGACTAAGACTGTCATCGCTAAAGATTAAACACAATGTATCATCAAAAGAGTTGGCGATTACATTTTTACTTCTAATCCCTATAATGTTTATATTATAAGGTTTGTTCAGGTCAAAAAAAGTATATCCTTTTTTGGTAAGAACAGACTGGATTTCATTAATAGATGGTTTCATATTCCTTTTTTTTATTTGATAAATTGATTATCAATTATTTACATGACAATATTACTTCCGGTTAACAGAATTTTTCGGTTTAAAGGTACGAGTGGTAAAGATTTAGTTATGAACGGTTTAATCTTAATTATGTAAGATTTTATTTCTTATTTTTGATTCATTGTATAACCCCAAAATAAATCGCAATTATGACTATTAAAGAAATTAGTGTTGAAAAAAGGGTTCAGAAATCCACAAGAAAAATGAAGGATTTGAGCCAGATTACTTTTTTAAATACTGTATCACAATCAGATCAGTATTATAAAAGTAGAGTAGTCAGGGCAATTGAGAGCCGTTATTGTTTGCGCTTAAAAACAAAAACTGCAAAAAAAATCCCTGTCGTTATGATCAACTTTATTTGTTTGCCGCGTCCTTTTTATTAATAAAATTGATTGAGAGTCAATAAAGGAATTACAGTCACATATTATAGAAATTTTAAAAGTGTAATTTCTCATTTATATTAATTTATGATCAATAAAGACATGAAAAGAGGAAACTTTCGAGGCTCGCTATTTCATTCTATAATGAGATACTGAAATTGAAATTAGTTGTTTAATTTTTAATAGTATACTATTGAATTTTGAAATAATACTTTATTTAGAACTAAATACGAAATTTATAGTCTTATAATGTTAGATGTTATTTCAATTATAGATCTATACCAATTTCCTGAAAAAATAATACAGGTTGTTATTAAATTGTAACGCTATAATTTTTTTCAGGAGATTGTTAGTGATTTTTCCCCGGTTTTTTAATGCTTAATTTCATTTTCTGTTTGAGATTCTTCAACAGACTTTCCTCTTGATACTATTTACTTTTTAATCTCGTCAACAGTTTTGGTGAGGAATTTTTGTGTGCTGATTTATAATCATTTAAAAATCGGCCTTAAAAATCCTGCGTCCAAAATAGATCGGATCGAGGCATTGAACTATACTTTTTGAACTTTTTTAATTAGCCGGAATTTTTAGGCAGTTTTAAAAGCAATAAAGGGTATGTTAATGTGCGCATTTATAACATTCAAAAGATAAAATATTATGAAAATAAGAATACTAATTATAGAAGATGAGGCCTTGCAGGCACAATCTCTAAAAGAAGCACTTGAAGAAAGAGGATATGAAGTTACGGCTATAGCCAATAATTTAAAAGATGCATTAGGTTATTATTATGCTCAAAAGCCTGATATTGTAATTATAGATGTATACCTGAACGGTAAACCAGACGGAATTGTATTTGCCCAGCGAATAAATGAAAATCAATTTACATTAAAACCTTTCGCTTTTTTAACAAGCGCTATAGACAGAAAAACTTTTGAACTGGCCAGAATTACAAACCCATATTGTTATTTGATCAAACCTTTTAATGTTCTCGAATTAGAGTTCGCTATTGAGCTTGCCATTGAGAAGTTTATGGGCATGCAGGGTGTCTTTTCGGGCAGTCAATCCGGTGCCATTTTAATGGATGGTTTTTTTCTGATCAAGAAAAGAGACACTTTGGTAAAAGTATCTTTCAATTGCATAGAATATATTTATGTGGAAGGAAAATACACTTCGATTATCACGAAAGATGAATCCTTTCTGGTTGAAATATCTCTAAAACAAATTCAGCAAAAGCTGCCCGATAAACAGTTTATACAAATACACCGCAATCATATGGTAAATTTGAATGTGATAAAAAGAATCCATATTTCAGACAGTCATATCGAATTATTATCTGGTAAAACAGTATCTATGAGCCGTAGGTTTAAAGAAAAATTTGGCGAGCATTACTCAATCCTGAAATAAATAAACCAAAAAACATAATTAAACAAAGGGTATCAACTTACAATCGAAGTGAATTTTTGGAGACCAATCCAAAGGTTGTATACCAGGTTTTCTTCCAAAAGATAACCTTTTCATTCTCCTAAAATTGTTATAGCTCATATATATCGCTTCAAATTTCGCGATATATATGGGTTCTTTTTTTTCGGGTTTTTACTTAATTGTTTGTTTTTATTAGCGAAAATAGATACTTAACTGGCAATTATGTAATTGCAAAATGGTTAACTGTAAATACAGCAAATTTTAAAAGTTGTAACTTTATTCTTATATAAAGCCAATAACTAACGATTATCTAATTTCCCCAGATAAAAATAATCCGAAAATTATGCCAATACGCCATTTTCCCCTAGATATAAGCCTGAACTTTAAAAAAGTAATATGCTTCGTTTTTGTTTTTATATTCAATCAAATTGCGCGCAGTCAATGTGCGACACCGGTTGTAGGATGTCCAAATGTTAATTTATCTAATTTTGGAAGTGAGTCAAATAACGATGCTGCAACAATAGAATATGATAATTTTGTCTCAAGTTTTCACACCACAGTTGTAAGAACTTCTGATGGTTCTTTCCAGGTCTGGGGAGAAAAAATTGCAAATAATGGCTCTACAGATGTATTAGCACCGCTAACGATAAATAAATCAAACTTTCCGGCATTAACAGGTATCCCCTTAAAGGTTGCTTTGGGAAGTAATTCTACCGGCAATATTCAGGGTATTCTTTTAGCAACTGATGGATTGTATGCATGGTCAACAGAAGGAACCGTTATTAGTAATACAATTACCTCAAGCACAAATTTTCAAAAACTTACTATAAATGGTAACTCAAATGGTCTGCCAACTGATGTAAATCCTCAGGATGTTAAAATGATGTTTGCGACTTACAAAACATTAGCTATAACAACTTGTAGTGGAGATGTATTTGTACTTTCACAAACCGCAACTGTAAGAGGTAATGGAGGAAGAGGAAATTCTGTTACGTGGTACAAAGTAACAACTTCAAATACCGGAAATCCATTTTTGACAGACATCGTTGCCTGTAGAGGAAATAGTGATGGACTTATGGCATTGAAGTCAGACGGTAGTGTATATGTATGGGGTAATAATGTATTATTGGGAAATGGCTCGGCTGTCATTCCAAGTCAGCAGACAGCTATACAGATGACTCTTCCTGTGAATGCAACTCCAAAAATGATTGGTTCGACGGGAAACGGGACAGCAAGATCGTATTTTATTTTAGCAAGAGACGGTAATTTATATAGCGTAGGTGAAAATTCTAATAGCGAACTCGGAGATTGGACAATTACTGACAGATTATCGTGGGTACAACCCAGGTATTCATCTGCAACAGGTCGCGTGATGAATGATATTAAATGGTTCAGCCCTCAGGAACATGACAGTCAATATGGCGCCATAAATGTGATTAATAATCGGAAAAGCATTTACGCATTTGGAAATAATGGCTTGTTACTTGGAGCTTCAGGTGCTACCACAAATCCTTTTACTCCTAACGGTTTAAAAGACACAGATCAGATCCTGGCGGTAGAAACCGGTGGTCATACCTCAATGGTTGTTAAAAATTGTGAAGCTAAATTTGGATATGTAGGACATAGGTATCATGGAAGTATGGGCGATGGCAGTAATATAAATACAAATGAATTAAGTTACACTTTTGCTACAGCTCCGGTACAAATTTGTGGTGTAGAGTCACTTCCTATTATTCAGCCTCTTACTGCAGGAACAGGACCTGATATGAAATATTGTGTTAATGATCCTGTTTTATTAGATCCAACTCCTGCAGGAGGTAAATTAACTATACGAAGCGGTCCGGGAAAGCTGACAGGAAATACACTAAGTTTTACCGCAGCGGGAACTGTTATGGTTCAATATTTAGTAACTACTTCTTGTGGAGGCACATCATTGGTGTCTAAAAGTTTTGATAGTACAATTTGTCCGTTGGATTTGGAGGTTACAAAAACAGTGGATAATCTTAATCCAAGTATCGGCAGTACTAGTGTTTTTACAATAGAAGCAAAAAATAATGGCCCCTATAAAACTACTGGAGTGATTGTAAAAGATGTGCTTCCATCGGGTTATGTCTTTGTTAGTGCAAATCCTTCTATTGGGACATGGTCACCGCCAAACTGGAATATTGGTAACCTTTCCAACGGAGAAGCTGCAACACTTGAAATTGTTGCAACAGTTAAAGCTTCAGGAACATATGCTAATACAGCTACCATTACTGCCAATGATCCTGATACTAATATGGCAAATAATACATCAACCGTCAGACCCACAGTTCAGAGCAATCTTTCGATAGCGAAAACCATTAGCAATAGCATGCCGAATGTTGGGGAGAACATTAGATTTACCATCACTGCTTCTAACGCAGGGCCAAGCGCTGCAACGAGAGTTTCTGTAATAGATGTTCTTCCTTCTGGTTACACCTTTGTTAGTGCAACGCCTTCAACAGGAACCTGGTCATCACCAAACTGGGTTATCGGTGGTCTTGCCAACGGAGCTACTGCAGTACTAAATATCGTTGCAAGAGTGAACGCTACAGGTGATTATAACAATACAGCAAGTATAAAAGGAGCAGAGCATGATCCAAGCCTTTTAGATAATTCTAGTTCTGTTTCTATCAATCATGCGCCAGTAGCAGTTGATGATATTTATACAGTTGCAGAAGATGCTACATTGCTACTAAATCCCTTAAATCTTGATTCAGATTCTGATGGCGACACATTAAACATTACGTCTATCAACGGAACGGCTTTAACCGGAACGGCACAGTTGATTACTGTAGCGAATGGAACCGTAAATATAGCTTCTACAGGTGTTATTACTTTTACACCTGATGCAAATTTTAATTCACCTGTAGCCATTAGAATTCCTTATTCAATAAGCGATGGGAAAGGAGGTACTGCTACAGCAAACATGCATATTACCGTTACGGCTGTCAACGATAATCCCGTTGCTGTTGATGATATTTATATCATTACAGAAGATGCAACGGTAACATTAAACCCATTAAATCTTGATTCCGATCTTGATGGCAACACTTTGATTGTTACATCCATTAATGGAACGACATTAACAAGTTCAGTACAAGTTATTCCCGTAACGCACGGTATCGTAAATATATCGGGTGCAGGTGTAATTACTTTTACACCCGATAAAAACTTTAATTCGGCTACAGCCATAAGCATTCCGTATGCAATAAGCGATGGAAATGGAGGAACTGCTACGGCAAACCAGCTTATTACGGTTACGGCTGTCAATGATAATCCGGTTGCCGTAGACGATATTTATACAATTGCAGAAGATGAAACGGTAACATTGAACCCATTAAATCTTGATTCAGATCCTGATGGTGATACATTGACTATCACTTCAATTAACGGAACAGTTTTAACAGGTGTTGACCAAATGATAATTGTACCAAATGCCAAAGTAAACGTAGTAGCTGGTGTGATTACTTTTACGCCGGATGTTAACTATAATTCGGCTACGCCCATCAGTTTTCCTTATATAATCAGTGACGGAAATGGCGGAACCGCAACAGCAAACCAACTCATTACAGTTAAGGCTGTTAATGATAATCCGGTTGCAGCTGATCATGTAAATGCGGCAATTTTATCTACATCCGGCGCAACATCTATCGATAAATTAACGGCATCAGATGTTGACGGAACTATCGTTAGTTACACAATATTAAGTTTACCCGTTCACGGTGTTTTGGCTTTATCAGGTATCCCATTACGAACAAACCAGACATTAACACCAACGCAGGCAGCAATGCTTACTTATGATCCCAGCGGAACATTTGTTGGTAACGATAGATTCACATTCACTGTAAGAGATAATCAGGGAAGCATAGATTCCAGCCCGGCAACTATAACACTTGTAATTTCAGCTGCATTATTGGAAGCAGTAGGAGATCCTACATGGAATGCGGACGGCATTAATGGTTCATTAGAAATAGGGAATGTTTTGGATAATGACAAGCTGAACAGTATTCCTGTTACTGCTTCACAGGTGATAATAAAAGCTATTGATTCTCCCGCCGGAATTACTATTAACGCCGATGGTACAATTGATGTGGCGCCAGGTACGCAGGCAGGAAATCATACGTTCAGTTATCAAATATGTGAAGTAGCTAATTTATCTAATTGCAGTACAGCAACGGTGCGCGTTTTTGTGGAAATTCCGGCCATTGCAATAGTTAAGAAAGGCGTCTTTAACGATGATAACGGAAATGGATATACGGAAGTGGGCGAAACTTTAACTTATAGCTTCGAAATAGCAAATAAAGGAAACTCTGATCTTGAAAACATAACAGTTACTGATCCTTTACCTGGAATTGCGATAATTGGTAGTCCTATCAATTTAGCTATTGGGGAAATGGATAATTCTTCCATTAGAGGAACCTACACCTTAACTCAGGCAGATCTTAACGCCGGGTCAATAAGCAATCAGGCAATAGCATCAGGAGTTAGTAAAAGCGGAATCATGGTTATGGACAAATCAGATTTTAATGATCTTAATGGTGAAAGACCAACTGTTTTAGAATTCGGTGATTGTCTGATCAAAATCTTTAACGCTGTTTCTGCAAATGGAGATGAAAATAACTCAAGATTCTATATTCAGGGTTTAGAATGTTATCCGGACAATACAGTGCAGATTTACAACCGTTCGGGAATTTTGGTTTTCGAGAGAAATCATTACAATAATAACGACATCGCCTTTAGAGGTATATCAGAAGGAGCTTTTGCTAGTAAATACTCAAGCGAATTAGAAGAAGGTACCTATTTTTATATAATAAGATATAAAGATAAGCAATCTAAAACCCATGAAAAGACTGGATATTTATACCTGAATAATTAATTTATTACCAATGAAATGGCGTGTCAAAGCTATATTTCTATCTCGTATTTTCGAGGTTTAAATAGACTTTTTTAAACTAGTCTCCATTAGTAAATAATAAGAGATGTTTGTCTGTTCCATCAGGATTCAAATAAAATTGAAGTAAAAGCATGATCTTCAAATAAAAAGTTTGAAATTTGCAAAATATACCAGACTCATGGCAAAATCAACAGAATCTCTCGAAGAATTTTACAGGCATAAATTCATTACTTTATCTCAAAATCTCACTAAGCATACTGGTCAATTTAATGTTTTTAGAATTGAGGACCGTATTGCAACAAATGAAACATCTGCCACTTATATTCGCAGGGATTTTTTTAAAATTATGCTATTTTGCGGCAATAATGTATTTCATTACGGGGATAAGAGCATTGCTGTTAGCGGAAATACATTGTTGTTTTTTAATCCAAAGGTTCCTTATACTTATGAGGCATTAGATCCGGAAACCAAAGGATTATTCTGTGTATTTAAAGAGGAATTTTTTCAAGAGAGTTTCCGTATTAATTTAAGTGAATTACCGCTTTTTTCAATGGAATCCTATCCCATTTTTAAACTCAACGATGCAGATTATATGGAGATCAGTTCCATTTTTGAAAAGATTATAAATACCATTGAAAAAGATTATATCTATAAGTATGAGTTAATTAAAAGCTATGTCAGCGAATTGATCTTTTTAGCACTACAGTTTGACCCTGATGAAGATTTTTATCGGCATATTGATGCAGGATCGCGAATTACAGCTGTATTTACGGAACTTCTGGAACGACAATTTCCTATTGAATCGACAGCCCGGCGTTTTGAGTTAAGATCGCCCAAAGTTATAGCCGAAAGACTTTCTGTACATGTTAATTATCTCAATCGGGCGATTAAAAAAACTACAGGTCGCACTACGACAGATCATATTTTTGAAAGGCTTGCGACTGAAGCAAAAGCATTACTCAAATATACAAATTGGAGCATCGCCGAAATTAGTTATACACTCGGTTTTGAGGATCAGGCACATTTTAATAACTTTTTTAAAAAACAAACCAATAGCAGTCCATCATCTTTTAGAAAGGTTTGAATTTGACAAAAAATGGTTCTGTTTTAACAAAACCGTCCTGTTTACACATTATACCTTTGTCTCAAAATAAAAATTATGAGCAAAACTAAAGTTTGGTATATAACGGGAGCCTCTAAAGGAATGGGATTTTCTGTCGTGAAGCAACTGCTTTCTAAAGGTCACAGCGTAGCTGCTGCGTCAAGATCGGTGAATGCATTGGAGCAATTTTCAGAATATGGAGACAGATTCCTTGCGTTGGAGGTTGATTTAAAAAGTGAGCAATCTATTGAGTTGTCGTTTAAAAAGACAATCAAAAAGTTTAGTAAGGTCGATGTAATTGTAAACAATGCAGGTTATGGTTTAGGTGGTGCATTGGAAGAACTTACTTCTGAAGAAATCAACGAAAATTTTGAAGTTAATTTTTTTGCTGTCGTAAGGATTGTTCAAAAAGCTTTACCCTATCTTAGAAAACAGCGTTCGGGTCACATCATCAATATTGCATCAATTGCCGGTTTTGCTCCGGGATTGGGATGGTCAATGTATTGTGCTGCAAAATTTGCATTAAGCGGATTGTCTGAAGCGCTTGCGAATGATTTAAAACCATTGGGAATAGCTGTTACAAATGTTTTACCGGGCTGGTTCAGGACAAGTTTTGCAAAACCAGATTCTATTGCTTATAACAAAAACCAGATGAAAGAGTATGATTATCTTCGTGAATATCACGAAAGAATGAATAGTATGGACGGAATTCAGCTGGGAAATCCAGACTTAATTGCTGACGCCTTTTTACAATTAGTATTTAGTGAAAATCCTCCGATCAACTTATTTTTAGGAAGCGATGCTTTTAACAGGGCAAAAAGTAAAATTCTACAATTGAATAAAGAAATGTCTGACTGGCAAGCTGTTTCAATATCTACAGATTTTTTATCTTAAGAAATAAAGTATTCCTTTTGAACTAAATTATCAAATAATTGAACTAATTCACAAAACGTTATTCTGTTTTGTATTACAAATTTGCATGGTCAATATGACATACAACTTTTTAAAATAAACAGAATAAAATGAAACGTACAGCACAAGCACAATGGATCGGTAGTATAAAAGAAGGAAAAGGCGAATTAACTACACAAAGCGAAGTTTTAAACAAAACAAATTACAGTTTCAAAACTCGTTTTGATGGTGATGAAAAAGGTACGAATCCAGAAGAGCTTTTGGCAGCGGCGCATGCAGGATGCTTTACAATGGCTGTCAGTTTTGCATTAACAGAAAGAGGTTTAAGCTATGCCTCATTAAATACTCAGGCAACTGTATTGATGGAAGGCTTCGAAATCAAATCTTTACATCTTTCTATTATTGGTATTGTGCCTGGTATTACTGCTGAAGAATTTGAAATTGTTAGCAAAGGAGCAAAGGAGAATTGCTTGATTTCTAAAATACTAAATATTCCTGTTACTTTAGAAGCTCATCTGGGAGCTTAACAGCACAGTTTGCCTAAAGCAGTTTACAAGTTTGACATTCGGCATTTATCTCTACTTTTGGCTATAAATGCTGAATTGGTTCTTACAATTTGCAATGAAAAATATTTAAAATGGTTACAGACTATAAAAAAATTGACTTATTCGGTCACACTTTAATTCAAAAAGTAATATTAAAACCACCTTTTGAATTTCCTTTTCCGGTATCTGATAACGCTTGCTTTTTATTTTCTTTGGAAGGCGAAATACAATTTCATGCAGAAGAGGAGCAGTTTGTAGTTCCAGGCAATTACTCATTACTTCTAACTTGCGCAAATACCGGAAAGAAAGTCAGCAATTCTGCCACAAGCACTCAGAATGAATTAGTCGTGATTAGTTTTCATCCTGATACTTTAAAAAAAATATATCAAAGGGATCTTCCATTGTTGCTTCAAAAACCAAAAAACAGTATATCAAATCAGTGCAGTGAAAAAATCAATAATGACTTTTTGATAAAAAAATATATTGAAGGGCTTTTATTTTATTTCGAAAATCCATCTTTAGTAAATGAGGAAATTTTAATTTTAAAATTAAAGGAAATCATTCTTTTATTGTCTCAAACACAAAATGCAGCAACAATTCAGGTAATTTTATCCCAGCTTTTTTCGCCAGCTACATATTCTTTCAAACAAATTATAGAAGCAAATATATTTCTGCAGGTTAGTGTTGAAGACCTCGCGCAGAAAACAAATTTAAGTGTTTCCTCTTTTAAAAGAGAATTTACTAAACTTTACAATGATTCTCCCGCCAATTATATCAAAACTCAAAGGCTTGAGAAAGCTGCCGAATTACTTATAGTCTCTGATGAGCGTGTAACAGATATTGCTTTTGATTGTGGTTTTAACGATCTGGGAAACTTCACTAAAAGTTTTCATGATAAATACAATATTACACCAACTAACTATCGACTGAAGCTAAAATAAATAATCGTTGTTTACAATAATGCCCGTAGAAGAAATTAACAATGATCTATTCTATGGGCATTTATTTTGAATAAAAGTTTTTGTTCTTTTTTGGTCTAAATTGTCAAATAGTTGAGCTAATACGCAAAACTCTTTCCTTTTTTACAGCGCAACTTTGCAGAGTCAATAATGCTTACAAGGAAAATGATTTTACAAAAAAAATAATAGACCAGCTTATTATAATTTCTGAAGAAGTTGGTATTACACCCGGTCAGGTAGCGTTTGCATTGATTTTATCAAAGGATGCTTTTCCAATAGTGGGTGCTCGTGCTGTCTCTCATTTAAATGATACTTTGAAGGCAATATCTGTTCAGCTTACTGCAGATCAAATTACAAATTTAGATGAACTTAGTAGCGTATCTTTGGGTTATCCGAATGATTTGCTGCAACAAGTTCGAGGCTGAGATATGTACACAAATTGACAGCCTTGGTTTTTTGTGGTAAAAAGGTATCCACCTGAAATAGATTGTGTGACAGCACTTGTTTCAAATCAATGGTAATTTTTTTATATCTTCATCTCAAACAAAAAATAACAAATCTCCAAAAATCTTAGCTTTGGAGATTTGTTATTTGTTTAATATTTGATTTAACTTCTTTGTTTGAGAAAATATTATGGTTTCAAATCCACAGTTACTTTTTCAATTTTACCCTGAAATGTAAAAGGTACTTCGTAAGTTCGGTTAACAGGTGTTCCGAAATCCTCTCCAACATCTAAAGTTTCATCAGCTGAAAACCTGCTTGGTACTGTTCTTGGAATATCACCGCTTGCCGCTTTTTTGCCATCAACCATTAATGTAGCTTTTGCAGCTTTTCCGGCCCCGCCGCCGGCATAATCAAAGTTCAGAACAATAGTATGTTTTCCTGCTGTTAACGCAGTAGGAGACTGGATGCTCCATTTATGTTCAGGATAATGAGAGAAAGCATAAGCAAAGGTTGGTTTCCCTTTTTGAAGCATTAAGGCCATTCCTGCAAAATAACCGCCTTGTGTTATAATAATTCCTTCTTGTCCTGCTTTTACTTCAATTTCGGCAGTAATCGTAAAGGTAGTATTTTTCATGTTTGGGGCCATTCCTTCGGTGATACGCGAACTGCCCTGATGGAAAATATATTTAGTTCTTCCTTTATTTAAATTTGGACGGTTCTCCGGATTTACCCTGTCAATATAACGATCATCAAAAGGAAATACTTCATATTTTTGAGCTTCTTCCATAAAAGCTTTCTGCATTTCTTTCAGCTTTTCAGGATTTTTCGCAGCAATATCATTGGTTTGGGTAAAATCCTTTGTAAGATCATACAATTCCCATTTATAATCTTTTACCGGATCTTCAGAAGGCACAGGGTGTCCTTGCCATGGTAGATTTCTTGGAGTTGTATTGGCCATCCAGCCATCTTTATAAATACCTCGATTGGCAATCACTTCAAAATATTGGTAGTATGGGTTTCTGGAGCGGCAGCATTGTCAAAAGTATAAACCAGACTTTTTCCTGCGAAAGGCGTTTGTTCAAATCCGTCTACTTTTTTCGGTTGTGGTATGTTAGCAGCTTCCAGAATTGTAGGAACAATATCGGTAAGATGTGAAAATTGGCTTCGAATTTGACCTGTTTGTTTGATTCTTGCCGGCCAGGAAATAACCATACCGGTTCGGCTTCCGCCTAAATGTGAAGCTATTTTTTTATCCCATTGAAATGGAGTATTCATGGCATGCGCCCAGCTCATAGAATAATGTTCAGCCATCCACGGTCCGCCAAAATCATCAAGGTGTTTTACCATATATTCTTCGGTATCGACTACGCCATTAACCAGAACACCAATCTCGCTTGTTAATCCCTGACCAGTTGGGTCTTCTGCACTAGAACCATTATCACCCATAATAAAGATAATCATAGTATTGTTTAGTTCTCCCAAATCTTCTACGGATTGAATTACTCTTCCAATCTGATAATCACAATGCGCTAACATTGCGGCATAAACTTCCATTTCTCTTGCTGCTACTTTTTTCATACCGGGTGAAAGCGCATCCCATTTTTGATATTCCGAAGGAGTGGGAGCCAGTACAGCATCAGGAGGTATAATGCCCAGTTTTTTCTGGTTTTCATACGTTGCAATGCGTTGCTTATCAAATCCCTGATCAAATTTCCCTTTAAATTTTGCAATCCATTCTTTAGGTGCCTGATGTGGCGCATGAGCTGTTCCGGGTGTATAATAAGCAAAGAAAGGTTTGTTGGGCGAAACACTTTTTTGTGTCTGAATCCAGTGAATGGCGTGATCTGCCAAATCTTTGTCCAAAATATATTCATCATCCACTTTTTCATCTTTTAAATACGGATCGACGGGTTTTGTCCCTTCAAAAATAGCAGGTCTGAATTGGTGCGCATCGGCTCCAAGAAACCCGTAAAAATATTCGAATCCTAAACCGGTTGGCCATAAATTAAAAGGCCCCGCAGGAGTAGTCAGCCAGTCCGGTACATTATGATTTTTACCAAACCATGAAGTTCCGTAGCCGTTGTCTGTTAGAATTTTTCCTATCGAGGCAACACTGCGCGGTACTAAACTATTGTACCCGGGATAAGGAGTAGAAAATTCCATAATAATACCAGTTGCTGCGGTATGATGATTTCTACCCGTAATAAGCGCGGCTCTTGAGGGCGAACAAACAGCCGTAGTATGAAAACGATTGTATTTGAGTCCATTTTTAGCAAGTTTGTCAAAATTTGGTGTTGGAATGGGCCCACCAAATGTAGAACTGGCACCAAAACCAACATCATCAATCATTATTAATAATACGTTAGGAGCTCCTTCCGGTGCACTAATTTCCTTTGGCCAGTCAATTTTATCCGAATCTTTTATAGTGGGAGCTACTTTGCCAACTTTTTGATAAGGTTCTATGGGTAAAACGGTTCTGTCAGGCCAATTTTTAGGTGCAGAATTCTCCTGGGCATTTATCGAAACAAAATTCATCAAAATAAATATTGCTGTAAGTAATATGTTGTTTTTCATAACTTTATAATTATAGAATGATTTTTTAATAAATATTGTTTAATAAAATTTAGCTGTTAAGATCAAGCAGATACTAAGTTATTGATTAACGGGAGTTTTTTTTTTTCAAAACTGGTTTCACATTATAATTTGCAACGTGATTTATTTTAATATGGGTTTCATTTTATGCTACTTAGTTTCATTTTATAAAGTGAAACAATGTTGTAAGACATATACATAAGTTAGAAGGCAGGAATACTTATTTTTATTTGTGAGATTCCTCTTATTTGTTAAAATGAGTTACCAAAAAGGCTTGAATAGTAATATCACTTAGTTTTCCTGTTTCTTTTTCTAAAGCTTAGGTTAAATTCATTTTTAAATTTTAAACCGAACAATTATGAAATTAAACTACTCATTTATTGCTTTTAGAACGGTTAAAAAAGTTTTAGTTTATCTGTTTTTAATCTTACCAGTTTACACTTTTTCGCAAAACTGTACTGTAAATGCCAATACAGACCGTAGCCAATGTCCCGGTGGACAATTTTCATTGCCTCAGGATCAGTTTTATTTGATAGGAACTGCAAATGAAGATGCTGGTGCTGCTTTCCTGCAAAATCCATCTTGGACACAAATATCAGGAAGCGCTGTCAATATAGAATATCCAAATTTAGTTCAGTCGCTCGTTTCCGGTGCGTTACCCGGTAATACCTACGGGTTTAGGCTAACTGCGCAATGTGCAGACGGAGCAACCGTTTCGGATGATGTATATATAACAATATTACCCATTACTTTTGCCAATGCCGGGGCAGACCAAACGTATTGTCCGGGTACTTATGCTGTAAATGCAAATCTGCCAAGTGTTTCAGAAACGGGTGTATGGAGTATTAACGGCTCAAATGATGCCGGCATTACCATTAATAATCCCAATTCTCCAAATGCCACTATTACAATTTCCGGTACATCTGCCGGAAATACTTCACTGATTTGGACGATATCTAATTCTTCATCAGGTTGTGATTCTTTTGATGAAGTTGTTATTTCTACTTTAGGAGGAATAGAGCCTGTTAATGCAGGTGGAGATATTGTACTTTCCAATTGTTACTCTGCTACACAAAATGTAAATTTAAATGGTAGTTTTGGAGGTAGTACACCGGGCGAACAACAAGGCATATGGACGGTGGTTTCCGGACCAAATGTTCCTGTTTTTACCAATGCAAACGATAACGATACAAATGTAAGTGGTTTAATTGAGGGGACTTATGTTTTTAGATGGAGTGTTGCAGGTAGCTGCGCCAATGGAACGGATGAAGTTACAGTTACTGTTCCGCCACCAACAGCCGATGTTACCGATGTGGGTAATGTATCTTCTTATTTTTGTGACGGAAGAACCTCAACTGTTTTGCAGGGAACAGTGCCATTATATGTAAATGAAACAGTACAGTGGACGCAGACCGGTGGGCCGGCGGCTACTATTGAAAATCCTGCTTCACCTTCGACTTTAGTTACGGGCATGAATACCCTTGGAACGTATACTTTTCTGTATACGTTGACTAATAATGTTACCAACTGTGTCTCTACAGGAACGCATACTGTGGTGCTCGAAGAATTAATCTCAATCTCCGCCGGCACAGATCAGGTTTTGGCTTGTAATGTGACTTCAGCAACTATTCCTGTTACGTCTACCGGAAGCGGGCAAACGAAATGGCAAATAGTGAGCGGCCCCAATGTAAATCCGTTATTAAATCCTCCATATCCTTCTTATCCAACTCCTTTAGTAAATTTTTTTGGTAATAGTTTTATTGTGGAGCAATTAACCTATTCAGGAACTTATATTGTGCGAGTGATAAAAAATCCGAACCCGGGCAGTGGCTGTGAGACGGTTTATGATGACATTGCTGTTGTTGCATCAGTAGTACCGGCAGGTTCCGTTCAGGGCACAACCGAAATTTTACCCTGTAACGCAACTTCCGCAGCTCTGGCAGGAAATATTCCTACTAGCGGTAAAGGAACCTGGTCGCAGGTATCCGGACCTTCTGTAGCAATATTTGCAGATGTTAACGATCCTACAACAATAGTTTCTTCTTTAATAAATGGACAATATCAATTTAGATGGACAATCTCCGGCGGTTCAGCTTGTGATGTTTCTCAAAGTATTTCTAAGGTTGTTGTTTCGAGTGTAACCCCAACTCTTGCAAATGCAGGCCCTGATCAGACTCTTTGTATTGGATCGCCTGTTCAGCTACAGGGAAATGCAGCTATTACCAGCGAAACCGGAACATGGACAGTAAGTCCCGCTGCGGGCGTCATTTTTTCAGATGATAATGATCCCAATGCAATTGCAACAGGATTAGCGGGAAATACAGTTTATACCTTTACCTGGACTATTGCAAATGGGTGTGGCACAACGTCGGACACTGTCGATATTACCACTAATAATTCGCAGGGTGGTTTTGCAGATGCAGGCCCTGACCAATGTTTGCCAACAGGAACAACGTCAATTACGTTAGCAGCAACTGATCCTTTGCCAGGCACAGGATTGTGGACACAGGCCTCGGGAGCGTTGGCAACAATAACAAATCCGAATCAATATAACACTACCGTTACAGGATTAAGCGATGGAAATTATGAATTTAAATGGACCGTAACAAACATATCCGAATGTACTGATGCTGAAGATACCGTTGCCATTACTATTGCGCCGGTTATTACGGTTGCACAGGCGGGAGCAGATCAGAATATTTGTGGAAATGTGGCAACAGTAACAGGAAATACTCCGGCCGCTGGAGAAACGGGATTGTGGGAATTTGTTAGTGGGGGAGACGGACCTGTAATAACGAATCCAACAAGTCCGACAACAACCATTACAGGCTTAACAACAGGCTCATGGGTGTATAAATGGACTATTTCAAGAGGTGTTTGTGCCGCCTCATCAGATTTGATACAACTGAATATTGATGAAGCCCCGTCAGTAGCCAATGCAGGTCCTGATCAGACTGTTTGTAACCAGACGAGTGTTACGCTTGGAGCCACACCACCAACAGCAGGAAGAGGTATCTGGTCACTAATCTCAGGACCTAACCTGCCTCTGTTTTCTGATTTAACAGCTCCAGCTTCAACCTTATCCAATTTAATTACAGGAGAATATATTTTAGAATGGACAACCTTTAGTGGCGTTAATTGTCCTGAAAGCAAAGATCGCGTTAGTATTAAAGTTACCGAAATAGCAGCTGCGGGATCAGATTATTCAACGTGTTTAGAAGGACCTCTTTATTTAACAGGAAATGATGGCAGTACCGGAACCTGGACGTATGTTTCAGGACCCAATATACCTGTAATAGCAACTACAGGAATGAATAGTGCGGCAGTAACCGGTTTAATTCCGGGTGTTTACGTTTTTAGATATACTATTGCGGCGGAGGGATCTTGTCCGGAAACATCTGATGATATTAGTATAACGATCAACGGACAAATTACTACGCCGCCCAATGCCGGAACCGATCAGTTGTTTTGTGATGCAGGCCCGCTGGCGATACAACTTTCAGCTACGACACCTGATCTGGGAACAGCTGGATTTTGGACAAAGTTATCAGGACCAGCAGCTGGAAATTTTATTGATGCTACAAGTCCAAATACCATATTTGCAAATCCGGGTTATGGCATTTATGTTTTTAACTGGACTGTTAGTGCAGGAACCTGCAGCAGTTCAGATCAGGTTAGGATTGAGAATGCTCAGACACCATCTCCAGCCGTTCCGGAAGGGGATAATGCGATTTGTGGTTCGACAACAGAACTTAGTGCGACACCGCCAGCAGTTGGAACAGGAAACTGGGCTCAGATTTCAGGACCTACAACTGCAACCTTTAGTTCTTTGATTTCACCTGTAACAACCGTTTCTAACTTAACGGTAACCGGAGGTGTTTATGTTTTTAGCTGGACTGTCAGCAATGGACCACTTTGTACACCAACCACAAATAATGTTACCATAACTGTAACAGCAGATTTGACGACTCCAAAAGCAGGACCCGACCAAACGATTTGTGTCTCGGGAAACGCCACTTTAGCGGCAAATGCCATTACAGTTGGAACTGGAGCCTGGTCACAATTTACTGGTCCGGCGGCAGGGGGAACTTTTTCTGATGTAGCAAGTCCAACTTCAACATTTACTCCAAATGCAGCAGGGACTTATGTTTTGCGTTGGAAAGCCACAAATCTTACTTGCGAGTTTTTTGATGATATGATATTAACAGTTGATCCTTTACCATCAACATCAAATGCCGGAACTCCAATTTCAGTATGTCAGTTTCAGCCTGTAAATTTAAATGGAAATACACCAACAGTTGGAACTGGTTTATGGACACAAGTTTCAGGAGGAACAACAGCCGTTTTTGCAGATGCAACTTCGCCTACAACAGCTGTTTTGGGTACTCAGGCAGGTGTTTATGTTTTTAGATGGACTATTTCGAGCGGAAGCTGTCCTGCAAGTTCAAGCGATGTAATCGTAACGATAAATGAATTGCCTCCTTTGGCAGATGCAGGAGCTGATCAAACTATTTGTAATACTCCAACAGCAACTTTGGCAGGAAACGATTCAGGAACATCAACCGGTACGTGGACATTTGTTTCTAATGCCGGTAACACTGCCGTTATAACCAATCCGAATCTTTTTAATACAACAGTTACCGGAATTTCAACAGGAATTACAAGATTAAAATGGACGATTTCTAATGGATCGTGTACACCATATTCTGATGAAGTTCAAATTACAAGACCATCTGATTTAACCACTTCTCCATTAACAGCCACTAGTACTATTTGCCTTGGAGGAACTATAACCTTAAGCACAACTCCGTCTGGAAGTTTAACACCTTATACTTATCAATGGCAAGTCTCAGCAGACGGAATTTCTGGCTGGTCTGATATTTCAGGTCAAACAAATGCGTTTTACATAACAGATAGCAGTTTAGCAATTGGAAACTATTATTACAGAGTAAATGTTGCTAATTCATGTACTCAAATAACAAGTACTGTAGCGCAATTAACAATTATTGCTGATCCGGTTGTTACCACTCAGCCCATAGGAAATACAATTTGTTCAGGTGAAACGCACACTATGAGTGTAGCGGCTACCACTACAAATTCAGCTGCCGGAGCAATTAATTATCAATGGCAAAGCTCTGTTGACGGAACTTCTGGCTGGACGAATGTATCTGGAGGAAATGGGGCAACTACAGACACATATACAACTACGGCTTTAACTTCAAACTTATATTTTAGAGCAAGAATATCACAAAACGGAAGTGGCTGCGAAACTTTCTCAGATCCTGCATTGGTCAATGTAACTACAATTACAGCACAACCAACAAATCCGGCACCAATATGTAATGGGGGTATTGTAAACATTACTATTACAGCTTCTTTAAATGGTGGAACGGGAACATTAAGATATCAATGGCAAAGCGATACGGGTTCAGGTTTTGTTAACGAAAGTAATGCTTCGGCAACCACTCCAAATTTTACATCAGATCCCTTAACCGGAGATACCAATTTTAGATGTTTGGTTACATCATCAACAACAAATTGTACACTAACTTCAAATACAGTAACAGCAACGGTTGTTCCTGATCCAACAATCACAGTTCAACCGGATAACGGAGCAGTTTGTGTAGGAGGCTCTTTTACTTTGAACGTTACAGCTACAGGAGGAACACCTGATTTAAATTACCAATGGTACGGTGGCCCCGATACGGCCAGTTTTGCACCAATACCAGGGGCAAATTCAAGTTCCTATACCACTCCGGCACTTACTGTGATAACACATTATAGAGTAGAAGTTTCAGCCACAGGAAATGGCTGTGGTTCTGTAACCTCAGAAAATCGTATCGTACTTGTAGGCCCGGATCCTGTGGTGAATCAGCAACCTGTTGGAAATACAATTTGCTCAGGAAATACGCATACTATGACAGTTACGGCTTCAGGGAATACTATTTTACCTTTAGATTATCAATGGCAAAGTTCACTTGATGGTTCAACAGGATGGGCTAATGTAACTGGCGGAACAGGAGCAAATACAGATACGTATACTACACCCGCGTTAACTTCAAATTTATATTACAGAGTGCAGGTTACACAATCCCCTAATGGTTGTGAGACTTTTTCAGATGCAGCACCGGTATTTGTTACCACTATTACGGCACAGCCAACTAATCCTGCACCAATTTGTGTTGGAGGAATTGTAAATCTAGACATTTCGGCTTCATTAAACGGAGGAGCAGGAACATTGAGTTATCAATGGCAAAGCTCGCCAAATGGAACAAGTGCTTGGGCGAATGTTATAGATGGTACAGGAGCAACCACAAATGCTTATACATCGGGAGTATTATCAGTCAATACTTTTTATCGCTGCATCGTGACTTCATCAGTAACAAATTGTACACTTATATCCAACGCAGTACAAGCCATTGTTGTACCTGATCCGACTATTACAGTTCAGACAGCAGGAACAACAATTTGTTCGGGAGGAAGCTATACCTTATCCGTAACAGCGACTAATGGTACCCCAAACTTAACGTACCAATGGTTTGGCAGTACAGATAATCTGAACTTTACAGCTATTTCGGCAGCAACAGCATCCACTTTTACAACACCGGCTTTAACACAAACTACTTATTACAGAGTAGCTGTTTCAGCAAGTGGAAATGGGTGTACAACTGTAACTTCTTCTGTAGCTACAGTTGTGGTACTCTCTGATATTTCGATTACCACACAACCTGTTTTGAGAACCAATATTTGTAGTGGCTCAACAGCTACCTTAAATGTAGTAGTTAGCGGAGGTTCTGGTAATTATAGTTATCAATGGAAAGGGTCTACAATTCTCGCCGGACCTTATACCAATATCGCCGGAGCAAATTCAGCATCTTATACAACTCCTGTTTTAACACAAAATAACTATTATGTAGTCGAGATTTCAGATGGGACGCAAGGATGTGACCCTTTAACCTCAAATATTTCTGCTGTTATAATTCCAACGATTACAACACAGCCATTAACTCCTGCACAGGTTTGTGTTGGTGGAACAATTTCATTATCAGCCGCAGCTTCAGCAAATGGAGGATCGGCAACCTTTACGTACCAATGGCAAAGTTCGACAGACGGCACTACTGGCTGGGCGAATGTTTCTGGCGGGACAGGTGGCACAACAGCAAATTATACTTCGGGCAGTTTAACCGTGACAACATACTATCGTGCAATTATTACTTCTACCAATCCAAATTGCATTCTGACTACCAATGTGGTAATGGCAACCGTAATTCCGGATCCGGTTATTACAACCCAGCCCGTTGGTGGAAATATATGTGAAGGAGGAACTTTTGCACTGTCAGCTGCAGCTGCAAATGGCACCGGAAGTTTTACGTATCAGTGGCAAAAATCATTAGATGGAACCACAGGATGGGCGAATGTAACAGATGGGACAGGTGCCAACACCACAAATTATACCACATCCAGTGTTACTACAGATACTTTTTACAGGTTACAGGTTACTGACTCTGGGGTCGGTTGTGGAGTTGTCAATTCAAATCCGGCTTTGGTAGATATTTTTGAATCCCCAATAATAAGTACAGAGCCTGCAGACGCCGAAGTTTGTATTAACCAAACCCATACTTTTACAGTGGCAGCTTCTGGAAATATTCCATCTTCAACAATAACGTATCAATGGCAAACGGCAACTGCTTTGGCAGGTCCGTATACTAATGTAACCAGCGGAACAGGAGGCACAACAGCTTCGTATACAACGCCGGCTTATTCAACCCCCGGTAATCGATTTTTCAGAGTTTTAATTTCTCAATCGGAGGCAGGTTGTCAAACCATTTCCAATCTGGTTACGTTACAGGTTTTTGATATACCGGCAGCTCCAATAGGTGATGTTACCGATCAGCCATCCTGTGATCTTGCTTTTGGAACAATTGCAATTTCCAATCCGGATGTGGGTACCGGTTATGAATACAGCATTGATGGCGTTAACTTTCAGGCAAGTAATATTTTTACCAGTCTTACACCCGGAATTAAACAGATATCTGTTAGGAGGGTTGGGTTAACCACTTGTATATCTCCATCAACTTCCTTTACTATTTTTAACAGAATTTGTGCTGTTGCTGAAACTTTCGCAGAAATCTCAGGAGATACAGGAGGAAATACCGGAGCACAGACTATTTTAGATTCTGATGTATTGAACGGAGTACTTTTAAATCCGGCAGACGTAACGGTAACTGTAAATTCAATTTCAAGTTATTTAACTTTTAGCCCTGTGACCAATACAATTTCTGTAGCACCGGGAACACCTGCAGATTATTATACACTTACGTATACTATCTGCGAAAATGCAAATCCTTCCAACTGTTCATCGGTTACAGAAACAATAATAGTAACTACAGCCGGAATACAGGCTATAGTTGATATTGTTCCTACGATTATAAATGGATCTATTGATAATCCGGCCGTTATCAATGTTTTAACAAACGACAAATTGGCCACTTTGCCTGCTACGACTTCAAATGTTCAAATTTCTTTGGTTCATCCGGCTTTGCCTGTTGATCCTGCTATTTTATTAGTTCCTGTTTTAAATACCGCTACAGGAAATGTTGATGTGCCAGCAGGAACAGTGTCAGGAGTTTATGAAATAGAATACAGAATATGTGAAGCGGCGGCTCCCGGAAACTGTGATACAGCAAGAGTTATAATCCCGGTGGGAGTAGCCAATATTGATGCTAATGATGATGAGGTTGAAAATATTAATGGCTACGTTGGTCAGCTGAATGCCATAAATGCGCTATCCAATGACGAGATAAACAATGTACCTATTAACGGATCAAACTTTAATGATATAATCATCACACAGGAATCTGGTGCGACTCCGTTATATCCAGGAGCTAATGTGCCTTTATTTAGCACCACTACGGGATATGTTATTGTACCCGAAAAAACACCTGCTGATACTTATTATATTACCTACGATATTTGTGAGAAACTGAATCCGACGAACTGCTCAGATGCCAGTATTGCCATCGTGGTAAATGCCGCCCCGTTGGTAGCCAATGATGATGTTATCAATAATGTTAATGGTTTTACAGGAGCAGCGAATATCCTTAATGCATACACAAATAATGATTTCTTTAATTCAAGTCCGGTTAATATCACTTTGACAGGCGTTATTACACCTACAATTTTAAGTCCGGCTACGCCTATAAATGGCGGACCTGTTCCAGAATTGATTGCTGCTACCGGAAGGGTCAACATTCCCGCAGGAACTCCGGCCGGACAATATCAAATTAAATATCAATTGTGCGAAGACCTTAATCCGGGACATTGCGATGATGCCATAATTACGATAAATGTAATTGCACCGTTAATTCTTGCAGCAGATGATTTGGCAACAGATATAAATGGTTATGCGGGTGCTGCAAATGTTGTAAATGCTTATGATAATGATTTATTAAATGGAGGTGCGCTTGATCTTAGTAAAATAATTATGACAGTTATTTCTCTTCCGGCTGCAATAAATGGAGGTCCTGTTCCATCATTTGATAGTACAACAGGTTTTGTCAGTGTTCCTCCGCAAACGCCTTCAGGAGAATATAAATTTGTTTACAAAATTTGTGAAGATCTTAATCCCGGTAACTGCGATGAGGCTACGATTACAATTATAGTGAGTCCGGCGCCAATTATTGCAGAAGATGATGTACCGTTTACAGCTGTAAATGGTTTTACAGGCAATCCAAATGTTATTAACGCTTTGGATAATGATACTTTAGATGGCGTTCTGGTAACTCTTTCAGAAGCGGAAATCAATGTTTTGGTACCTGCGACCTCTATTAACGGAAGTCCAGTGCCAGTTTTAGATCCTTCTACAGGAAATGTCAGTGTTCCGGCTGGGACTGCAGCTGGCAGTTATTTTATTACGTATCGTTTAAACGAGCGATTAAATCCAAACAACAGAGATACTGCTATCATTACCATCGAAGTTGTAGCCCCTTCTATTGTGGCCAATGATGATACCGTTGCCAATATTAACGGTTACATACCTACTGCAAATGCAATAGATGTTTTAACAAATGATACACTAAACGGACTTACAGCAAACTTAAATCAGGTCGCTATTACAATAGACACTCCGGCAACGTCAATTAATGGTGGACTCGTTCCGGTATTACAACCGTTAACCGGAATTGTAAGCGTTCCGGCGGGAACTCCAGAGGGCGATTATGAAATTAAATATCATATTTGCGAAAAATTAAACCCTAGCAATTGCAACGATGCAACCGTATTTATTAACGTAACAGTTGCACCAATTGATGCTGTTGATGATACTGTAAATAATGTAAACGGTTTTGTCGGCGCAACAAATATTATCAATGCGCTGACTAATGATACGCTAAACGGAGTTGCTGTAATTCCATCACAAGTAAGTATTAGCAATGTCGTTCCTGCGATTCCAATTAATGGAGGACAAATTCCTGTCTTAGATCCTTCAACCGGAAATGCAAGTGTTCCGGCGGGAACAGGAGCAGGCACTTATACCATTGCGTATACTTTAAATGAAAACCTCAATACAGCTAATATAGATACGGCTGAAATAACGATAGTTGTTGTAGCGCCGACTATTATTGCGAATAATGATTCGGTTAATAATATCAACGGATTTGTTGGTGCCAATAACATAATAAATGCCATCACAAACGACAGATTAAATGGTTTGGATATTCCATTAACTGAAATTACAATCACGTCAGTTAGTACAGCTACTCCTGCAGATTATGTTTCAGGCAATCCGGTTCCGGTATTGAATACAATAACAGGAAATGTTGATGTACCAGCAGGAACATCCGGAGGAATTTATACCATTCATTACAGAATTTGCGAAAATCTAAATCCATCAAATTGTAGTGAAGCTGATATTGTAGTTACAGTTTTAGCCACAGGTATTGTTGCTAATGATGATTTTGCACAGGAAATTAATGGATACAGGGGAGGAAATAATATAGTAAATGCCTTAACAAATGATGAACTTAATGGCGTACCTGTTTCATTCCTTCAGGTTATTATTCGTCATATTGGTACTATTGTTCCTTTAAATTCAATTAACGGAAATGTACCTGTATTGAATACCATAACAGGAAATGTTGATGTTCCATTATTAACATCTTCAGGAACCTATATAATTCAATATGAAATCTGCGAAAAATTAAATCCAACTAATTGTAGTATTGCTTCAATTTACGTTCTGGTTGACCGACCAGAAGTTAAAGCTGAAGATGATACGATTTCTAATATCGACGGTTATCTGGGAGCATCAGAAGTATTGAACGCCTTAACCACCAATGATAGATATGACGGTTTCCCTTTAACTGATATCAATTTGGTATTGAGAACTGTTATATCTCCTGCACAACCTATCAATGGAGGGTTTGTTCCTTTCATGGTTCCTGCAACTGGATTGGTAACAATTCCGCAACGTACTCCGGCGGGAGTTTATCAAATTAGATATGGAATTTGTGACAGGTTAAATCCATTAAACTGTGATGAAGCACTTATTACTATTTTGGTAGTAGAACCACCAATTATTGCCAATGATGATTTTGTAGATAACATTAACGGAAATACAGGTGCAAATAATGTATTAAATGCATACAGTAATGATACTTTAGATGGAAATCCAATAAATTTAGCAGATTTCACCGGTACATTATTAACTCCGGCAAGTTCTATTAATGGCGCTCCGGTTCCGGTATTAAATGTATTGACCGGAAATGTCGATGTTCCGGCAGGTACACATGCTGGAGAATACTTTATTGGCTACAAAATCTGTGGCAAATTAAATCCATTAAACTGTGATGAAGCTGTAATTATAATCAGAGTTGTGGCAGCACCAATTGATGCCGTAGATGATAATGTTTCGGGAATTAATGGTTTTGTGGGAACTCCAAATGCTATCAATGCTTTAGATAATGATACTTTAAACGGGGTATTAGTAACTCCGGCTGAGGTTCTTATCACAAATGTAGTTCCGGCGACAGCAATAAATGGCGGTACGGTACCAGTTTTAGACGCGTCAACTGGTATCGTAAATGTTCCGGCAGGAACAACTGCAGGAACTTACACGATTACTTACAGGTTGAGAGAAGCAACAACTTTATTAAACTATGATGATGCAACTATAACAATTATAGTTGATGCACCTGCAATAGAAGCTAATGATGATACTTTGACAAATGTCAACGGTTATGTGGCAACAAATAATGCTATCGATGTTTTAACAAATGATACGCTTAACGGAGCACCAACAAGTCTGACAAATGTGAATGTCACTGTTGATGTTGCTGCTACGCCAATTAATGGAGGACCAGTTCCAATATTAGAGCCTCTGACTGGAAAAGTGAGTATTTTGGCAGGAACTCCGGCAGGTAATTATGAAATCAAATATCATATTTGTGAAAATCTAAACCCAACGAGTTGTAATGATGCAACTGTTTTTATTACAGTTGTTGGACCAACAATTCTTGCGGTTAATGACAACATTACGAATGTAAATGGCTATACCGGTGCAACGAATGTTGTAAATGCGATAACAAATGATTTATTAAATGGAACAGCAGCCCAAATAGCGCAAATAAATATTACTTCAATTAACACCGCAACACCGGCTGATTATATTGCAGGAAATCCAGTTCCGGTATTGAATATTACCAATGGAAATGTTGATGTACCTGCCGGAACTTCAAATGGAACGTATATCATTCATTATGGAATATGCGAAAAACTGAATCCAGCAAATTGCAGTGAAGCTGATATTACAGTTGAAGTAAGTGCCGCTGCCATTATTGCCAACAATGATATTGATTTGAATGTAAACGGTTACGTGGGAGCAACAAATGCACTGAATGTTGTGGATAATGATTCCTTCAATGATTCTTCAATAGAAGCTAAAAAGGCTAAAGTAGTTGCTATAAACATTAGCCAAATTACCATTACAATTCTGGATCCTGCAGATCCTGTTAACGGAAATCCAAATATTCCGGTTTTAGATCCCGCGACTGGAATCGTGAGTGTTCCGGCGCAAACCCCGGCTGGATTGTATACAATTCAATATCGAATAGCAGAGAATTTAAATCCATCCAACTTTGATGATGCAACTGTATTTATTACGGTTACTGCAACGGCAATAGAAGCTAATAGCGATACGGTTTTAAATATAAATGGTTTTAACGGTCAGCCTAATGTCGTAAATGCAATTACGAATGATAATTTGAATGGGGTTTCTGCTCAATTAGCCGAAATTACTATTGGAATTGTGACACTGGCTACGCCAATAAATGCCGGGCCAGTTCCTACATTAGATATTGTTTCCGGAAATGTTAGCGTTCCGGCAGGCACGCCAAGCGGAACTTACACCATTCGTTATTCAATTTGCGAAAATTTAAATCCAACCAATTGTAGTCAGGCCGATATTATTGTAACAGTTATTTCGGGACCAATTATTGCCAATGATGATGCCATAACCGATATTAATGGTTTAGACGGAGCTGCAAATTTGCTAAATGTTTTAACGAATGATTTATTAGATAATGTCGCACCAACTTTATCTCAGGTTACTATAAATTTATTATCTCCTGCTGATCCAATTTCTGGCGGAGCAGTTCCGGTATTGAACACTGCAACCGGATTAGTAAGCGTTCCGGCTGGTACATCATCTGGAATTTACACAATTGTTTATTCCATTTGCGAAAATCTGAATGCTGTAAATTGTGATCAGGCGGTAATTAAAATCTCCGTTTCACAACCCGGAATTACGTTGGTTAAAAGAGGCGTTTTCTCTGATAGCAATGGCGATGGTTATGCACAGCCTGGAGAATTGATACGCTATTCTTTCTTAATTACAAATACTGGAGCAATAGATTTAACTAATGTTACAGTTACAGATCCAAAAGCAACTATTGTTGGAACTCCAATTGCGACATTAGCAGTCGGTCAGTTTAATACAACCAACTATACTGCAAATTATGTATTAACACAAGCAGATATCAATGCAGGCTTTGTAGTAAATCAGGCTTTGGTTAGCACACAGCCTATTGTTGGAACGGCGATTCAGGATCTGTCTGACAGCGATGATCCAACGTTAATTGGCAATGACGATCCAACGATTACGCCAGTTATTCAGTTTAATGATTTGACCTTAATTAAAGGAGGACAATTAACAGGTGGCGGAGGTGTTGGTTCTGTAATCAATTATAGTTTTACGGTTACAAATACCGGAAATACTTTACTGACAAATGTAGCAATAACAGATCCGATGGTAGCAGCGGCATCAATACCGGTAACCCCGGGTACACTGGCTCCTGGTGTAACAGGAACTGCAACCGGATCGTATACGATTACAACGGCAGATGTAGCAAATGGGGTGGTCGTAAATACCGCTCTTGCAATTGGAGATGATCCGCAGGGAGATCCTGTTCTGGATATTTCAGATAGTACTGATCCAACTTTAACAGGTGACAATGATCCGACAGTAATCGATTTGACTTTACGACCTTCGATTGCCTTAGTTAAAACTGCAATATTTAATGATGAAAACAAAAATGGTTATGCAGAAATAGGAGAGACCGTGACATATAATTTTGCTGTAACCAATACCGGAAATGTTGTTTTGGTAAACATTGTAATAAAAGATCCTAAATCCGGACTTACCATTTCCGGAGGTCCGATTATTTTGAGACAAGGCGAAACCAATACTACTGCTTTTGTTGGCACTTATGTTTTAACAGCTGCCGATATTGATGCCGGAATTGTAGAAAATCAGGCTACAGTCGAATCTGCAACCGCCGACGGCTTAACAGCAACAGATCTTTCGGATGATAATTCCAATCTGGAAGATGATCCTACAATTCTGCCATTAAATGCTTGTAAAGTGACGATTTACAATGCCGTTTCTCCTGATGGTGATGGTAAAAACGAAATCTTCAAAATTGATGGTATCGAATGTTATGCCAACGCTTATGTACAAATTTATGACCGTTGGGGAATTCTGGTTTACGACGCTTATAATTACGATAATAATGCAGTGGCATTTAGAGGTATTTCTGAAGGAAGAGCAACAGTGGCCAAACAAAAAGGATTGCCAGACGGAACTTACTTCTATGTAATTACCTATACGACTTATTTGAATGAACCCGTGAGTAAAACAGGTTATTTATATCTATCCGGAAATAATTAACAGGCTAAATATTGATAACATTAATTGAAAAAACAATCATTGTATGAAAACCAAAATATTTTTTCTCGTCTTATTATTCACATCAATAACTGGTTTTGCACAGCAAGATGCCCAGTTTACGCAATATATGTACAACACCATAAATATTAATCCAGCTTATGCAGGGTCTCGCGGAGCGTTAAGTATTTTTGGCTTATATCGCACGCAATGGGTCGGACTGGACGGAGCTCCTGAAACGAGTAGTTTTTCTATCAATACACCAATTAATAATAGTAATCTCGGGATTGGGGCTTCGCTGGTAAATGATAAAATCGGACCAACAAATGAGAATAATATTTCTGTTGATTTGTCCTATACCGTTCAGACATCTGCCGATTTCAAACTTTCTTTTGGGATCAAGGGAACAGGCAATATCTTCAATCTAGACATAAGCAAACTAAATCCCGAAGATCAGGGCGATCCTCAGTTTCAGGATCTCGATAATAAATTTTCTCCAAACGTGGGAGCCGGTGTTTATTGGCATTCTGATAAGGCATATATTGGTTTATCTGTTCCTAATTTCATTGAAACCAATCGCTATGATGATGATGACGTAGCTATTTACAAAGATAAAATCACTTATTATTTAATGGGAGGCTATGTATTTGACCTGGATAAATACCAGTACATAAAATTTAAACCTGCTGTACTTGCAAAAATGGTCGAAGGTGCACCGCTTCAGGTAGATTTATCAGCCAATTTTATGTTCTATGATAAGTTTGTGGCAGGTGTTGCTTACAGAT
Organism: Flavobacterium sp. MMLR14_040; assembly: GCF_033657265.1. Classification (NCBI taxonomy): domain Bacteria; kingdom Pseudomonadati; phylum Bacteroidota; class Flavobacteriia; order Flavobacteriales; family Flavobacteriaceae; genus Flavobacterium; species Flavobacterium sp. MMLR14_040. Next base: position 82,741 of record NZ_JAWVWO010000007.1, on the reverse strand, counting down.
GGAGCGCTTCGTTAAGCGCGATGGTAGGATTTCAAATCACCGATGGACTTTATTTAGGGTATGGTTATGATCGTGAAACCACTAATTTAAATAATTATAATTCAGGATCACATGAGATATTCCTGCGCTATGAATTCATCAAAAACAATAGTAAAATGACAACCCCGCGTTTCTTTTAAAGACAGTAAAGATGAAAAAATATATAGTATTATACCTGACATTTGTAGTTTTTCCGCTTAAGCTTTATTCTCAGCAGGCTAAAGTAAATACGGGAGATAAAAACTATAACAATTACGCTTATAGTAATGCAATTAAAAGTTATGAAAATGTAGCCGATAAAGGATATAAATCTGAAGGGATGTTTAAAAGACTGGGAAACTCCTATTATTTTAATTCTGATTTTGAGAACGCTGCAAAATGGTATGGAGAATTATTTGCAATGAATGTAGCAGTCGAGCCTGAATATTATTATCGATATGCACAATCTTTAAAATCGGCGGGGGAAATTGAGAAATCCAATAAATATTTTGCTGAGTTTAATGCTAAAAATCTTTCTGATAACAGGACAATACTTTATAATAAAGACCAAAATTACAGAGAAGAAATCAAGAAAAATTCGGGACGCTATACCGTAGAAAATGCAGCAATAAACAGTCCCTATTCAGATTACGGATCGTTTGTTTACAATCATAAAGTTTACTTTGCTTCAGCAAGGGATACAGGAAATTTCACAAAGCGTAAACACAAATGGACAGGTAAATATTTTACCAATATTTATAATGCCGATATTGATTCGGTAACAAATCTTCCATCCAAAGTAAATAAAATAAAAACTACTTTAAATTCCAGATTTAATGAATCCTCACCAGTATTTACCAAAGATGGCAAAACAGTTTATTTTACCAGAAACAATTTCGTAAAGGGTAAAAAAGGTAAAGACAGTACCCGAACAACCTTAATAAAAATATACAAAGCTACACTTGAGAATGATAAATGGACGAATATAGCAGCACTTCCATTTACAAGTGATAATTATAGCACGGCACATCCTGCCTTAAGTCCGGATGAAAAAATATTATATTTTGCATCAGACATGCCGGGAACAGTTGGTCAGTCGGATATTTATAAGGTTGATATAAACAATGGGAGTTTTGGTGCACCAATAAACTTAGGAAAATCAAGTAATACCGAAGGAAAAGAAACATTTCCGTACGTAACTCAGGACGAAATTTATTTTGCTTCAGACGGGCATCCCGGACTTGGCGGACTAGATGTTTTTGTTGGCCAGATCGAAGATAACGGAACCATCAGTAATATACAAAACGTGGGTGCCGATATTAATTCTCCTAAAGATGATTTTGCTTACGTCATTGATCCTGTTTCAAGAAGAGGTTATTTTAGTTCAAACAAGGATGGGGGACAGGGATCTGATGACATCTATGTATTTTTAGAAAACAAAAAATTAAAATGTACTCAGGAATTAGAAGGCATTATTACCGATGTCATAACCGGACACGTTTTGCCGGAAACAAAAGTAACCTTACATGAAAATGGAGTCGAAAAAAGTACTATGATTTCTGATGCTGCAGGATTTTATACTTTTTCTATAGAATGCGGCAAAACTTATTTGGTGAAAGCTGAAAAACAAAATTATAAAATAAAAGAACTTTCTGTAAATATTGGTAAGCTGAACGGAAAAACAAGTTTACCAATAACATTAGATCATTCAAGATGTAAATTTGCTGTTGGAGATGATTTAGGAAAATGCTTTGGTATTAAAATGATTTATTTTGATTTGAATAAATGGAGTATTGAAACCAAAGCAGAAGTAGATTTAGAAAAAATCTTGGCAGCATTAAATCACAATCCAAACCTGAAGCTTGATATCCGTTCTTATACAGACAGTCGTGGCTCATCTAAATACAATGAAAGTTTATCAGACAAAAGAGCAAAAGCTACAATAGAATGGCTGGTAAATAAAGGCATAAGTCAGGAACGATTAACAGGAAAAGGATATGGAGAATCACAACTTGTAAATGGATGCTCTGATGGTGTAAAATGCTCTGAAGAAGAGCACAGTTTAAACCGACGAAGCGAGTTTATAATCATTGCCATATAGATTATTTATTTCCAATTTTCAGTACTCTTATATTCTTAGTTAAAAGAATTGCACCGATATGAAGCGTTTTAAAACTAAAGCGGAATATGCAAATGATCATGCCACGTACTATTGCTTACAGTAAATGTATCTTAATTTCTTTTTGAGTGTTTTCATTCGTATTAAATCGCATTTTTTGTTGTTTCATTTTATAAAATGAAACCAAACTTTGTAAATCTGGTAAGTTCTCTTCTTTAAATTTACAATACGCTAAATTTTAGTAAAGCAACGTCTTTTCTGAAATCGCAATCAACTACAGTAATAGTTTTATAAGAATTATAGTCTGTAAAAGTAAGTTTTCATCATTTGTATAATTTCTAAAATCCATTATTATGAACAAGAAAATTTTTTTATTAACACTATTTGTGATCTTTTGGCTACCAGGCTTGAGTAATGCACAAACAAAGAAGAAACCAAACATTATAATGTTGATTTCAGATGATACAGGTTGGGGAGATTTGGGAGTATATGGCGGAGGGAAAAGCCGTGGTATGCCAACACCAAATTTAGATAAAATGGCCAAGGAGGGAATGCAGTTTTGGGAATTTTATGGTCAGCCGAGCTGTACACCAGGACGTGCAGCCATGATAACCGGCCGTAATCCAAACAGAAGTGGTATGACTACTGTAGCTTTTCAGGGACAGGGAGGAGGACTTCCTAAGGCAGAATGGACACTTGCTTCTGTATTAAAACAAGCTAACTATAAAACGTATTTTTCTGGAAAATGGCATTTAGGAGAAGATGATTATGCAATGCCGATAGCACACGGATTTGATAAAATGCAAAATGTTGTGCTTTATCACTTAAATGCCTACACGTACGCATTTCAATCATGGAATCCTGATATGTCGCCAGAAATGCTTGCTTTCTTTAAGAAAGTTACCACAGGTGTTCTGGAAGGTGAGGCAGGAGGAAAAGCAAGAGAAGCATCTAAAGTAACAGAAGAAAATATAGCAGAGCTTGATATAATGATGACCGATAATGTGCTTAAGCAATTAGATTCTTATGCAAAAGGGGGAGACCCGTTTTTTATGTGTGTAAATTTTGCCAAGAACCATCAGCCCAATCTACCGTCCAAACAGTTTAAAGGGAAATCACCTGCCGGAAGTAAATATGGAGACTGTGTGATGGAAATGGACTATAATGTTGGACGCGTAATGGATGAAATCAGAAAACTTGGTATTTCAGATAATACTATTGTAATTTATACCGTAGATAATGGCGCTTGGCAGGATGTGCACCCTGATGCTGGTTATACGCCTTTTAGAGGTTCTAAAGGTACCGACAGAGAAGGAGGAAGCCGTGTACCTGCAATTGCATGGTGGCCAGGACAAATCGAGGCAGGAAGTTACAGTCATGATATTGTGGGGGGATTAGATTTAATGGCCACTTTTGCTAATCTTGCCGGAGTTGCACTTCCTAAAAATGACCGTGAGGGGCAGCCTATAATTTTTGACAGTTATGATATGGCCAATGTACTATTTCAAAAAGGAACGCCTCTTCGTGACCGCTGGTTTTATTTTACAGAGGCTGAACTTGCTCCGGGAGCGGTAAGAGTAGGTCATTTTAAGGCTGTATTTAATACACGTGGTGATAATGGTGCTCAGGCAGGAAGTGATTCGCCAGGTCAACAGCTTGGATGGAGAGGAGATGAAACTTATGTTGCTACTGTTCCTGCCATTTATGATCTTTGGCAAGACCCTCAGGAGCGTTATGATTTGTTTATGAATAGTTTTACAGAAAAAACATGGACGCTTCCAATATTTAATAAAGCGACTCAGGAATTAATACAATCTTATGTCCAATATCCTCCAAGACCATTACAAGGAGAAACTTATACTGGTGAAATGGGAATTACCCGATTTAGAAATATCCAGGAAGCTAAAAAATTACTTGATCAAAAGGGAATTAAACTGCCTAATGAAATTAAAAAGTAAAATAATCCCAATATAAGACACAGAGATTAGTAAATATTAACAGCCAACGGAGCTGCATTTAATTTCTGGTTTAATATTGTTGAGCCTTAAATAATTAATATAGTATGTACAATAAAAAGAGACTTTCGTAATTCATTTACGCAGTCTCTTTTTAATTAATCAACCAATACAAAGTATCTAAGTCTTAATTCACGTTACTCTTTGTATTTAATAACGATTTTATACTATGAGCATTCTTAAAAAAGTTTTTATTACGTTAAGTTTTTTAATAGTTGTACAGGTTACAAAAGCACAGTCACCACCTCCATATACATTTGGATTCATTCCGGCTTCTATATCAGAAGGCGACATAGCTTTCCCTATTTATGAAAAATGGCATTTAAGCGGCCAGGCCGATGTACAATTAGTAACTCAGGGATCGTATGATACCCAAAATCCTTTTGAATATACCCAACGTGTTGTGGTTAGGCCATGGCTTATATATTCTGGTTTTAAGAATATTAAACTGTGGTTGGGATATGCACACAATCAAAAATATGCAGTAGCAGAAATGGGTAATTATGAGACTTTAGAAAATAGATTAATCATAATGGGTTCATTTTCGCAGAACATGCCAAGAGGAAACATCTTTGAGCAGGTTCGTTTTGAAACCAAATTCTTTGATGATCGAAACGGAGTGCATCAAACGATACCCAGAATCAGAATGAGGTTCGGGGTAAACCATTTTCTTGCTCAAAGTAAAAGCAAACCACTTTTTTTGGCGCCAAACATTGGCTATTATGCTGAATTAATGCTAAAATTTGCTTCTAAAGATTATGCCGAGGAGAATTTTGATATTTTTAGGCTTTCTGCATATTACACGGCGGGAATTACTCCAAATATTCATTTTTTGGCAGGCGTAATTGGACAGATGCAGCTTCGTACAAATGGAACCCAATTTGATATTTATTACGGCCCAATGGTGTCGGTAAAATATACTATAAAGCCAAAGGAACGAGAGACATTTGACAGTGTAGATGGGGGAGCGGATTAATATTAAAAGGTATTCAAACCAAAAATTTTAATTGATTTTCCTGAACTGGCCAGTATTAAAATAAAGTACACTTGCTGTATAGAAAACAACCGGCATAAGCACAGGCGAGGGAAGCTGGCGAGGGAAGTATTCTGCACCGGAGTAAAAGAAAACAACGATATATCGTTTTCTTTTAAAATGACCTTTCGGTTCATTATAATCTGATTTATCAATAACTTTGGTACTTTCATTTTTAACTCCTGAAAACAATACATGAAACCGTTTGCTTTAAAAGAATACTGCATATTTGTGCTATTACTCATAGGGCAGTCTGTCAGTATGGATGCAAAGGAAACAAACTATACGCAGGGACTTGTCAAAAGTGATGAGCGTGCTTTGGCCGGTTTACATGGCATCGAAAAAGTCAACACCTTATTACAGTTAAGCGACTGGTATGAATCTCAAAATTTTAAAGCAAGACAACTTCAAAAAGCATTTGATTATGCTCAGCAAGCCCTTAGACTGAGCCGCTCTTTGCATTCCGTTCTTTATGAAGGAAAATGTTATCTTCAGCTTTCCATGTTATATCAGTTACGTAATAACAATGAGATGATCGAGCAATGTGCCAGAGAGGCTATTGCGCTGCTGTCAAAAACAAATCATAAAGATGACCTGGCAGAAGCATGGGTGATGGTATGGTCTGCAAAAATGCGTAGTGAGGCACCTATGAAAGAGAAGTTTATGCCGATTCGCAAGGCCGCCGCTTTGTTCAAACTTTCGGGAAATATAAAAAGAAGCAGTGACTGTTACAGGGAGATTGGTGAATTGTACTACAGGTACAAAAATTTTCCCAAAGCAATGGCTTCGCTGGAAAAAGCAATGGCCCTCTATAAAGCAGCAAATCTGGAGGAGAAGGATTTTTATCCTATTTACACCAGACTTAATATCCTTTATGAAACAGAAAAGAAAAATAAGGATATTATCATTCTGCGCAATCAAACCCTTCTGCAGCAGAATGAACTTAGGAATGCGACGTTCATAAGAAATTCCATGATCACCTTTCTGGCGTTGTTACTAATAATTCTGGGATTGCTATATAAAAGTTTTAAGTTTAAGAAAAAAACAAATAGAGCACTCGAAGGAAAGCAGGAGGAGATTAATCAAAAGAATGCCACCCTTCGTAATATGCTCATTGAAAAGGAATGGCTCTTACGTGAGATTCATCACCGCGTGAAAAATAACCTGCATATGGTGGTGGGACTGTTGGCAAGCCAGACCGAATTTTTAAAGAATGAAGAAGCTCTGCAAGCGATCAACAGCAGCCAAAACAGGATTCATTCTATGTCGCTGATTCATCAGAAACTCTATCAGTCGGAGAATTTATCCATTATTAACATGCCGTCCTATATTTTCGAACTTTCAGAATATTTAAGGGATTCCTTTCATATGGGAAAGTCAGTTCGGTTTGTTCTGGATATTGATAATTTTGATTTACCGCTGTCTCATTCCATACCTATTGGATTGATCTTCAATGAAGCAGTTACCAATTCTATAAAGTATGCTTTCAAAGATACGGTTCATGGAATCATTGATATTTCGCTTAAAGCAGGCGATAATAATAATTTTACATTGAAGATCCGGGATAACGGTAGTGGACTTCCCATAGATTTTGATCCTGTTCACAATGCTTCTTTGGGACTCAAATTAATGCGAGGGCTTGCAGAGGATATACAGGCCGAATTTGAAATCAACAGTAAGAACGGAACTCTTGTAGTCCTGAAGTTTACTTTGACTGAATCCGTAATTATAGCCTAGAGAATGATTGTTTACTTTTTTAGTTAAACCTAATTTTATGTAATTGGGCAAAACAACGATATATCGTTGGCAGTCAATTTTCGAATATTTTAAATTTAAATAAAGAAATATCGATACCTTCGTTAAGCTGATTAATTCCAAAAAAAATGCTCTCAAAGCACTACAGAATATTTCTGTTTCTCCTTGTATGGTTCACAAGGGGAGAAGTAAACGCATTGGCTCGTTCTAAGAGCATAATGCAGATAGGAATTGATGAAAAGGATCTTTCCAATCTGAAAAATAACCTTGATCAGGAAGTAGCATACAACGAATTGCAGGTAAAAAAAGCAGAGGACTTGCTAAGCCAATTACCCGAAAGCATAGACAAAATCAAAGTTTTACTAAAAGTAAGTGACTGGTATGAGGCTTCGTATAATAATCCTAAAACCCTGCTAAAGGCATTTCAATATGGAGAGGAAGCTCTTCGAATAAGCCAGAACCTTCATTCTAATATTTATATTGGTAAATGCTATTTACAGCTTTCTATGGTGCAGGAGTTACGAAATAACAACGCAATGATAGAAGTCAATGCCAGAAAAGCAATAGAGGCATTAACTAAAACAAATCAAACAGATGATTTGGGAGAAGCCTGGGTAATGGTCTGGTCAGCTAAAATGCGTACTAATGCACCAATAAAAGACAGATTAGATCCAATTTTTAAGGCCGCATCGTTATTTGAAAAGTCCGGAAACAATAAAAGAAGCGGTGATTGTTACAGAGAAATCAGCGAATTGTATTTTTCAATCTCCGATTTTCACAATGCGCTAAATTGGCTTAAAAAAGCCATATTTTTCTATAAAGCAGCCAATCTTAAAGAAAGCGATATTTATCCTATTACCTCCAGACTCAATATTATCTATGAAACAGAAAAGAAAAGCATGGATATTATCAAACTTAAAAATAAAACCTTATTACAGCAAAGCAAGCTTAAAAACGAGGTGTTTTTACGTAATTCAATGGTAATTTTTGTTTTACTTTTACTTATAATACTTGCATTACTTTATAAAAGTTTTATGTTTAAGAAGAAAACCAATAAGGTACTGGAAACACAACAAAATGAAATCAATAAAAAAAATAATACGCTGGAAAAACTGGTTGTTGAAAAAGAATGGCTTTTGCGTGAAATTCATCACAGAGTAAAAAATAACCTGCACATGGTGGCTGGTTTGCTTGCCAGTCAGGCTGAATTTTTAAAAAATGAAGAAGCTCTCCAGGCCATTAACAGCAGTCAGAATAGAATTCATACCATGGCTTTAATTCATCAGAAGTTATATCAATCGGAGAGTTTATCGATAATTGATATGCCATCTTATATTTTTGAATTGACTGAATATTTGAAAGACTCATTTGAGATCAAAAAATCAATCCGTTTTGTGCTTGATGTTGACAGCTTTAATCTGCCTTTGTCTCATTCGATACCCATTGGACTCATTTTTAATGAAGCAGTTACAAATGCTATTGAATATGCTTTTCCAGATCATAATAATGCAATAATTAGGATTTCCCTTAAAACAGAGGATAATAAAAATTATATTTTAATTATTGAGGACAATGGTATAGGGCTTCCGTCTAACATTGATCCTTATGACAGTCCATCGTTAGGTATAAAATTAATGCGTGGGCTTTCGGAAGATATAAGAGGGAAATTTCAAATTACTAGTGAAAATGGTACAAAAATAACTTTGGAATTTAGTACTGTCGATAGTAATCTTTATTAATTTAATTTTATAAGATGGCAAAACCATTAAAAATACTTATAGTTGAAGACCAGTTTGTTGAGGCAAATCATTTACGGTTAATGCTGAAAAAAGCCGGACACTCTGTTATTGGAATGGCAAGATCTGTTCCTGATGCTAAATACTATATTTCAGAACAGAGGCCGGAATTGGTTTTACTGGATATTTTCCTGTCGGGAAAAGAAACCGGGATTGACCTTGCCGAAATGCTTAAAGACGAAAATATTCCTTTTATTTATCTTTCTGCCAACTCTAACGAAGAAGTTCTAAGTAAAGCTAAACTAACTCATCCTCAAGGTTTTTTGGTTAAACCTTTTAGGGAAAAAGATTTGTTGGTAACAATTGAAATTGCAGAATATCATCAGCAGTTTGGAATAGAATCTTCCATTAGAAAAGAGCATTTGTTTCAAAAACAATTAAAAAATATAGTAACAAAAAGCGGCACTTGGGACGACAGGGTTCTTAATATCGTTACTGCTCTACAATCTCTTATTTCTTTTGATCTTGTAATGGCTGTTTTTTATATGGAAAACAAATTGTCCAGTAAACTTTTGGGATATGCAAGAACAGGTTTGCATGAATATCAACGAATTGGAATTGAGGAGTTACAAAATATCACTGCCTTAAAAGTATCTGAGATTACGGACATACAAAATAAAAGCAAAGTTGAAACGAATGCCATATTCTATAATGGAGAGGATTTTATAAAAATATGTGAAAAAACCCCTATCAAAAAACTGATGGCAACTTCAATGAATATGAAATCGAATCTTATGCTGCCAGTTCCTTTGGCATTGTCCGGAAATGGAGGACTATACTTATCTTTTTTCAGCAGGCAGGCAGACAATTACAATAAAAATCATTTAACGCTCTGCGAAAGACTTCAGGAACCTTTAATTTTTGCAATTGAAAATTTGATCAGTCACGACAAAAAATTGGATAAAAAAAAGAATTATTCTGAAAAACCTGTAACCACTAAGAACAAGGATTTAGGATTTGAATCAATTGTTGGTAAAAGTCCGGCTTTGCTAAAAATATTTGACCATATATTACAAGTTGCTCCCGCTGATACAACGGTTTTAATTACCGGGGAAAGCGGTACAGGAAAAGAGAGTATTGCCCATAGCATTAAGGAACTTTCAAATAGAAAAAATCAGCCGTTTGTAAAAATTAATTGTTCAGCCCTTCCGCCAAGCCTTATAGAATCGGAGTTATTCGGACATGAAAAAGGGGCTTTTACAGGTGCAGCAGAAAGACGAATTGGTAAATTTGAACAAGCAAATAACGGCACTTTATTTTTGGATGAAATTGGTGACATGCCATTAGAAATGCAGGCAAAACTACTGCGGGCAATTCAGGAAAAAGAAATTGAACGTGTTGGAGGAAATGACTCAATAAAAGTTAATGTACGGATTATTGCCGCTACCAATTGTAATCTTGAAAAAGAAATTGCTGACGGGCGTTTTAGATTAGATCTCTATTACAGGCTAAATGTATTTCCGATTCAGCTGCCTCCTTTAAGAGAGCGTAAAGAAGATATTGGACTTCTTGCCCGTCATTTTATTGCTGTCTATAGTTCTAAAACGGGAAAAAATGTGACCGAAATAGCAGAAAGTGCTTTAAAAAGTCTTTTATCATATCAATGGCCAGGAAATATTCGGGAATTGGAGAACCTTATTGAAAGAAGTATTCTTTTGGCAAAAACAAATACGATTGAGCATATTCCGCTTCCGGCTTTTGATGAAGCTAAAATAAATACCAAGTCAAATGACTGGTACTTTAAAACTATTCAGGAAAATGAAAGGGAACATATTATTAATGTGCTTGAAAAATGCAACGGAAGAATCAGAGGTGCCGGCGGCGCATCAGAAATCTTAGGACTTCCACCAACTACGCTCGCTTCTAGAATGCAAAAACTGGGTATAAAGAGAAGTCATTTTTAATTGTTATGGTTAGTTGTTAATTATTAATTATTAATTGATTTATTTATTATGGAAAAAGGATATAATATCTATGTTCATTTATAATTAATAATTAACCATTAATAATTACACAAACGATATTAAGTTGCTCTATTTTCGTTTTACGACGATATATGGTTGGCTTAAAATTACGTAAATAATATAACTGTTTGATTATTAGTTATTTATTTAAACGGTTCGGTTTTCGTTTACACTTTGGCATAACATTAAAACGTGTATTATGCTAACTGAAAACCCTACCACAATACTTTTTATTACAGGTGCATTTGTAAGCAATAAATGCTGGAATGACTGGAAAGTCTTTTTTGAAAACAAAGGTTTTAAGACGCTGGCACCGGCATGGCCTTACAAAGATGCTCCTGTAGATGTTTTACGTTCCCGACATCCAGACCCGCAGATTGCCAGTCTGCGCTTAACTCAGCTAATAGATCATTTTGAGAACATAGCCAAAAATCTTCCTCAAAAACCTATTATAATCGGGCATTCTATTGGCGGACTTATAGCACAGATACTTTTACAGCGTAATTTGGCATCAGCAGCAATTGCCATACATTCAGTTCCGCCTCAGGGAATTATGACATTTAAGTTTTCATTTTTGAAAGCCGGTTGGGGTCCGCTTGGTTTTTTTACTTCTGCTAAAAAAACTTTTTTAATGAGTTTTAGCCAATGGCAATATGCCTTTACTAACGGAATGCCCGAAGAATGGCAGGAAAAAGCTTATTGCGATTATCTTATTCCTGAATCTAAATTAATCGTTCGTGACACCATAACTTCAGCAGCAAAGGTAGATTTTAATGCTCCTCACAATCCATTATTACTAATTGCAGGATCAACGGATCATACTATTCCGGAGTCACTCAATTATTCCAACTATAAAAAATATACGCACAAAAAGTCTATTACCGATTTCAAGGTTTTTCCCGAAAGAAATCACTTCGTTTTAAATCAGCCCGGATGGCAGGAAATCGCAGTCTTTATAGAAGACTGGATAGCAAAACTGCCTGCATAAAAATAATAAACAACCTGTGTAATTATTTTAACACATAGAAACATAGAATAATTGAACCCAAAAAAGGCGTTTCACTTGCTTAACAAATATAGTTAGCTCTATGTGTGAGAAACGAGTTTCTTTTTGATTTCCTTTTTTCAAAAGCATAAAATCTATGTTTCTATGTGTTTAATAAAATTTTTACCGCATTCAAAACCAACAAGTAATAAAAAATGATCAATAACCAATTAATATTTTAAATTATGAAAACAAATTTATTAAAAACTACTTTTTTAAACGTAAAAAGTAAAACAGTCCAATTTTTAACCGTTGCACTTTTACTGCTGGTTTTAATATCCTGTAATAAAAAAACTGAAGAAACTCCCGTTACAGAAACAACACCTGCAGCATCTTCAGAAACAACTGAAACTGCGCCTGCAAATCCGCCAGCCAATTTTAAACATGAGTATGCAGAAGTAAATGGAGTAAAAATTCATTACGTGATTGGAGGTAAAGGAGATCCTCTTGTATTAGTGCATGGTTTTGGACAAAACTGGTACATGTGGAACCGTCTTTTACCGGAACTTTCAAAACATTTTACCGTTATTGCTCCAGACTTAAGAGGTGTGGGAGAATCTGATAAACCAGAAGGAGGTTATGACAAAAAAAACATGGCGAAAGATATTCATGAACTGGTAAAAAAATTAGGCTACGACAATATCAATCTGGCAGGACATGATATCGGACTTATGGTAGCGTATGCTTATGCAGCACAATATGGAAGCGAAGTTAAAAAGATAGCTTTAATGGATGCCCTTCTTCCTGGTATAGAACCTGTTTGGTCACAAGTTTCAGCTTCTGCCTGGTGGTTTGGATTTTTTGCATGGCCGGCTTCGGGAGATATTGTTAAAGGAAAAGAGAAAGAGTTTTTGACGAATTTCTGGCCAATGGTTGGACACGTAAAAGATCCTTTTACACCAGAAGAAACAGCAGAATTCGTGAGAGCGTATGCAGTAAAAGATGGTGCAAAATCTACTTTTAAATGGTTTGGAGCATTTCCGCAGGACGGAAAAGACAATTTGGTTTTAGCAAAAACAAAACTTAAAATGCCTTTGCTTGCTATGGGCGGAGAATATTTTGCGGCAGCCTTCTTAAAAGAGCATTCAAAATTAGTTGCCGAAAATGTAACCGAATCTAAAATTGCAGGTTCAGGACACTGGCTGGTTCAGGAAAATACGGCTCAGGTTCAAAAAGATTTATTGGCTTTTTTCCTTGCTAAATAAAACAAATAAATAATTGAATATGACTATTTGTGATTAATACTAATTGATAAAATTAACCCGTTGCGTATATTTTTTTAAACAAATAGAAACATAGAATAATTGAACCCAAAAAAGACGTTTTACTTGCATTAACAAACAAGCTAAGCTATGTGTTAAGAAACGAGTTTCTTTTTGATTTCCTTTTTTTAAGATTATAAATTCTATGTTTCTATGTGTTTAATATTACACCAACGGGTTAAAATCAGTGGCAAAAAAAGATTGCAAATTATCAGACAATTAAATCAAACATGATGAAACAATTATTTATAATACTATTATTTTTCTTTGGTCTGTTGGCGCAGTCTCAGGAAAAGGCAGATTTGATTCTGTATAACGGAAAAATTGCCACGATGCAAAAATCAGGCGAGTTTGTTCAGGCGTTGGCGATAAAAGACGGAATTATTCTGGAAACAGGAACTTCAAAAAGTATTTTAGAAACCTACAAAACTGCAGCAACTAAGGTTATTGATGCAAAAGGAAAAACGGTAATTCCGGGTTTAAACGACAGCCATATTCATGTCATTCGCGAAGGGTTGAATTATAACTCAGAATTGCGTTGGGATGGCGTAAAAACGCTAAAAAGAGCCATGGAAATGCTGAAAGAACAAGCAGCCAGAACTCCGCCCGGCGTTTGGATCAAAGTGATTGGAGGCTGGAACGAATATGGTTTTGAAGAAAAAAGACAGCCAACCATTGAGGAAATAAACGCCGCCGTTCCTGACAAACCTGTTTTTATAACTTATTTGTACGGTAAAGCCTTTTTAAACAAAAAAGGAATCGAAGTTTTGGGTTATACGAAAGATACTCATTATGAAGGAAGTGTTCTCGAACAAGATAAAAACGGAAACCTAACTGGATTAATGTTTGCCAAAGAAACACCAAAAGCCATTTATACCACTTTGGGATTAACGACAAAATTAACTCCCGAAGAAAGAATCAACAGTTCGCTTCAGTTTAATCGCGAATTAAATCGTTTCGGATTAACGTCAGTAATTGATGCAGCGGGTGGATCACAAAACTTTCCATCCGATTATGCGACTTCTATGGATTTGGCCAAACAAGGAAAACTGAATCTTAGAATTTCTTATTATTTATTTGCACAGCAAAAAGGAAAAGAACTTCAGGATTATGAAAAATGGGTGGCAGAAACGGTAATCAATAAAAACGATAATCTTTTAACAGCCAATGGTTACACTGAAGAAGGTGCGGGAGAAAATATTGTGGCTTCGGCGGCAGATTTTGAAAACTTTTTAGAACCAAGAATTGTTCTTTCTGATGAAATGGAAAAAGATCTGGAACCGATTATTCGTTTATTGGTTAAAAACAGATGGCCTTTTCGATTGCATGCCACTTACGGTGAATCGATTGACAGAATGCTGAATGTTTTTGAAAAAGTAAATAAGGAAATTCCGTTTAACGGCTTGCGTTGGTTTTTTGATCATGCCGAAACGATTACGCCTCAGGAATTAGAAAGAGTAAAAGCACTTAATGGCGGAATCGCAGTACAATTCAGAATGTATTTTCAGGGAGAATTGTATGAGAAAATGTATGGTGCTCCAAAAACACAATTACCTCCAATTAAAAAGATGCTCGAAATGGGAATTCCGGTAGGAATGGGAACAGATGCAACACGTATTTCAACTTATAATCCGTGGATGGCGCTGCATTGGCTCATTACAGGAAAAACATTAGGAGGCATGCAGTTCTGGCCAAAAGAGCAGATTTTGGATAAGTTTACCGCACTTCAATTGTATTCTTCAGGAAGCGCCTGGTTTTCGGGTGAAGAAAAAGAAAAAGGAAAACTGATAAAAGGAATGTATGCCGATATGTCAATTTTATCCGAAGATTATTTTACAGTTTCAACCGATAAAGTTCGAAATATCGAGTCGGATTTGACTATTGTAAACGGAAAAGTAGTATACGGTGCAAGAGATTTTAAAGCACTTGATCCTGAAATCGCTCCGGTAATTCCGGATTGGTCGCCAGTAAAATATTTCGGCGGATATACTAAAAAACTTTAATACCAAATAAAATTCGTTGCATGTGATTGGTTTAAACACATAGAGACATAGATTTTTTTTAAATTAAAAATGGAGAATTAAAAATTAAAAACATTTAGAATTCGCACAAATATGTTTGTTTAAATAAGTGAAACGCCTTTTTTTAAGGTTGCAAAATCTATGTTTCTATGTGTTTAAATAACAGCCAAAGATTAAAGAATTAAATAGATTGAAAAAATCTGCCAAATCTGCTAAATCTGCTTGAAAAACTAACCAATTACATCGAATGAATTTAATCAAACAAAATCTATAAAATTCAGATCATGAAAATTCAAAAAATAATTTCGGGATTGACAATCATCATATTGTGTTTGTTAGCCAATACACAGGCTTATGCACAATTCCCAATGCCCAATCACGTACCCATTTGGGACGCCAACAAAGTGACTTTAAAATTGCATAAAATTTCAGAGAATGTTTATGCCGTATCTCCAAGTACAACCGAAACCGAAACCACAAAAGGAATTGCACAAGCAACTTCAGCAGGTTTTATTGTAGGTGACAAAGGAGTTTTGCTTATTGAAACCATGTTAAGCAAAGGATTGTACGATCAGCTTTATAAACTGATTCGATCTGTAACGCCAAAACCTATTGTTTACGCTATAAATACAAGTGATCACGGCGATCATTGTTTCGGGAATTATTTACTTCCAAAAGAAACTATTGTCATTCAAAACGAATTCTGCAAAGACAATCTGGCTAAGAATTACGACAATATCAAACAATTTATGATCATGCTTTTTGGTAAAGGAAGAGGAATTGAAGAAAGCGTGTATCGTCCCGCTGATATTACAATAGCCATCAACCAGACTATGAAAATTGATATGGGAAAAGGCAATATCGTAGAGGTAATCAATGTGGGAACAGCACAATCTCCAGCCGATCTTTTTGTGTATCTAAAATCATCTACGGGAAATGTTTTATGGGCAGGAAATCCTTTTATTGCCGAGAGTCCAACAATTCCGTGGTTGTTTGACGGGTATTTTCTGGAACCGGTTCAAAACCTGAACAAAATTTACAATATGATTTCTGATAAAGATATTGTCGTTCCCGGACACGGACGCATTACCAATAAAGCAGGAATTAAATATACGATTGATTACGTAACCGCGTTGCAGACCAATGTTGAAAATGCAGTTAAAAAAGGTTTGTCATTAGAAGAAACAAAAGCTACTGTAACCATGAAGGAATTTGACAAAGGTTATGAACTTTTTGATTGGCTGCATTTCAATTTTAATATTCCAAATGCTTATAAAGATATTAAGCAAAACGGGGTTAAATAATTAAAAATTGAGAATTAAAATTAAAAAAAAATAACCCTTTGGCAATGTCATTAAGTTAGGGAAAATCTATAATGCTATGGATAATAAATCTCTCTCACGGTAATGCTCAAACTTACTGTTTGTCATTTCGACAGAGGAGAAATCTTCGCGAGAAGCTCGACAAAGATTGGATTCTCGTTGCGGAGTTACTTGCGAAGATTTCTCCTCCGTCGAAATGACATAAAATGAGGAAAAAATGCAAAAAAACTTAACTTAATGAGATTGACAGTTGGGTGTAATGTTTTATGCGTTTAAAAATTAAAAATCAAATCATGAAATACAAGTTATTATTACTGGCTGTATTCTTTTCATTCTCTGGTTTTGCACAACAATATCCGGGTTTTAAATCACTCCGATTTGACGAAGATTATAGTGTTCTAAAAAACGATACGGTAAGTAACAATTGGTACAAAACAGTGAAATTCCTGCCTCTTTCTGCTTCGAGGGAAACGTATATCAGTTTTGGGGGCGATATACGATTTCAGTACTTCTATGCTAAAAATGAAAATTGGGGAGATGGCCCGCAGGATAACGATGGTTATGTTTTAGGAAGATATTTATTTCACGCCGATTTTCATGCCGGAAAATTTTTCAGAACTTTTGTTCAAATGCAAAGCAGTACGGCTGATGGTAGAATTGATCCGAGTCCGGTGGAACAAAACCCGCTTGAAGTACATCAGGCTTTTGCAGATTTCAATATTATAAACGAGGGCAGTAAAAGACTTATTTTAAGAGCAGGAAGGCAGGAACTCACTTACGGATCACAGCGTTTGGTTGCCGTTAGAGAAGGACCAAATAACAGGCAATCGTTTGACGGAATTAAAGCAATTGTATCCAGGCAAAATTTCACAACCGATTTGTTTTATACACATTACGTCGTAGCGCACGATGGTATTTTTGATGATGCATCGAACAAAGACCGACAATTATGGGGAAGTTATCTGGTGTTTAACAAAATACCAGTGATCAAAAACATTGATGTTTATTATTTAGGATATGAAAGAGCCAATGCCGCATTTAATGATGCATCGGGTAAAGAAAACCGACAATCTGTAGGAACAAGAATTTGGGGTAAAACAGAAAACTGGCGTTATGACGGAGAAGCTGTTTACCAATTTGGCAATGTTGCAGATAAAAACATTAGTGCCTGGACAGCTTCAATTAATGCCGGATATCGTTTTAATACGGTAAAATTTCGTCCGGAAATTGGTTTTAAGACCGAAGTAATTAGCGGAGACAAAAGGGCTGGCGATACAAGTCTGCAAACCTTTAATCCGCTTTTTCCAAGAGGCGCTTATTTTGGACTGGCTTCGGTAATCGGGCCATCGAATTTAATAGATTTTCATCCTTCATTGAGTTTTGAAATTTTACAAAATGTCGATTGGGTTATTGATTATGATATGTTTTGGAGATACAGCAGCAATGATGGAATCTATGCGCCAAATACAACATTGATTTATCCCGGAGATACAACCACAGAAAAGAAAATCGGAAACCAGTTAGAAAGCGAAATCATCTGGGAGCCGAATCAATATCTGTATTTCAGACTCGAAGCGACCTGGTTTCAGGCTAAAGATTATATCCAGGCATCCGGAACAGGTAAAAACATATTTTTTACAGGAATTACAATGCAGCTTCATTTTTAAGTTTAAAATTAAGTTGCATCAAAATAACTTTAAAAATAGTATTATGAAAAAAACTGTATTCAAACCAAGAATGAAAAGCATAAAACTAATAATAGCAATGCTATTGATTGGTTTTTCAGCACACGCGCAAGTCTATACTGATGAAGAAATCAAAACCAAAGAAACAGCAGAGAAGTTCTTTGGATATATTGGAGCAAAAGATCCAGAGAAAATTGCTTCTATGGTTTCAGAAAAAGTCGACTGGTATATTTTCGAATCGAAATATATGCCATGGACGGGACATCGATCTAAGAGAGAAGAAATCTCAGTATTATTCAAAACGCTCTTTAGTTATTTTGTTGATGGAAGCGAAAAACTAGACGCACAATCATTTTTAGTGCGAGGAAATGAAGTGGCTGTTTTTGGTTTTGTTGAAAGAACGGTCAAAAAAAATGACAAACATTTTAAAATGCCGCTGGCGATTCATATCACAGTAGAAAACAATCTGATCAGTAAATTTTCACTCTATGAGGAAACATTGATTATTGAAAAAGTACTTAAATAAAATATTACTAAATATAATTGGTTGAGTATAACAATTTTTTTAACACATAGAAACATAGATTTTGTAAGCTTAAAAAAAGGCGTTTCACTTGCATTAATACCAATAGCTATCGGGACTATGTGTGAGAAACTGGTTTCTTTTTGATTTCCTTTTTTCAAAACTATAAATCTATGTTTCTATGTGTTTAATTAAAATTTTATGCATTTAATAAACTAACTTAAAATAATAAGATTATGAAAAATGATAAAAAAACCTGGTTTATTACAGGAACTTCTCAGGGTATAGGCCTTGTATTGGTTAAACAATTATTAGCTCAAGGATTTAATGTTGTTGCCACTGCAAGAAATGTAGACTCGGTTAAAAAAGCGGTTGGGAGTTCATCTGATCAATTTTTGCCTTTGCAAGTGAACTTGATTAATGAAGAAAGTGTAAAAGAAGCTGTCAATTCAGCTATAGAACATTTTGGCGCCATAGATTATTTAGTTAATAATGCCGGTTATGGTTTAATAGGCGGCATAGAAGAAAGCTCAGATCTAGAAGTTCGTGCCAATTTTGATGTCAATGTTTTTGGTTTGCTTAATGTTACAAGAGCCGTATTACCTCATATGAGGGCAGAAAAATTCGGACATATTATTAATCTTTCATCTGTTTTTGGTTTAATTGCAGGTGGAGGCTGGGGAATTTACTGTGGTACTAAGTTTGCCGTTGAAGGCCTTTCTGAAGCACTTGCGCAGGAAGTGAAACCATTCGGAATTAATGTAACGATTATAGAACCAGGTTACGTGCGTACTAATTTCTTAAATACTTCTTCCTTAATCACATCGGCAAATCCTATTGAAGAGTATACAAGCATCCGCGAAGGCGTACGAGCGCATCAGAATGATATTCCGGGGAATCAACCTGGAGATCCGGAGAAAGTAGCCGAATTAATTATAAAAGTGACACAGAATGCAGAACCGCCGCTTCGTTTGCTTACAGGTTCAGATGCTTATGGATTTGCCAATTACAAGATTGATTCGTTGAAAAATGAAATTGAATTAAATAAGGAACTTACTTTTTCAACAGACTTCAAGTCATAATTTCATTCACAAACCAAAAATCAAAAGATATGAAAGACAGAAGAACATTTATTAAACAAGCAGGTCTTGCCGGCCTTGCGGGTTTAATACCAATAAACACATTGTCAGCAAGCGATTTTAAAGCAGACGAATTAACCAATAATGAAAATTCTGCCTCAAAATGGGCTGACGGATCGCGTTTGGTGGTATCAGTTTCGATGCAGTTTGAAGCGGGCGGACAGCCTATAAATTCAGAAAGTCCGTTTCCGCAAAACATGCAGAAAGGATTTGTAGATCTTCCCGGTGAAACCTGGTATCAATATGGGTATAAAGAAGGAATTCCGAGAATGCTGGACAATTGGGATAAATTCGGAATCAAAGTTACCTCGCACATGGTCGGTTCGGCAGTATTGAAAAATCCGGAACTTGCCAAAGAAATTGTACAAAGAGGACATGAAGCCGCCGCTCACGGAATGGACTGGGCAACGGAATATTCTATGCCGTATGAAACAGAAAAAAAGTTCATCAAAGATGGGGCAGATGCCATTAAAAAAGTAACCGGTTTTCAACCTGTAGGCTATAATGCCAATTGGTTAAGACGCGGCCCAAATACACTGGAAATTCTGCAGGAACTTGGCTTTAAATATCATATTGATGACTTAAGCCGCGATGAACCGTTTTTATTACAAGTAAAAGGAAAAGATTTTGCAGTTGTTCCATACACCATTCGCTGTAACGATATTGTGTTAATAGAAGGAAAAAATTTTAGTGCAGATCAGTTTGCGCGTCAGGTTATAATGGAATTTGACCAGCTTTACATTGAATCTGAAAAAAAGCGCAGACAAATGTCTATAAGTTTTCATGATCGAATAGGAGGGACACCGCAAATGGTTGCTGCTGCTACAGAAATCATCAGTTATATCCAAAAACATAAGGGAGTAAGTTTCAAACGAAAAGACGAAATTGCTCAAATGGCTTATCAGGACAAGAGCACCATAAGAGAATAAAACGATTACTATAAACAATACTACTATGAAGTATCAGAAATTATTTCAACAATATAATTTAAGTGGACATCTTTTAGAAAACCGTTTTTTAATGGCTCCTATGACGCGTTCAAGAGCTTCACAGCCGGGTGATATTCCAAATGCTTAATGGCTGAATATTATGCACAACGAAGTACAGCAGGTATTATAATTACCGAGGCAACTCAGGTTTCTCTGCAAGGGAAAGGATATGCTAAAACACCCGGAATTTATAGCGAACAGCAAATAGAAGGCTGGAAATTAATTACAAATGCAGTACATCAAAACGGAAGCAAAATATTTTTGCAATTGTGGCATGTGGGCAGAGTAAGCAGTTCAAAAGTAAATGGTTTACAACCAATAGCACCATCTGCATTAATAGCTCAAAATACCAGTGTTTACATTTTTGACGGCGCTCCAAATGGGGATGCCACTTTTGTTCCGGTTGAAGAACCAAGAGAAATGAATAAAACCGATATCGATACTGTAATTAAAGAATTTGTACAAGGTGCAAAAAATGCAATCGAGGCCGGATTTGACGGAGTTGAAATTCACGGAGCAAATGGGTATTTAATAGATCAGTTTTTACGAAGCAATAGCAATACAAGAACGGATGAATATGGCGGAAGTAAGGAAAACAGGATTCGTTTGCTGATTGAAATTTCAAAAGCGGTAGCCCATGCAGTCGGAAAAGAAAAAACCGGAATAAGATTATCGCCATTTATCAGTTTTAAGGATATGAATGATCCTGAGATTTTGCAAACGATAATGCTTGCAGCAAAAGAATTAAACAAACTTGATGTAGCTTATATTCATCTCTGTGAGGCCGATTGGGATGATGCACCTCAAATTCCAATAGATTTTAGAACAGAACTCCGCTCAAATTTTAAAAATACCATTATCGCAACAGGTAATAAAACGCCCGAAGAAGCGGAGAAATTACTTCAGGAAAACCTGGTTGATTTAGTTGGCTTTGGAAGACATTTTTTAACCAATCCTGATTATCCTGCCAGAGTAAAACAAAATTTGAGTTTAAATGAAATTTCAGATAATCACACCTTATTTGGTGGCGGTACAGCGCGAGGTTATACCGATTATTCTTTTATGAAGTAGCTTTAAGCTTTATTATTAATTCAGAATTTCATGTAAACGCCTATTAAAACATTTAATGGGCGTTTTTCTTTTTTGAATTCATTTTTTATTTTTTAATACTTGTGTTAGCGTGTCTGATCATTTTTTTTCTAACACATGGATTACTTTATTTTTGGTATCCCATATCGTAATGTACTCTGATAAAAAAGCATGGTCAAGAGTTAGTGTGTTTTTTTCTGTTATTTCCAAAGGCTTATGTGCTGGACTCGAATCTTCTTTTTCCATTCCATAAAGGTTCACCGTTAAACGATCATTAATTTTAATGTTAGACCAATTGTAGAATGAACCGGGTTCTTCATTAAAATTTTCGATATCGCCTTCTTTTTTCAATTTTTCAAAATACGAATCCTCTATTATAAAAGTACCTTTTCCGCCCGCTGTATCAAAAGTTACTAAAAGATCGGTTCCTTTATTTTTTATTTTGATCATGGGATGATTGTCTAATTTTCGTGTAAAGTAGGGAAGCGAGGTAATGTAATTTTTATGTTTTTTGATGTCTTTCCAGTTCTCAGTATTTTCTTTTTGCTTGTAGAAAGTAAGTTCATTTCTTAAATAATCTATCTTCATGTCATAGCCTCTAAAAAAATCAAAACCAATTTGACCAATAACAGTAGGGGAAATCTGCTCCAGAAAATCGAAATTATTACCTTTTATATTGGTTAAAGCTTTATATTCATTAGTTCCAACCTTGACCTGCTCAATTAACGGATATTCAAGTACTTCATATTTTTGTCCGCTGGCCACAAATCCGGAACCTACTACTTTAGATTCAACTCCAACTGCTTTTTTAGAATGAACAGAAAAAGCTCTGCTGTTTCCCGTGTCAAACATCCAGCGACCTTTTACACCATTAATTTCACCATCAATAAAGGGCCAGTCATTAATAAGATCTACGGGTATTTTTACTATATCACCTTCTAAATAAATCCTTTTGTTTTCCTGAGCATAAATAGTACAAAAGGTACTGATAACGATGAAAAGCAATATTTTTAGTAGCTTCATATTTCTTTTGATTTCTTTTATTTCTTGGCTCTGCTATTGTATTTCAGCAGGCGATACTTTTTGTTTTGTGTTGTTTTACAGCCTTATTTTCCAATACAGAAATTAGCAGTCCAGTCTTTACTGGGATTGACAGATGTCGAGGTACAAAAGAGATACAAAATCTGAATAAAATATCGCAAAACAACAACAAACAAACTTTATTTTTTTAGTAGAATGTAGAATTTTGTTAAACTGTATTAGCATCTTTTTTAAGAACACATTAATCCAGTGGTTGAAACAAATTTATAAAATTATTTATAATAATATTGTTCTATTTTTTTATTCTTTAACGCTCAATTCGAAGCGCGGAGAAAGAGGGATTCGAACAAAACCGTCACATCCCGCTTTTATACTGCATTTCTAATATTTTTTCTGCTGTGCCACGAGTGTGTCACAAAACTAAAATTCTTTTTTTGTTTTAAGCTATAAAAAAATAAAAAAAATCCCTGTTTCTGAAGCAGGGATTTAATTTAAATAGATTTGAAACATTATTTACTACGTGATTAGTGAAACCACCGTCAAACACAACAATTCCATGCTACTGTTTTTCTTTTTAGTTTAAAATTGGAGTTGAATTTATGCCCAAAGTGTGGAAAAATAGCCAGAACATCTACAGCTAAACAATGCCGATTTTGTGGAAATGATTGGCACTAATTATATGATCGTTTGAGGATGGACGAGACTTATGTAAAATCCGGCAGTTAAATATAAAAGTATAAAAATCTATTCAAGTGTGTGTATAAGTATAAATACTGCTTTTTATACAAAAGCGCCAATTATATTTAATTGACGCCTTTGGTTATTGTGATACTTAATGGATAAATTACAGATCACTTTATGAAAGATTTAAACACGTTGTGACAGTACATGGATAATGAAATAATATATCATTTTATTGATTGATTCACTTGATGAATTAGCTTAACTTATGATTTCAGGCAATTAGCTATTGTTCACAATCATGCTGCCTTGATAATATATTTATAAAAAGTATTATCTATTGCCGCTTGAAGCTGTAATTTTTCCTAATTGTAATCTAAAATCGGGTTTTTTAGCATCGAATATGTCAACAAATGTTTCTCTATTGTCGCTTTTCGAAGAAACATTAAAAAACAAACTATTTCCATACCAGTGTTCCAAATCTTCATTGTTACTATTTCCTTCTGAAAGAATGTTTGCTTTACATAAATTGAAGGACATTTCTTCGAATTTAATTTTCTTTAAATTAGCATCATTGATTGCTGTTTTACCGTCTATTATAGCAGCAGGGTTAAATCCGGAAACTACACTGCGTTTCATTTCAAGAGAAGCGCCATCAGCAATGTAAATCGCTTCCTTTACAAGACCTGACTGAATATCAGCATTAATGTTTTCGCTGTCATTTAGAAATGTAATATTGGCTGCTGTAACATAAGTCGGTTTTTTGGTAAAATCGGTTTCATTTTTATTTTCGTATAATTTCACTTCTAAACAACGGGAACCATCTCTGTTGCTTGATAAATAAGAAGATCTCACTCCCAACGAATTATACAAACGACATTGAGCTCCCTGAGTGAATTTATAATCGTCGTTAATTGATTTATAGGAAACAAATTTTGTAGCATTTACATCTCCGCCATAAAAAGCAAATGAGTTACCTCCGCAATAGCTAACCATTATATTCTCTAAAATGGTGTGGCTTCCAATACCTGCAATTGTTAAACCATTGAATGCATCAGAACCTTTAACATTTTTTCCTGCAAATTCAATTCGTACAAATCGTAAAATTCCAGAATTTGATAAAGCGTTATCGCCTCCATAAGTAGCTAAAGAAGGATCAAGATCTAAATTATAAGAACCAATATTTCCAAATTTATTGATTGGAGCATCACCAAGAAGAACAATGCCTCCCCAGTCTCCGGCTTTTTTCTGGCTGCGGTTAGAGGTAAAAACAATTGGGTCAGTTTCCTGTCCGTCTGCCACAAGTTGAGCACCTTTTGTAATTACCAGCGTTCCTTTTGTTTCAAAATCGCCAATAATCAAAGTCCCGGGCTCTATTGTTAAAACAGCATTATTTGTCACGTAGACATTTCCTTGTAAAATATAAACATTCCTCTTCAGTAATTTAGTATTAACAGAAATGTTTCCGGCTAAAATTTGGTTAGGATCTCCATATTCTACTTTATGGGGCTTAAATTCAGACCAGTTGCTTAACCAGTTTGTGTATCCTATAATTCCTTTTTCTTGTTGTGCATTAACACTTGTAATCGTTAAAAGAACGCAGATTAATTGAGTAATTTTTTTCATGACAAGGAGGTATTATGTTAATTTAATTTATTTGAAATAGATTTACATAGTACTCGAAACTGTAATTTCGAATGCTGTAATTTTTTAATCGAAGATCATGCCGTTTTTAAAAAAACATTAAAAAATCTTTGATTAACAAAGAATGGCAAGAGTTGTTTTTAAATTTACTTGTTTTATATATTTTATTTTATAAAATAAAAGAGAAATTGCAAAAATCTTAATAGGTTAACAGCTCTCTAGAAAAGTTGATAGAGATGTAAATAGTTATGACGCTGAATTTGATATACAGTTGCAATACCATAAATTAAGCGGTTTTTTAAAATCTTAAATTGTACTAATTTAGTAAAATAAGGTACTCTTAAAGTGCTGTTTTCTGATGTTGTAGCACGATATTTTATTTTCTTTTTAACTATAGAAACATCCTCCTGTTTTTTATAATTGAATGCTTTGGATGAAAATACAGATTTTTCAGAAGACAAAGAGTTTTGTTGATCTTCGAAAATAAGTGGCTCAACACTATATTTACTAAATCCTGATGCACTAATAAAAGCGAGCAGGAATAATAAGATAACAGCTATGAACTTTAATTTTTTCATTTACACAATTGAGGATTATATTATCCGAAAAGAAGGAGTTACGTTTGTTATAACCCAAATATAATGATTTTAAAAAAGTAATCCATTCTTACTAGTAAATAAAAGATTGAAAAATGATGTTTAATAAAAAAAATCCCATTTGGAAGATGGGATTTAGAATTTAATTTTGGGATACTTATTACAATTTTTAAAGTTTGTTATAAAAGAAAAGGTTTATTCTATTCCTCCTCCTAAAGCCTTGTAAAGCATAATTTGTGCATTTACATTTTTTAATTGTATGTCTACGAAATCCAGTTGAGCCTGAAGTTTATTTTTTTGGGCACTAATTATTTCAAGATAATTGGCATAACCGCTTAGATATAAGTTATTAGAAACATCGACTGCTATTTCAAGATGTTCGATCTCTTTCGACTTATATTGTAAGATATCCTCAAAGGCTTCTGTTCTATTCAACAATGCACTGAGCTCATTGTAGGCAGTGGTGATCGTATTTTGATACTGCAGAAAATATATTTCCTGTCTTCTGTTAGCCGTAAAAAACTCATTTTTGATTTGTCCCTTATTAAAAACCGGCGCTGTTAGTCCGCCAAGCAATTGCCAGGCGAGTGATCCGCTATCAAAAAAAGTAGAAAAAGAAAAAGAATTAAGTCCGCCATAAGCCCCTAAATTGAGGCTTGGAAAAAAAGCGGCCCTTGCTGCCTTTGCATCCGCCTTTGATGCGTGCAATTCAAAATAAGCCTGAGCAACATCAGGTCTTTTATGAATAACAGAATCGACGCTTATTTTTTGGTTTAAAACTTCAAGATGTCCCGATATAAAATTAGTATTTCTCTCAATAGTACCTCCATACTCTCCAAGCAGGTTTAGAATTGCTTTTTCTGTCTGGTCAATTTTAAGGTTAAGCTGTGCTGCTTCTGCAAGAATGTTATTATTTTGAGCATTGAATTGCTGTACCGCCAGTTCCGTTGCTTTTCCTACTGATCTTTGTGCAGAAATAATATCGAGTGCACGATGTTGGGTATCGAGGTTTTCTTTGTAAATAACAGCCTGTTTATCCAGAGCGATTAGTTCATAATATAACTCCGCAATATCGCTGAGGAGCTTGGTCTGTAATAAACGAACGCCTTCTTTTGATGCAAAATATCTTTGAAGTGCCGCTTTTTTTCGGTTTTTCAGTTTTCCCCATATATCAGCTTCCCACGAAACTTTTGCACCCAAAAATAAATTGGGTGTTACATCAGTCGCAATTCTTTGTTTGTCGCTAATATTTTGCGAAAAATTGGTGTCAAAATTTCCAACACCGTCCATAGTGTATTTGCCATAATGCGTTCCTGAAATATCGGCTTGTAAATCAAGAGATGGCAAGAGTGCAAGCTTAGCGGCTTTTAGATGAGAGTTGGCAATCAGTATTCGCTGTTCCATAATTAAATAATCAGGATTCTGAGCCATGGCTTTATCTAATAGCTGTTGCAGCTTAGGGTCTTTAAAATAAGTTTCTACTTTTAGCGGAATGAAACTTTTAAGGCCTTCAGTTGTTTTTTTGCTTTTTAAATCAAAATTCTCAGGGAGTGCTTTCGGGGTTAAATTTTCATTAATTTTAGGAGCAGAGCAGGCCGTAAGCAGTGCAATGCTTCCGTAAATTATATATCGATTTATGATGTCTTTCATTTTAAATTTATTTTTTCAAAGATTTTTCAAGTTTTGCAAACAGGATATAAAGTCCGGGTATTATAATAAGTCCGAATACAGTCCCTATTAACATTCCTCCTGCAGCTGCAGTACCTATTGACCGGTTTCCGACAGCACCTGCTCCAGAAGCTATACACAATGGTATCAGTCCCGAAATAAAAGCAAAAGATGTCATTAGAATAGGCCTGAAGCGTAGCTTTGCGCCTTCAATGGCAGCTTGCGAAATATCACTTCCCAGTTTATTTTGAGCCATGGCAAACTCCACAATTAATATGGCATTTTTGGCTAGCAGTCCTATAAGCATGACCAGTGCGACCTGTGCATAAATGTTATTGTCCAGTCCAACCATTAACAGGGCGAGATAAGAACCAAAGACACCTACAGGCAGACTTAAAAGTACAGGGAAGGGAAGAAGTAAACTTTCATATTGCGCCGCAAGAAGTAAGTAAACAAACAAAATACATAATGCAAAGATGTATATCGTTTGGTTTCCCGAGAGAATTTCTTCACGAGTCATACCCGACCACTCAATTTCGAATCTGCCGGGCAGTTTTTCGGCAGCAATTTTTTCTACTGCGGCAATGGCTTCTCCAGAGCTGTAGCCTTCGGCAGGTTCACCATTTATCATGGCAGACATGTACATGTTATATCGGGTTAAAACTTCCGGACCGTACACTCGTTCAAGTCTAATAAAGGTAGAGAAAGGCACCATTTCTCCGGCATCATTTTTTAAATACATATCCAAAATACTCTCCGGATTTCTTCTAAATTGTGGACTCGCCTGTACCATTACTTTATACATTTGAGAAAAACGGATAAAATTTGTGGCATAAAAAGAACCTAACATGGTCTGTAATGTTGACATTGCATTATCGACAGAAATTCCTTTTTTAGCCGCAAGATCATAATCAATATGAATTAGATATTGAGGAAAAGTGGCGTCAAAACTAGTAAAAGAGTTTAGTATTTCGGGTGAAGCATTTAATTCCTTTATAAAGTTTTTGGTAACCTGATCGGTGTTGTTTATACTTCCTCCTGATTTGTCCAATAATCTCAGTTCAAATCCACTTGTATTACCAAAACCAGGAACAGTAGGCGGGGCAAAAATTTCGATCTGAGCATCAGAAATGTTCTTTGTTTTTTCGCTAAGCTGTGCTATGAATTCGGTTACCGATATATTGCGCTGCTTCCAGTCTTTCAGGTTAATCATTCCCATACCGTAAGAAGCTCCTGCTATTTCTGTCACAACACTGTATCCTGCAAGAGTAGTCACATTATCAACTCCATTAATTCCTTTTGCGAGGCGCGTAACTTCATCGAGTACTTTTTCTGTTCGTTCCACTGTTGCGCCCTGTGGCGTCGTAACGCTAACATAGATCATTCCCTGATCTTCAGAAGGTATGAATCCGGACGGAAGGAATTTGCTTGATCCCCAGGCAAAAAAGCAAAATAAAACAAGCAAACCTATCGTTACAGTAGTTCGGTCAGCAAATTTTGCCAGTATTCTGATGTATCCCGAAGTTACCTTGTCAAACCAGGCATTAAATCGACTAAAGAAACGATCCAAAAATGTTCTTTTTTCACGATCAGGATTATGTGGTTTTAATAATATGGCACATAATGCCGGGGTTAGGGTAAGGGCATTAATTCCTGAAATAACAATACTAATCGCCATAGTTAATGAAAACTGCCTGTAGAAAACCCCGACAGGACCGCTAAGGAAAGCTACGGGAATGAATACGGCACTCATTACAATTGTAATCGCAATAACGGCACCTGTAATTTCTTTCATCGCACTAATAGTTGCCGGTAAAGGAGCCATATGTTCTTCCGAGATTTTGACATGGACGGCCTCGACAACGACAATAGCATTATCGACTACAATTCCGATCGAAAGTACAAGTGCAAAAAGGGTAAGCAAATTAATGGAAAAGCCCATCATAGACATAAAAGTAAAGGAACCTATCAACGCTACAGGAACGGCAAGCACAGGTATTAAGGTTGATCGCCAGTCCTGAAGAAATATAAACACAACAAAAGCAACGAGAATAAAGGCTTCAATTAACGTTCTTAAAACTTCATCGATTGAGGCATCTAAAAAACGAGATACATCATAAGCAATATTGAACTCCATCCCCGGAGGAAAAGAACTCTTTTTCAATTCGGCCATCTTTTCTTTTACGCTGGCAATTACTTCAGATGCATTAGAGCCCGGACGCTGTTTTAGCATGATGGATGCTGATGGTTTTCCGTCTGTTTTTGAAACCATTCCGTAGCTCATCGAACCAAATTCAATTTTAGAAATATCTTTTAATCGTAAAATGGTTCCATCAGCATTGGCCCTAAGTGGAATTTCTTCATACTGTCCGGGTTCGAAGAATTTACCTCCATATTTAATTACATATTGAAGCTGATTGTCAAGCTGCCCCGATCCTTCGCCTACTTTACCGGGCGCTGCAGATATGTTTTGTTTTTGAAGTGAAGCAATAACTTCATTTGCAGAGATATTGTACGAAAGCATTTTTTGAGGATCTAGCCAGACTCTCATCGAATATTCCTTCTGTCCCATAATTTCAGCCCTTCCAACCCCGTCAATTCTTTTTAATTCCTGTAGAATATTAATGTCGGTAAAGTTGAAAATAAACTGCTCATCCTGCGATTTGTCAGTGCTGGTAATATTTAAATACATCAGCATACTGTTTACTTCTTTTTCGGTTGTAACTCCGGCGCGTATCACTTCTTCAGGAAGCTCATCAAGGATTGTAGTAACACGATTCTGTACATTTACTGCTGCCAGATCGGGATCAGTTCCCACTTCAAAAAATACCTGAATAAGCGTTAAACCGTCATTTGAAGTTACAGTTGACATATAAGTCATGCCCGGAACACCATTTATAGCACGCTCTAATGGCAACGCAACAGCATTTGCAGAAACTTCGGCATTTGCTCCTGTGTATTTTGCCGTTACGGTTACCGATGGCGGCACAATATCCGGAAATTGTGTTATAGGAAGCTGGAACAGTGCAAGTAAGCCCAACAGGACAATTATGACTGAAATGATTAAGGACAATATTTTCCTCTTGATAAATAATTCTATCATTGGTATGTTTTTTTCTAATTAATAATTTGATTGCAATCTTTACATTTTCATCTCCTTGATGTTGATTTTATCGCCATCACGCAATGATTGGGTACCTTCCTGTACAATAAGATCGTTGTTTTTTAATCCCTTGTTTAGAATATAAACATCGTCAAGAGTGCTTCCAATTGTAATATTGGTCATTTTTATTAATCCTTCTTTATTTACCAGAAATACAAATTGTTTATCCTGTATCGAAAAAACGGCTTTTTGTGGAATCAAAACCACATCTTCTTTAGGTTCAGAAATAATTAATTTGCCTGAAGTTCCGTGTTTTATAAAACCATTTGGATTATGAAACTTCGCTTTGTATTGAATAGAACCGGTTTGTCTGTTTATTTCTCCATCGGCAGTTTTAAGTTCGCCTTTTTGGTTGTAAACTATTCCATTTGGCAATATCAGTTTTATGTCTCCGCCCTGTTTGTTAAGTGTTTTATCAGTCATCATTTGAAAATAGATATTTTCCGGTATCGAGAAGTAGGCATAGACATCATCTAATTGTGAAACCGTGGTCAACAGCGATCCATTTTCTACAAGACTGCCTTCTTTATAGGGAATACGATCTACTGTTCCGTCAAATGGAGCCCTGATATT
This sequence comes from Flavobacterium sp. MMLR14_040, assembly GCF_033657265.1. NCBI lineage: Bacteria > Pseudomonadati > Bacteroidota > Flavobacteriia > Flavobacteriales > Flavobacteriaceae > Flavobacterium > Flavobacterium sp. MMLR14_040. The sequence continues at coordinate 51,600 of NZ_JAWVWO010000007.1, read as the reverse complement.
TGTAAAATTAATTTGTTGGTTTATCGCTTTTTTTTCGGCAACAGCATGGGCAACTTTAGCAGAAGCAGCTTCGTATTTGGCCTTCGATAGTTCAAGTTCCTTATCTGCTATTACTTTTTTGTCAAAAAGCGTTTGAGCCTGTTCCAATTCAACCGCAGCAATTCTTTGGTCTGCCATTGCACTTTTGTATACTGCCTGGGCTTTTAATAATTGTATTTGTAATTCAGCATCACTTATTTTAAATAGAAGCTGACCTTTTTTTACTTTTTGTCCTTCACTAACATAAACTTTATCAAGTAATCCCGGTATGCGAACATGTATTTCAACATTATTTTTTGCATGAACGTCAGCGACAAATCGATTTGTGACTATTGTATCTTTTAACTTTACCTGATAAACAGGCACTGTTTTAATAGTATTAGACTTCTTCCTTTCCTTATTTCCGCAAGAAACCAGAAACATAAAAGATAAAATTGTTGAGAAAATTTTAATGGTAGTATTCATAATTAGGTGAATATATAATTAGGGTGCCTCCTTATATTATTTACAAGGAGTGCAGTATATGTTTAGATGTATGTTTTTGAATAATATTAAGTGCTGGTGAGGCACTATCAATAAATATTTGCACGACAGTACAATGCCTTTATAAGAATTATAAAGACGTGTGCAGCATTTCGCAGCATTAAAAAAAGAAAAAAAATAATCTAGAAAAGCTGATAGAGATGTAAGTGTGTATGACGTTCGACTTGATAGAGGGTGGCTATGCCATAAATCAAACGGGTTTTGCAAATTATAAAATTTACAAGTTTAGAGTAGTAAGGTGTTTTAAGGGTACAACTTTGGGAAGTAGTAGCACGAAAACGTACTTTCTTTTTTATTTTATAATGAACATCCAGATCTTTAGACAACGATGCATCATAAAAGCTTGCTTTTGCAATTTTAAAAACAGCAAATGAATCACTTTCTTGAGTTTGATCAATTTTATGTGCAGACGGATATTTATAGGTTCCTGTGCTCGATATATAAGAAAACAGAAATAATAAAATACCAATTATGAACTTAAATTGTTTCATTTGATTCAAGATAATGGATTATATTTTTGATACAGAATCGTCTTTATTTTGCTAAAGCCCAAATATAGCACTTAGGTAGACAAGTACCAAGGTTTATTTCATGAAAGCTATCTATTGCTGCATTGCTGGTCAGAAAATTCACAAAAATAATTTTAATTGAAGTAGGAGTAACGAAGTATTTATATTGAGTTCAGAGCATTGGTTTCAGCGTCCTGCAAATCGATATGGCATGCCATGATTATTCGAATACCATAGACTTCAACCTGTTTCTGTAGGATTCCAAAACATCAGATTTGGTAATAAAACCGTAATATTTTCCATTTTTCAACACAGGCAGGAATGCTCTATTGCTTTTTTCAAATTTATTCATCACAGTTTCCATACTGTCAAATAAATGGACCGTGTGAACGGGCTGCGCCATTATATCTTTTACCAGTGTATTTTTAATTCTGGAATTGTCAAAAATTATTTCTCTGATGTCATTAAAGTAAACTATGCCATCAAGCTCATTATCATTATTTACTACGCCAAAAATAACCTGGTCGGAATGGGCCAGAAAATCAGAGACCTTCTCAAGGTCCTGATTAGCCTCCAGGGTGAGATAATCCTTTTTTACCAAATCTTCAATATTGAGCGTACACAATATATTTGTATCTTTGTTGCTGGTGAAGACATTCCCTTTTCTGGCCAGGTTCTTTACATCCAGCGAGTGTTTTTCAAAACGTTTTGAAATTGCAAAACTCACAGAAGCTACTATCATAAGGGGAATCATAAGATCATAGCCTCCCGTTATTTCAGCGATAAGGAAAATAGCGGTAAGGGGGGCATGAAACAGGCCGCTGAGGATTCCTGCCATCCCCACAAGGGTAAAATTGCTGACAGGCAGATCGGTTAATCCGGTGAGATTCAGAAATTTTGAAAAGAAATAGCCCGCATAGGAGCCCAGAAAAAGCGATGGGGCAAAGTTACCGCCATTCCCGCCGCTTCCCAGGGTAATTCCCGAAGCAAAAGCCTTAAGAAACATAGAGAAACCAACAAAGGCCAAAAGTATCCAGCTGTTACTATTGTAATCAGCAAACAGGGTGTTTTCCAAAAGCCGGCCGGGATCCTTATCGGCAAGTGTTTTTATGCTCTCGTAACCTTCCCCGAAAAGGGTTGGAAAAATAAAAATCATAAGTCCCAGGATTGAGGCTCCAATTAAGGCTTTCCTGTAAGCCCCTAATTTTAAATGGGCAAAATAATGTTCTGTCTTTAAAAAGTTTCGGGCATAAAAAACGGCTGTGAAACCTGTAAAAAGCCCCATTAAGACATAAAAAGGAATGTTGTTGTAATCAAAGGTTTGTTTTCCCTTGAATATCAGCAGTATATTTTCATTCAGTACTATTGCCGAGACCAGTGCCCCGGTTGCAGCTGCCATCATAATAGGGGTAAAGGCTGAGATTGTCACATCCACCAGCAGTACTTCAATGGCAAAAAGCACACCGGCGATCGGGGCATTAAAAGCGGCTGCTATTCCGGCGGCAACCCCGCACCCGATGAGCAAGGTACGCTCCTGGTACGTAAGACTGAACTGCTGGGCAAAATTCGAACCAAAGGCTGCCCCGGTAATCACAATAGGGCTTTCCAGTCCGGCTGACCCACCAAGCCCCACAGTAAGGGAACTGGTAATGATCTGGGCGTACATCTGTTTTTTAGGAATGATACTTGCTTTTCGCGCGACAATATACAGTATTTGAGAGGTTCCTTTCTCCAGGGTGCCGCCCAGTACTCTTTTCACTACAAAAACGGTCAATAGAATTCCAATTATGGGAAGGATACTGTTGATGAAGCTTAGTTGTAGTATGCTATTCATGGAGGTTGCAAAGTAGTATACCCAATGGGCAAAGGCCTTTAAAAAAATTACGGCAAAGGCCGAAACAATGCCGATCAGTACACTTGAAAGAAAAATAAATTGTTTTCGTGTCAGCTTTTCCTGTCCGTTGATTAGAAGTTGTTTTGCTTTAAGGAGAAATATTTTGAGCATTTTTGGAAATAATAATAGGTAGAAATGCAAAGTTACTTCTAAAGAGGCCTTATCAAAAAATAAAATGTTAATGTAATTATAATTTTAATTTTTGATAGTTGGTTTTGTATTGCTTACTGTTTCGGCTATCAGAACGAGGAGTTCTACTTTAAAACGCTTTTAATCTTTTTCATCTACCTGATTACCCTTTCCTAGGAAATAAAAGACCGCACGTGCGGTCTTTGTTTTTCTTACTCTTTATCAGCTTATCATGACGCTGCAGGCCTCGGCACACTCACGGCACGCCTTTGCACATTCCCTGCAGTGCTCCATTCCCATTGCGGCATGCTTTTCGCACTCCTGAGCACAGGCGCTACAGATCTCGGCGCACTCAGCGCATAAATGAGAGGCGTGTTCGCCCCCGATACTCATTAGGTTTGCAGCACCAAAGCACACCACAGAACATTGCCTGTCGAGCTGTATGCACTTGGCCAGCATTTTGATATCGTCTTCATTCAGACATTCCGTTGCGCAGTTGTTGCATGCTATTGCACAGGCCAAACAGGCCTCGATGCAATTTCTAAATTTCTGATCCATAATTTTTGTTTTAAGGTTTGTACAATTTATTAGGCATACTTAATGTAGAGGATGTGAATTTAATTATAAAGTTATCAGGGCTTTATGATGAAATACAACTAAGTAATTTTAAGTGAAAATCCCAGTTATAGAAGTAAAAAATAGGGCTAATACTTTATCCTTATTTATAAAATTTACTGCAGATTTTACATCCTTAAACTGTGCAAGCGTCTGAAAAACCCTTATGTATGAATATAATTCGCATGAATACTAAAAACATCATCTTGTCCTAACGTAATTGGCATTTTTTGTTTTTGTATCCAATAGAAACTTTTAGAAAGCACATTGCACTACAGTTATATTTTGCGATTTGTAAATTGAAAATCGAAAAAAAGCACTCTTAAAAAATACTATTTTCAAAATTGACAGACTAAATAAAGAATATTGTATAAATGAGCATATTTTTATTTAAAAAGGATTTTATCGAAAAATAAATTTGTATTTTGGTTAAAAAAGTAAATATTTTTTACAAAAACACCTATTGTTTAACTTATTTGATAATTTATGTATGGCGAAATTAGCACCAAGTTTAAATGATAACGGCTGGGACGAAATGTTTTCAAAAGAAGGTGTTATTCCTACAACCAGGTTTTTAAAACACTTCAAAGTTTAAGTCATAAAAAATTAACCAGCAAACAGCAGCAGGCTTCTGATTTCTTTATGAATCAAGGTATTACTTTTACTGTTTATAGCGATGACGCAAACGGAATTGAACGTATTTTTCCCTTCGATATTATTCCGAGAATCATCACACAAAAAGACTGGCAGGAAGTAGAGTCTGGAATAAAGCAGCGTTTAATGGCTTTAAATTTATTTCTTGAAGATATTTACAGGGATAACTATGTTTAAATCATTCTATAAATTGGCGGGCTAACTTTTAAATTACTTAAATTGTTATATTTGATTCTGACAGATGCGACAGAACCCCCTTTTACTTGTATAAACAAATCAAAGCGTTTGCAATGTAGCTTTTTAGATACTTACTACTTAATAAAACGTATTAAGAACCTTTTTTTTATTAGCCCGCGTTACAAACGCTACAATTATCTTTTAAATATTATGTAGGCACTCGTTGGATACGAGCACCAGAGGGAATAAAAAAATCACTAACCGAATACTCCGTTGATCTGCGATAACACCCAACTGAAACCTCCGCCTGCCAAATTCACATAACAGGTTTGTCCACTGAATGCAATAATAGTTCTACCCGCAGGAGCAGTCACCTGAAAATTTTGTGTATCAACTACATTGGGATTAATTGTGGCGGGATAACTTGTGCCGTTGATGGTGATTTGAACTACCACATTTTGTCCGTACCAGTAGCCTGTTACGTAACTGAAAGCGGTGAGGCCATTTGTGAGATTGATCGGATTATTCCCATTGCCGCCATCACCACCGTGTTGTAATAGTTGTACCACATACGAGCCGTCGCTGCTGGCATTGGTACATTGGATGGCATCCACAACATCTCCGCTACGGATAACGATACTTTGGATAATAGTAGGAGTAGTTTGTGCATTCAAGATGGCTCCATCGTCGAACACAACCACGTCTGGTTGGCCGGTCAGGTATGGCCGCATCAATAGTTGCTGACTTTGCTCGAAAGGCCAGTTGGAAGAATCAAGCCGCCAACTCATCATAGTTTGGTAGGGGTATTGCTTACTCTGGTACTGAATCCCAGCAGCGTATTGCTGAGAAGCATAAAGCGCAGTGACACCACTCTCTAAATAAGCACCGAATCCCAATAGATCGGCATTGATACCGTGTGCAATAAATACGCTAGGATCGCTAACCCAGTAACTTTGCAAATTGAACACATCCACATTGGCATTCACAGCATCCGCATTCAGGTTGTTGACATTACCGGACTGGTTGGAACTCGCCGAAATGGCCAGATAATAGGTATCCCCGAAAGCCTTACCCAATGCGTTGAGCCAGTGGCCACATTGCTTATGAGAGAGTTGGCTCGTGGGCTGTTCCCAATCAATGTCGAAACCATTCAGGTCATTGTTAGCCAGAAAGTTGGCAACATTGGTCGCAAAAGTGGTCAGCAGGGCGGGGTTGTTGATGATCGTTTGGAGATCGTTGGTGATTTCTTGGCTATAGGCCAGTAACGCAAATATGGTGATGTCCGGGTTTTGTGCACGGGCATCTAAAACCTGTTGTGCAAGATATGTGTTACTGGTTTGCAGGGTGGGACTGCTAGGGTTACTCATATCCACTCCAAACCAGCCGATGCTCAGGTAATCAAGGGTGCTGTATATCCCGTTGAGCTTAATAGAACTAAAATTGCTGTTGGGTGAGCTGTAGGTCGCGTTTGCTGGATGTAGCTCATTAGTCAGCCACGCACCGATGGCGCCGGTAAAGTTTTTTTTGCTTTTCATGTGATTAGAATTTTAGAGTTTTCTACTTAGTTTTTAATTTCTTTATTAAAAATACCAACTAATAGGTTTTATAATGCAAAAAATGTAATGAGTACGATTTTCTAATGTATGAGTAAGCATAATCTTGGAATAAGATGCAGTTAATTACTTTAAACGATTTAGAAGAAGAATTAAAGGTTAAGAATCAAAACACAAAATTAGATTATAAAATAAACACAAATTTGTCTTATGGATTTTTAAAAAACCGAATTTTAGAATTGCTTTTTAAAGAAGCTCCTTTAGAAGAAGTATTCCACTTCTGTCGCATCTAAAGCTAAGTTTTATCTTTGCCTTTTTAAATTCTTAAACTCATGAATACTAAAGGCCATTGCTATCCGAAATCTATTATACTGCAGGCCGTATATTTTAAGCTTAGGTTTACTTTAAGTTATCGGGATGTTGAAGAAATAATGAAGATTAGAGGAGTGTTTGTGGATCATGCTACGATCCAAAGGTGGGTTTATAAATTTACGCCTTTCATTGAGTCAGAGATGAAGAAGATAAAAGGTAAAGTAGGTACAGGTTGGAGATTGGATGAAACCTATATCAAAGTAAAAGGCATTTGGTGTTATTTATATCGAGCGGCAGATAAATTGGGCAATACAGTAGACTTTTCATTGACCAGAAAAAGACAGAGAATGAGTGCTTGGTCATTTCTAATTAAAGCAATTAATAATAACTAGAAGCCAAGAGTAATAAACATTGATAAAAGCGGTTCTAATACCGCAGCGATCAAAGTATATAATAAACCCTCATTCTCAAAGATTAAAATCCGGTAGTGTAAATATCTCAACAATATTGTAGAACAGGATCGTCGTTTTGTCAAGTGGCGCATACAAAACGGATTAGGTTTTAAAAGTTTTGAATTGGCCAGACGCACATTGTGCGGAATTGAAGTTGTGCATATGCTGAGAAAGAATCAAATGGTTAGGACCGGGGATAACTATGTTTAAATCATTTTGCAAATTGGCAGTTTAACTTTTAAATCATTTAAAAACTTATATTTATGCTGACAGATGCGAGAGAACCAAATATGGTAATTTAAATTTTAAGTCTTTAATTTGAATTAAAGTATAATTATAAGTTATAGATTATAATTCAATGAAGATAGTATAATTGATGCATTAAGCTAATATTGCAGTTTTCATAATGATAATAATCTATTTGTGAAATATAAGAAAGGGCGCTGTGCCAAAAAAATGATGAACCCCGGATTTACAACTAATGAGATTAATTAAACATAGAATTAATCTTTAAATTATCAGTTAAAAATGTTTTTCTATTTATAGAATTTTGACAAGAATTATTTCTTGAGTCTCACTTAATCTTTATTAAAGGGCAGGATTCTTTTAGATTTTTTTATTGGGGAATTAGAATCATAAAAACTGTAATTCCTGCTCTTAGTAAAGCAATTGTGTGCGTTTAAAAGTAAGAAAGAGAATTAAAGAGCAAGACTGCTATTATGACAAAAAAGATGTTTGTTTACGACAGCCAGCATGGCTTTTCAAGATTTATTAATAAAGAATTTGGGAAAGATTTTCAATTTGAAATATTAAAAAAAATTACTGACGACACTGTTTTGTTGAACATGAAAGAGCATTATTTATTGATATTTTTTGTTGTTTATTCTGAGAAAGACTTATTTGATTTTCTAAAGATATATAATCAGGATGTTCCAATAGCTGTCTGCAGTTTTAAGAAAGAAATCTTAGATAAATTTAATTTTAATAATGATTTTATGCTTCTGGATATCTCAGCTTTAAAATCAGAATGGATTAATAAAGTAAGAATGGTTTTGAATAATTGTAGTTAAAATTATAGAAATGCAGATTATGGTTTACTATTAACTTATGGAAAATGCAGATGTAATGTTTTGATTATAACAGGCGGTGTTTCTTTTTTTTATAGTAGCTTTTTTAAGCTAGCGATATAAGATTGTGTTGGAATAGATCTGTTTCCAATAGTTCTGCACACTTTTTCATAAAATTTGGTTGTTCGATTGAATGTTGAATTATCAACCAAGTAGCTTCGTGTGCTTCTTCACCAACTTTGTCTATTGTCGGATAACCAATTGCGTTAATTATGCTGTCCAGGATTTTAGCATTTTCATTGTGCAGCTGTTTCATTTCTAAATCATAACCTTGGCTAAGTTTTCGGTTTTGAACAAGATTGTCTCTCAACGCTAAGTCTGCATTTTTGAGTTCAATTATTTTTTCAGCAATGCTTTTATAGTCCATTTTTTGATGTCGATTTGTTCTTATACAGTTGCCAAAATAGCCACTAACTAGTTTGTACCAGCCATAAAATGGCACCTTTCCTGTTTTACTTAACAGGCTTTGTGCCATGGGTAAGATTCTTTAGCGAATATAACAATAATATAGTAAATCTCTTAGTGGTGCAGCAACAGCTGTGAATCAGTTGTTTTACTTGTCCAGGTTATGTCTTTGGGGTCGCTCTCGGGGTCCTTATAAGGGTTCTGCGGGTCATAGGGGCTGGGTGTTTTTGGCTGCGCGTTTTGGGTCTTTGGTTTGGTTTTGGGAATTACGGTGGTCCTTGTGGTAATTTTTGGTTGTATCTTTTTGGGTTTGATATTGTTTTTTTGGAGCTTTTTCCCGCTATCCGTTTCAATCTTTTGTGCCGAACACCGGCACAAAAGGATTTTCACGGCACACGAGCGAAGTGAAATGGCGAAGCAATCGGGGCTAGGGCTGCTGAGGAGCCGGCTCTTTAGACTAATAAAAATAAGTGAGATTATAAAAAAATGGCGCCAATTGTCATCAATTGGCGCCATTTGGCTTGTTTGTGACCCATAAAGGACAAATTACGCAACATTTTATGGAGGATTTGAAGAGATTGGCTTACTGGAAGTAGAGTCTGTATTTGTATGTCTTCAGTGTTTTGGTTTGGATCTCCCGTTGGGGATTGATGTAAATTTGTATAAAATTTTTAATTTAGCCTGATTACACGTTAATTTTTTTAAATCTGTTCGATTCTGCCACAAAACGAATAATGTAGACAATTGAGATAATAATTCATCTGATTGCCAAATTTTTGGAGCAAAAAGTATCAAGTACATCAAATGTCTGATATGGTATGTTCTAATTTTTAAGTATTAATTTCTTTTTCTCAGTTTTCTTTTTTGTTAGTTTTTTCTTTTGAAAAAAATCGCTTAAAGCTTTTTCTTCAGCTAATGTTAGAGAACTTAGTCCACCAATACTGTCTATATCTAAATCTAATTTTTTAGTTTTCATATTATTTATTTTGAAAATATTTATTGATTAATTTCAAAGCTGATTTTGTTTCAATTATCATAATTCTACCACCGAAATGGAATGCTCCAAGTGTTTTTTCATAATGATCAACTAATTGCGATTTTGAAAGAAAAGAAACATTTCCATCGTGACCGCGCTGAAAAGATAATTTACAAGCATAAGCAACTAGATTACCAGCTACACCAGCATAAACCTTTGTTTGTCCTTTATTGAATGGAGCACTTTCAACAAGATGCATATAGACATGATCTGACTTAACTTCTAAGCTTATAAGACCTTGAATTATTTTTGAATTTCCAAAAATTGTAAGTTTATAAACATCTCTAATTGGATTTTTAAATTCTTCATTCCAATTAAAAAGCCAGCCATTTTTCTTTGTTAAAGACTTTAAATCAGAATTTTGGAGAATAGAAATTTCAGTCTGAAAACGATCTCCGGTAATCACGTTTTCTATTGAGTTTGTTAATTTGTCAATTATAAAATCGAGTCCTAATTCTGCTTCTTTATCCATAGTGCTAATTTAATGAATATAATCTAATTTTGAAAACATTTGAATATGGAAAATAAATTCTGCCGACCCTGTCGACAGAATTGTTGGACTGTAATAGTTTCGAACCTAAACTTGTTAGATCTTGATTTTGCTGGAATTCTTATTTGTAAAAACTACATGTGCCACGATTTTGCCACAAAACCCAAAGTATCGCTTTCTGTCTTTAGTAATGATATACAAATTTGTATCTTATGTGTACTTCAAGAGCATTTTACGCTACCTATTAGTACAAAACTAATTTCTGCAAGTGTAATTAGCATTATTGAATTTTATGACCTTTAAGTCCATTTAAATGGACTTTTTTATGTCTTTTTTGCACCATTTAGTATGTTTTTTTTGTAGGTATGTACTGTTTTAATTTCCCGTAGGGTGACCTCCACGGGACAAATTACAACATCTTTTTTGGATGATTTGAATAAATCGGCTTACTATATGTAGTTTCTATCTTTCATTGGCTTTATAAATTTGGTTTGGATGTGGGATTGACGAGATATTTAAAAAACTGAATTTTGTAATTTATCTGGGTTGTTGGGAATACCTCAAGGAATAAGCTCACCATCATTATTTGAATGTCGTTCTTGCCACTAAAGTTGTCGGCTATTCCATTTTACCAGTTTTTGGCTACTTAAATTATGGTTTTGGCTAAATTTTCTTTCCTGTATCTGCGCAAATTTGCAACATAATAATACTAAAATAATCATTATGTCATCGCAAAGTAAAATTGCCTTAGTAACAGGAGGGAGCCGCGGTCTTGGAAAAGATATGGCGATCAATCTTGCAAAAAACGGATTGGATATAGTTTTAACCTATAACACTCAAAAAGAAATAGCAGAAAATGTTGTAAAACAAATTCATGATATCGGACAAAAGGCGGTTGCTATAAAACTAGACGTCTCAGATTGTTCCAGTTTTGATATGTTTAGCAAAAATCTTGGAGACCAAATAACCAATTACTTCCAATCAGATGGAATTGATTTTTTGATCAATAATGCAGGGTTTATTCACTACGCAAATTTTGGTGCTATCAATGAAGCTCAATTTACAGAAATGGAAAAAGTACATCTTAGAGGTCCATTTTTCCTCACACAAAAATTATTGCCATTACTAAGAGCTTACGGAGGAATTGTAAATGTTTCTTCAGGACTAACCCGTTTTGCCACGCCGGGATTTGCAGCTTATGCAGCACTAAAAGGAGCAATGGAGACATTGACAAAATATCAGGCAAAAGAACTTGGTGCAAGAAACATAAGAGTAAATATTATTGCTCCGGGTGCTATCGAAACAGATATTATGGGCGGTGCGGTACGTGATAATGTAGAAATGAACCAATACCTGGCTTCGCAAACTGCTCTTGGAAGAGTTGGACTACCCGAGGACATTGGCGGAGTGGTAGCCTTTTTATGCAGTGATGCCGGCGGGTGGATTAATGCTCAGCGAATAGAAATTTCAGGAGGTTCAAATCTATAATTAGATTTAAAAATATAAGCTGAATGTTACATACAAATGGAAGAATATAAAATGAAAGAATATAAAATGGAAAAAGAAGATAAAGGAGTTGTCAAAGCTCTGTCAAAACAGGAAATAGAGATCATTGAAAGGTTTTATGCAGCATGGAAACTTAAAAAGCCAGAAGTATTAGACGAAGTCTGCATGCCCGACTGGAAAGATATTCCACTCGCGCCACAACAAGAAGATAATCCAAAAGGACTGCAGGCAATTATGAAATTTTTGTTTGAATTATGTCCTGATATTGAAATCGTAATTCATGAGATATTTGGCAGCCACGAGCGTGCAGCTGTAAGAGCTTCAATGCAATTTACGCATGTAAATGAAATTATGGGAATTGCTCCAACGAATAGGAAAGTTACAATAGCGCTGCATGAATTCCATTATTTGAAAAATGGCAAACTTACCCATACGTGGCATTTAGAAGACTGGTTTGGCCTTTTGATGCAGAGCAAGGAAAAATAAAAAATCGAATAGCATATTTGTATAATAATTCTTTGAATATACTTTTAAAAGATTCATCTGAATTGAGCGTGTCAAAAAAATGTAAATTTGTATCAATGGAAGTAATTAGAATAAAAAGCATCACAGATTATCATCGGTTTAGAGGACTTCCAAAGCCGGAGCATCCTTTAATAAGCCTGGTCGATTATGCACAGGTAAAATTTCCTGATGATGAAAAAATGACAAATATCGTGATGGATTTTTATTCTATTGCTTTAAAACGGGATATAGGAGCTAAGCTTTATTATGGTCAGCAGGTTTACGATTTTGACGAAGGACTAATGTCTTTTGTAGCACCTGGACAGGTTTTACGACTGGAACCGGATCCTGATTCATTACATAAAGGATCGGGGTATTTATTACAAATTCACCCAGACTTTTTATGGAATTCACCATTAGCAAAAAATATTAAGAGCTACACTTTTTTTGATTATTCAATTAATGAAGCACTATTTCTTTCTGAAAAGGAGGAAAATATCATTGTAAATATTTTTGAAAATATAAGAGAAGAATACCACATCAACATTGATAAATTTACACAAGATTTAATAATTGCGCAAATAGAATTGCTGTTAAAATATTGCGACAGATATTACAATCGCCAATTTCTTACAAGAAAAATCAGCAGTCATCAAATACTATCAAAAGTTGAAGAATTTTTGAATAATTATTTTGATGATAAAAACCGTGAAGAAAGAAATCTTCTTTCTGTTCAGTCTGTTGCTGATAATATGAATGTTTCTTCAGATTATTTAAGCAATTTGCTGAAGCTTCATACTGGTCAGAATACGCAGCAGCATATTCACAATAAACTCATAGAAAAAGCGAAAGAAAAGCTTTCTACTACTAGTTTGTCAATTAGTGAAATTGCGTATGAGCTGGGATTCGAACACCTTCAGAGCTTTAGTAAATTGTTCAAAAACAAAACAAACGAAACACCCTTAAAGTTTAGAGCTAAGTTTAATTAATCGTTTTATTTAAGTTTTTAAAGTCTCTTTTTGCAGAGAGAAAATAAATGTAAAAAATCTAAAGTTACCTTGCCTGATAGCGTAATTGAAAAAAGGCGCCAATTGAAGACTATTGGCGCCTTTTGGCTGTGTAGTGACCTAGACTGGACAAATTTCAACATCATAATAAAGAGGATCGCTATGACTATGTTTTTTTGAAACTTAAAAGCAATAGATTCCCATACGGAATTCTATTGCTTTTAAGTTTAATTTATTACGGAGAATTATTCAATCCATTGCAAGGGATTGCTCTGTAAAATGCATCGGGTGGAACTGATCGAAAGTTGTTGATTTCATGAATCTTCAGCACACCGTTTAATTCTCCGCTGCCATTAATTGCAATGTTGCTGCATACAATTTCTCCTGACAAAATTATTGAAGTTCCAATTGTATATTTAATAACAGAAAATTTATCTGCGATATATAGTTTCAAAGCCCAGGTCCATTTCGCATTCACTATTAAGTACCGCGCCTAGAAATTTAGGATATTCTCGACCGTTTTCATCATTATCATACATGAAAAAGTCACCATAATTTTCCTTTTTTAATGCCGAAAATTTCTTTATTTTATATTCCTTACCCTCAAATGAAGCCGGATCTGATTCAAGATTATTCCAATCCTGTTCAGAAAAACTAAACGGAATGTTTTTTCTGGTTTTAACGATATACATCGTGTCGCCATTGATGCGCATTAATTTAACTAATGCGCCTTCGGACATACCGCTTTCTGCCCAGGTTGCTTTATAAATATCTCCCGGTTTTGGATGCATTAGCAATTCTTTGTATTGATTTGCTTTTGCGCTGGTTCTTTTTTTATTTATCAAAGTAATTCCCCATAATATTAAAATCAGAAATGGCATAACAAACCAAATTGACCACGGATATACCAATTGCCACAAGGTTCTTTTATGGTTGTGGCGGATATCACTAATAGCCTTAGCTACGTTGGCGGAATATTTTTTTTTGGCAAATATCGAACTATCGGGACTTTTAAGAACATGTGCACAATTAGTACAAACAACACCGGTTCGCCTTCCCATACCAAAAAGAGGTATTCCCATAGCGATATATCTCATGTATAGGGTTAAATCTATTGTGTTTTTATGACCGCAAACAGGACAGACTTCGTCAATGATTGGTTTTGTTTGTAAGGGCTTGGTTATAATTTGATATATAAAAATTAGCATGTAAGTTTTGAGTTTAATTTTGAAATTAGGTCGTCTACAGGAAAAATTTAATTCTTTAAGTCCTATAAATGTATGTTTTAGAGTGAAATATTAGTCTTTTAATTTATTTTTATTGATTAATTCATCCAAAAGTGCTGTAAAAGTATCGCCGCTAAAAACAGAATTGTATGATTTTTTGAATACTGTTTCCTGATCGCTATTGATAAGCTGTATTTGATTTGTCAAATCAGTAATAGAAAAATGGTGAATTTCTTTAAAATAAATAACCTGCGAATCAAAAACCAATTTATCGTGAAATAAGAAGATGGTTTTGGTTTTTATATTTAAATACGAATTGGTGTTTATGGCCATAAATTGTTTCATTGCCAAATCTTTAAAATCGACATAAGTAAAAGTCACGCTTTCACCTTCTTCGAGTTTTTTCAAAAGTAGGGGCACATTAACAGAGCGGTGTGTTGATCGTATAAAGGCAATTACTTTATAAATATCTGAATATCTTGCCGAAATGGGATGCCATGGAGACGTACTGTTTTTTCGAACCGCAAGATTGTTGATGTCAAATATACGTTTGCCTGAAGTGAACAAATAAACATCCTGAATATCCTTAAAATATAAAATTTCCTTACTGCCCTTATTATCTATAACAATAGCATTTTGGTATAAATAAAAAACGGATCCCTTTGATTGATAAACTGCAATACTAAATATAATTAGGCCGAGCGCCATAATAAAAACAATGCAGTAATATAAAATTCTAACATTCCCTGAAAAGTTTAGCGTTCCTTCATTTACTGGTATAATTGCTTTAAAATAAATAAAAAGATTTATTGCCGTAAATGAAACAAGTATTGCATATGAAAAATAAAGAAATGCTTTTGATACTGCGCTTTTTCGTATAAACGTACCTAACTCCGGACTTGATTTCATAATCTATAATTTTGATATTGATAAGAACCACTATTCAAATCTTTGAAAGTGTTCTTAGCGAGTAATGGTTTTAATTTTAATCAAAAGTAGTACTGGAAGCAGGGAAAATTATAGATTATATATATAAATAATATCTACAGCTGGATATGCGATATCTATTTAATATCTACAAAGCTGGATTACCGCGGTAACATGGCAATTTCAAAAAATAATAATTTAATAGAAATTACCCTAGCTTAACTAAATAATTTAAATATTTTTCCTACATTTGATATGGAATTGGATTTACATTTAATTAATAACAATGGAAAAGGGGATGAGGCTAAAAGTTAGAAAAGAACTGGATGGCAGGCAGCAGTCAAATATCATAAAATTAAAAGGAAATTTAATTTCCAAGGGCTACACAGAAATCATACACATTTCAGATCTTGATGATGAATTTCATATTAGTTCATTTGATGTTGAGCCGGGAAAATACAAAGAAGTGAAGGAATTTATTACATCATTTATTGTCAAAGAAAATTTGGGAGAAAGCATATCGATATATAAATAAAAACAACTTTCAGTGGACTTAAAATTTAACCTGCAAAAACATGACAAGAAAAGCGCCCATTTTATTAAAAAAGGCGCTTTTTGATTTCTACACCAACTTTTGATGAGAGGCGAATAACAAAAAAAAATGTTATGTCAACTCCTGTGCTTAGGTACCGTGAATCCCCAATTTTTCACTGTTTATCCGCTCGAAAGTACTTAATTTAAACAGAATTATTTTGATTTTGCTTTTCGGTTTTTTACTTCATCTGGGAATAAATTTATCATGATCTTCTGATTGAAAGTCTATCCTTGGTCAGCCGTTTGTTATGATGCTGTAAATCTTTTGGTGATAAACAGTTTTCAACCAAGAAACGACATGCAATTTTGTTTTTTGCTTTATTGACAAAGCTGATTCATCCCTATATTATTTGCAGTTATTGTAATTTGTGGACTTCCATACCGTCATTTAAAGCAAAAAACATTGTCGTTATTTTACTCCGCATAAGGTTTTTTTTTTGTTATACTGATTCTTCAACGCTCTGTAAGGGCATTGATTGACGTCTAAAACTTTTTAAAGCCTTACATTGAGCGAAAGAATTTTTATAATTTATTAATTTCACCGAATTCTTCTATTGTTATAAAGTTCAAAGTAGAATGAATTCTTTTTTTATTATACCAGTTTTCTATATATTCGAATATTTGCGCTTTCATCTGTTTTTGATTTAAGAGCCTGTTTTTATGTATTAATTCTCTTTTTAATGTACCAAAAAAGCTCTCAGCAACTGCATTGTCCCAATAATTGCCTTTACGGCTCATACTTCTTTTAATAATTTTATAAGAATCTAATAATTTTGTAAAGCTTTTATTGGCATATTGAACCCCTCGATCAGAATGGAATATTAATTCATTCTTAATGGGTCTATTATTAATTGCCATTTCCCAAGCCGGCACAGTTGTCAGTTTTGTAGACATACTGTTGCTAAGGTTCCAGCCGATTATTTTTCGGTCGAACAAATCTAAAATAACTGTAAGATATAAAAAACCTTTTGTAGTTTTTATATATGTGATATCCGATACCCAAGCTCTACATGGTTGCTTTACGTTAAATTTCCTATTTAAAATATTAGGGGCGATATAATGATTGTGATTTGAGTTTGTTGTTACCTTGAATTTTTTAGTTGTTTTTTTCTTTAAACCTAATTGGTTCATATATCTTGATACTGTGGTCCTTGTCAGTTTATAGCCTCGATTTTTAAGTTCTATAGTAATTCTTGAACTTCCATGTCGCTGTTTTGCTTCAATAAATAATGAATGCACTTCTTTCTTTAGTAAAATTATTCGCAATTGTGTCTCTGAAATAAATTGATTTTTCCATCGATAGTAACCCACTTCTCCAACTCCTAAAATTCGACACATTTTTTTAGTTGAATATAATTTTTCATTATTTTTAATAAAATTAAAAATCTGTAATCTCCCTTTTAAAAAATATTTACTTCCCTTTTTTAAAATTTCATATTGCAGCTCTGATTGTTTAGCTTTTCTTTCAAGTTCTTGAATTTTTTGCTGTGCAGGATTTAATCTTAAATATCCGTTTCCTTTCCCACAAAAACTTCCAAATTTTTCATATTGCTGTCGCCATTTATATAGTAAGGAACTAGATATTTTAAGCTCTTGCTCTACTTGTACTAATGAACCTCTTTTGTAACTTAACTGAACAGCTTTTTCTTTAAAAATCGGATCATAAGTTTTAAGTTTTTTTGTCATTTTGCAGTCAGTAATGATATTATTGTTTTCTAAATAAAATTGTATTATCTAGTTTAGATTTCTGGCTACGATTTATATTTCACCTTTAAAAATTTCAATTCGGTAGCAAGAATCATTATAAATATCCTGCATAAAAAAATTGTCCATTTAGAGTTTATATCAAATAAAAAGAGCAAATATCTCTATTTGCTCTTAAATAATACATCCTTTAAAAACAACAAAAACTGTAGCATGATGTTAGAACTTTAAAGAATATTATGTTATTTTACATAGGCTTGTAAGATTGGATTATTGATATTTTAAATTACTTAATGTAAATAACACATTATCAAAGATATATAAAAAAAATAAAGATAAAAATTAAAACACTTCTATTTTCTGTTCTTAATATTTGATCCTTTGTATTATCCTTGATAAATTTGAACCCTTTCCTATATCCATTAGGTATGTAAATAGTTTGAAACGAAGTTAGGATATTTTTAATTCGGATTTCTATCGGCATTAAATTCAAATCCCCGCAAGTATTACCGGGTTTTTAAACTCAATAGTTTAGCTGCGCGTTTAGCCAGCCGATTGCCAATAAAATTTTGTATTCAAGTTTTGGACCAAGTGCCGAGTTACCATTTGGCAGGTATAAAAAGTGATAACAATATTGTCTATTAGCAACCCGATGTAACGAGTCTGGCTTTTCGTTCTCATTTCTAGACAAGAGCTCGTGTTATCTCTTTAACTTGCATAGTACCTGCCATTTTTGCTACATTATTTTTACCCATGCCAAATGGCATTGTTAGCCCGCATCGTTAATGGCTTTCGATGGGATTTGTCCTTGGGTGTCTTAAGTTTTTGTAGACAACCACATCGGGAACTGTTTCTTCCAATTATCGCAAAAGAACATTAAGACAGACAATAATCCCGTTTATATTGTAAGTCGCTATTTTCATGTACTTCAATATTGATTAAGATTTCATAATTATTTACAATACACTCTTGCTTCACTTAATCAGGTATTTATTGAATAATTTTACTGTAGTTTTTTAACCGAATGGATTTTTATTGTAATAAGCCTAAAAATAGTATTTAATTTTTTTTTACTTTGCTGGACAAACCTAATTCTTTCATATGTTTATGTACTGTGGTAGATGAGATTTGATATCCTAAATTTTGTAATTCTACTGCAATTCGCGGGCATCCATAACGTTGTTTACATGCATAGAATATGGTGGTTATTTCTTTTTGTATTAAGATCTTTCTTTTTTTTGTTTCTGTGATAAAGCCGTTCTTCCATTTCCGATAAGTACCTCTGTTTATATCTAAAACCTCGCACATCAATCGAATAGAATATTTTTTTTCATTATCTGCCATGAAATAAAATGTCGTAAGCCTTCCTTGCTTATAATGTTTTTCAGCATTTTTTAAAATTTCAAATTTTAAATCTGATTTGTTGGTTTTTTTTTCAAGTTCTTGAATTTTTTGTCTTTCAAGATTTACTTTTAAGTAGTCATTTCCTGAAGAATCTCCTTTATTAAATTTTTCATATTCCCGACGCCATGTGCTTAATGCAGCGGTATACAAATTAAGTTCTTTTTCTAGTTTTGCTAAACTAATGTTTTTCTCGTAACTCAGCAAGACTGCTTTTTCTTTGAATGCAAAATCATATTTTTTTCTATTTCTTGTCATGTAGAGCATTTAAGTTTTATTATTTACTTTTCCAACTGCTGGTCAAAGACGTCAATTTATAGTTATTAAAACCCGTTTTTAATTTTTTTAATTAATCAAATATCGAGCTAAATTTGGTCGCGCACTCATAAATTAGTGATTTCATTAAATTGCTCTATTGTTAGATAATTCAATGCAGAATGGATTCTTTTTTTGTTATACCAATTTTCAATAAATTCATATATTTCGGCTTTCATAAGTTTTTGAGTAATTAGTTTACTTTTACGATATATTAATTCTCTTTTTAATGAATTGAAAAAACTTTCTGAAACGGCATTGTCCAAGCTATTCCCCTTACGACTCATACTTCTTATACATTGATAAGAATTCAGTTCACTTGTAAAAGCTTTATTAGCATATTGAACTCCTCTATCAGAGTGAAAAATCATTCCTTTTAAAATTGTACGGTTACTTTTAGCCATTTCCCAAGCAGCTAAAGTAGTTTTCAATGTGGTAAGCTCTGTACCTAAACTCCACCCGATTATTTTTCTGTCATATAAGTCCATAATTATTGTAAGATATAAAAAGCCTTTTTTTGTTTGAATATATGTAATGTCAGATACCCAGACTTTGGAGGAGCTATTTACTGTAAACTTCCTATTTAGAACATTAGGGGAAATATAATGAGTATGTTTGGAATCTGTTGTTATTTTAAATTTTCTTTTTGCAATCTTGCGCAATCCCAATTGGTTCATATAAAAGGATACCTGCTTTTGGGATATTTTATAACCTTGATCGTTAAGTTTTTGAGTGATTTTACCTCTTCCATAATATTTTTTAGAACGTAAAAATATTAATGATATATTCTTTTTTAATATAGCTATTTGTCGTTGTTTTTCTGAAATACCGTTGTTTTTCCATCTATTATATGTGCCACTCTTTATATTTAATACTCGACACATCTCTGATATTGAGTACTTTTTTTCGTTGTTCTTTATGAAGTTGTAAACTTCTATTCTTCCTTGATATAGATAGGGATATGCTTTTTTTAAAATCTCAAATCTAAGTTCTGATTTTTTGTAGTTTTTTTCAAGTTCAAAAGAAAATCTGTTCTCTGGATGTACTCTTAAATTGCCTGATCCCTGAAAACTTGCTTCTCCAAATTTCTGATAGTCCTTACGCCACTTTGTTAATAGGCAAGGTGCTATTCCCAATTCATTGGCAAATTCCTTAAGATTTTTTTTTTCATAACTTAACTTTACCACATTTTCCTTAAAAATTCGATTGTAAATATTGCGCTCTTTTGCCATAAGCTGTATTCTTTAGGTATTGTTAACTATTTGCGAACTGATTAATGAATTGACTGATTATAAATTATGAAACCTATATAAATCTCAGTTAAACAAGGACTTTACTTTAAAAAACAGCTATAACTAATGGCTATATTATAAAAATAAATTATTTATAAAGAAATACAAGAGCATGCACTATCCATCTGTTTTGTTTACTGCGCGTTTTATAGATAAATATAGACAGTATGGCTTACGTAAAACATTAACGCGATTTGTACCGGTATTACTTTTCTGAAGTTGTGACATTAATGTTGGGCAACAACGCTAATAGTTGCGGTCTGGTTATTTTGGTTCATGTTTCTTCGATTCTGCGGCAATACCTAAGACATCGCGAAATTATGACCCTCTTCTTGAAGACCCCGTCGGAAGAGGTACTGGTTAAAAATCAGGAAAATAAATAAAAGAGCACCGCGCCGCTTATTTCTTTTTTACAAACTTGAAAAGTTTGTTTTTTCAGATATTTTCGGCAGCCTGTTCAAGGGGAAGGGTAACTATAAATTCGGCACCATTTTCTATTTCTCCTTTAGCCATAATAGTTCCATTGTGCCTTTGAATTATCTTCTGGCATAGTGCCAGGCCAATCCCGTTTCCCTCATACTCATCCTTGGAATGAAGCCTTTCAAAAACAGCAAATATTTTTTCTGCATAAAGAGGATCAAGCCCGATGCCATTATCTTTGAAGGAAATTTCTACAGACTCAGTCGAATTGATATTTTTTATACAGCTGGTAATAATAATTCTCGGAGGCTGTCCCGCTTTTGTGAATTTCAGGGCATTTTGGGTAAGGTTATAAAAAAGCTGGTGAATAAGAATGGCAGCGCCCTGGACTTCAGGAAGATCACTTATGATTAGAATCGCGTCTTTTTCTTTTATTATAAGCTCCAGGTCTGTTTTGATGTTCTCCAGTAAATCATTTAGGGAAATCTTTTCAACCGGCTGGATGCTTTTGTCCATAGTGGAGTAGGCAAGCAGCCCTTCAATAATGGATTGCATACGGGTTGCAGAATCCCCTATTTTGTTTAAATGCATAACCGAGCGATCCGGCAGCTGGTGGGCAATCTCATTTTTTAAGAAGTCATCAAAAATTCGAATTTTCCGTACCGGTTCCTGAAGATCGTGGCTCACCACATTGGCAAAATGCAGCAAGTCAGCATTAGATCGTCGGAGTTCCAGGGTGCTTTCTTCGATCTTTCTTTTCAGTTCTACTTCAAATTCTTTTTGCTTCTGTATATCCTGCACGACACCTAAGATTGTTATTGGATTTCCCTTTTCATCCTTTATGATCTTTCCAAAAAACTTAATCCACTTCTCTGATTTGTTTTCTTGTAAAATTCGGGTCTCATAGCAGACTACTCCGTTTGCAAGGGCATCCTTGCGGGCTTTTTCCAGCAGGTGGCGATCATCGGGATGCACTTTTTCCATTAGTGCCTTTAGAGTAATTTCAGAATCAATGCACAAAAGCTTCTTAAAGTTATCAGAGGTTTTGATCCCGTTTGTTGTAACGTCGATTTCATAGGTTCCCATGCCGCAGGCATCAATGGCCATGCCCAGCATTTCACCGGAGTTTACTATCTGGTTTTTTGCCTCGTGCAATTTGGTTACTTCCGTGCAGGTATGTACCACGCCATAGACAACTCCCTTTTCATTGCGAAGGGGGCTGAAATTATAATTAAAAAAAAAAGGTGTCCAGGCCCCGTTTTTAAGGATATTAAGTTTTTGGTCATTGGCCTGAAAAGGTATTCCGGTTTTCATTACCGTTCGAATTTGCCCGCTAATGGAATCTTTTTTAAAATCAGCCGCAATATCAGCGAACTTTCTGCCGATGACCCGTTCTGCTTGATTCCATAAGCGGAGCATGGCGTTATTAGCGAAAGAAATTAGTAAATCATCGGTACAATAAACTGCAGTAGGTACTGGAGTATTCAGTAAAATATCCTGAAGAAAGGTTAAATTATGCTGCACATGTCCGGTTTTAGTGTTTAGGCCAAGGTACTGCAATGGGCGAAATTTTCTGTTATACAATTAAGAGTATTGATTATACAACTTCAATGCAATTAATCCCGGCCTGGAAATTTTATTTAGGCATATTGTAGTACTTTTGGAAATTGTAAAACTGTTTACTATGACAAGTCCTAAAAATTCAGCCCAGACTCCTAATAATGGTCTTGAGGAAAATGAGCCGGTAAAAATTATACTGGCCGAGGATGATAAGGATGATCAGGAACTATTTATGGAAGCCCTTGATGCAACCAATGTCCCTTCTGAGGTAACAACTGTAGAGAACGGGCAGCAATTGCTGGATAACCTCAAAGACCCTGACGAGCCAAATCCTGATATTGTTTTTATAGATATCAATATGCCCGTTAAGGGAGGAAAGGAAGCACTGGAGGAAATAAAGAGTGATAAGGAGCTTAAGGATATTCCGGCGGTCATGCTCTCCACGTCCAATCACCCAAAAGATATTGAAGAGACCTTTAACAAAGGGGCCAACCTATACATACAAAAGCCAAGCTCTTTTGCCGGCTTTATTCTTGTTCTGAAAAAAGTATTCGTGCTCCACGGTACTAAAGCGCTGCTGAATCCCCTTAAAAATATATTTTTTGTTTCGGAAAAGAATATTTCCAACAAGGATTAAATAAACCCTCTTAGTATCTTGGTATGGCGCATTTTATTAATGTGAAATAAAAATCTCAATTTCAGTCACTTCTCGTTTTAAAGGGCTATCTTTGGGCAATTAAATACATTAAAATGCAAGAAGGTACAGTAAAATTTTTCAATGAAGAAAAAGGGTTCGGATTTATAACTCCAAGTAATGGAGGAGCCGAAGTTTTTGTTCATGTCTCAGGTCTAACGGAAAACATCGCTCAAAACGATGCAGTACGATATGACATCCAGGAAGGCCGCAAAGGTCCAAACGCAGTAAACGTAGTTGTAGCATAATTATACTTCACAGTTAACTTTATAAAGGCATCTGCTCAGGCAGGTGCCTTTTTTGTTTTATGTAATGTAAGTTTGCTTTTAAGTTAAATGATATAGAGTAATCAGCATCGTCAATTTTATTTACTATTTTTTTCAGGAGCTTTTTCCCGCTATCCGTTCCAATCTTTTGTGCCGTATCCTGGCACCAAAGGATTTACAGTGCTATCGGGGCTAAGGGCTCTGAGAACCCTGTTTTGTATTCGAAAGGTATGTTTCCGCCCAATTAACGACTGCCTTTTAAGCCTTTTTGAGATTCCGGGCAATAGTAGTATCTTAGCCATACACAAGAAATCCCCATCAATGGAACCCCAGCCGTATATCAGACTCTCAGCGCTTAATGACATGATCCATGACACGATCAGGGCACGTTTTGAAGGGCAGCGTTTCTGGGTACTGGCCGATGTTACCAATCATTCCTATAAGTCCGACAAAAAGATCCATTATTTTGAGCTGGTGGAAAAAGCGCAGAACGGCAATGCCATCACGGCTAAAATAATGGGAAAATCATGGGGTACAGGGGCTATTCGTATTGAAGAGTTTGAAAAACACACAGGACAGGCCTTTACCAATAACCTGCATGTCCTGGTGCAGGTAAGCGTGGATTATCATCCTGTGTATGGTTTGTCTGTGAGCGTTTTGGATATCGACAGCAATTTTATGCTGGGCATACTCGAAACAGCAGCGAAATGCCACCCTGGAGCGTCTGGTCAGGGAAAATGATTATATACAAAAAGAAGGTGATAATTACTCTACCTATAACAGCAGGCTGCAGCTTCCTTTGGTAATCCAGAGAGTGGCTGTTATATCATCGAGCAGCTCGGCAGGGAATGAGGATTTCCGCCATACGATGCAGCATAATGATTTTGGGTATGGTTTCCAGATTGATGATTATTACAGGGTGGTGCAGGGAGATAATAATGCCAAACTATTTTTGAGTAAACTCATTGAGATTTATAATACCGGAATCCCTTACGATGCCCTTGTCATTAACAGGGGCGGCGGGTCACAGTCTGATTTTCTGATCTTTGACAATTACAATATCGGACGTGCAGTGGCCAAGTTCCCCATTCCGGTCATAACCGGCATTGGGCACCAAAAAAATGTCAGTATAGCGGACCTGATGGCCCATACCCATACCAAAACCCCAACCAAGGCCGCTGAGTTCATCATTGCCCATAACCGAAGTTTTGAGCTTGGGATACTCTCGCTCCAGCAAAATATTGTCATCAAATCACAGCAGCTTTTTTACGCCCATTACAAAGAATTAAGCGAGCTTAAAAACGCGATTTCCCGCAATGCAAGGGAACTTGTACAGCTGCACAGCGAGGAGCTGAGGCGAACCAATCATCAAATTGTAAGCAGCTCAAGGGCAGTTTTGTACGGACACCAGAAGAATCTAATCCTTTCGGCACATCAGCTGGCGCGGAGTCCGCGAATGCTGTTTCAGCAGCAAAAAAATGATTTAGGGAATATAAAAAATAGTATAATCAATACAGCGAGTGCGTATCTTCGCCATGAGAAACTTACTTTGGATTACCAAAAGAAGAACATCGGGATCATGTCCCCTCAGAATATCCTTCGCAAGGGGTATGCAATTGTGAAGACTGGTGGGAAAATTATCAGCAGCGCCGAGAATATAGAGGCGGGGCAAGAGATAGAAGTGATCCTGGGAGATGCAAAACTTAAAAGCATTGTTAAAGAAAAAATACAATATGATGGAAGAGAAACTGACCTATGAGGCGGCGAAGTCCGAGCTGACCGCCATTTCAAAAGAGATAGAAAGCGAAGAAATATCAGTTGACGAGCTGGCTGCAAAAGTCAAAAGGGCATCCGAGCTTATTGAGTTCTGCCAGGCCAAGCTAAAAAACACAGAAGCGGAAGTGAGTAAAATCATCAGCAGGATGGAGAATCCTGAGAAGCAATAAGGCAGGGAATATAGTATACGCAAGGTTTTTTCGTTATCACGATATATATAATCCGAATAAACTGAATACTTAAAATTAAAAATTTAATATTCCATTTATATAGGCCTCTTACTTTAAAGAAGCTGTCTCAAAAATGAGGCAGCATCTTTTTTCATATTAGAATGCAGCAGCTACATAACAACATATTAATTTTCTTTTACCTGCCGGAAGGTAAGATTGATCCTGGGCAGCACTTCCCTGGCTGTTTTGGGTACCTGATGCTCCCAATAGGTGTTGGTATGTCCGGCCATTAGCAGAAAAGTGCCGTGGTGCAGGGGAATTTCAATCTGGGGAATATGCTTTAGGGTTTTATGGCGCAGTCGGAAGATTCTTGTTTCCCCAAAAGTTACCGATGCGATGTTCATGTCCTTGTTGGTGCTGGTGGTTTTATCGCTGTGCCATCCCACACCGTCAGTGCCGTCCCTGTAGAGGTTGAGCAGCACGGCATTGAATTCAATACCGGTATGCTCCTCCACGCGCTCGCGGATTTTCAGCAGCTGGTCGGGCCAGTCAGGATTCGACTTTCTTTCGGGTCTTCTGGTCTCCCCATACCAGGAAATCATCCTGGGCGCTGTGACCACCTTGTCGTACATGGGCATTTCATATTCCCGCCACTGGGTGGTATGGTATAAAAAGTTATAGTAATAATCGGATTCCTGCTTACTGAAAAAATTATCAATCAGCAGAAGGTCCGCATCAGGGACGTCAAATACTCTTTTGCCGCCTTTGCCTGATGAAAAAATTTCGGTGTCATCAAATAGCATCATTTTGTTCAGAATTTTAATTTATACTCATTATATGGTCCTTCGGATCGATGAATGGCATGCCTTCCACGCTCATTTTTAGTCTTGGCAGGTTAATTTCATGCTCCTGGGGATAAGGCTGGCGGTCGGTCATTGAGATATCCTCGCGCAGCTGCTGGTGCGCCTTGAACTGCCGCTCATCAGAATTCGAATACCTTGGATCGGCAACAAAAGGCATCTTGGACATTTTGGTAACCGTAATGGTAGGGAAGTGGTAATCCACCTCCACATTTCCCAAAAGAAGGTAACAGCCACCGCCCTGAAAGGGATATTCTTTAAGGCTGCCGGTGAAATGGGCCGTATCAAACAGCTCGCCCTGGGCGTCAATCCAGGTCCCGAAAAACATGGCGCCCATCTTGGTGGGCACATGCTTTCTGGAGATCAGGTAGGCCAGCATGCGAACTGATTTTTTGTGATGTTTCAGAAGGTCTTTGGCCATTACATCGCCCCGGAATTTGGTTTTCAAAAGATCAAAAGGGGAGCAGGAGACCGGGAAGCTCAAAAGCTCGATCTCGTCAAAGGCATCCTCAAATTCCGAGCGGGCAAGCTCGGGCAGCTCAAATTCTTTTACAGGCTCCTGGATCAGCAATAGGCCCCTGTTTTCGGGCTTGAAATTGACAAGGATCAGTCTGGCGGTGACCAGCAGCTGGTTTTTTGTTTTTCCCGTAAAGCGGAAAGCGCCGATAAAAATCAGGATCTGCAGGGTTTCAATGCCAATAGGGATGCGGTTGATAAAATCTTCAAGCGAGCCGTACGGGCCATTTTTTTCCCGCTCGGACTGGATCAGCCGGGCGGTCTGCTCATCGAGGCTTTTCAGGTGCATAAATCCCAGATATACATCTGAGCCATAAAGCGTGGTTTCAAATTCGCTTTTGTTGACACATGGATTGTGGATCACGGCCCCTGACATCCTTGCCTCATGCACATAAACCTCGGTACGGTAAAAGCCGCCCTGGTTGTTGATGACCGCCACCATAAATTCTATAGGATAGTGCACTTTGAGGTACAGGCTCTGATAACTCTCCACGGCATAAGATGCCGAGTGTGCCTTGCAGAACGAGTATCCGGCAAAGGATTCAATCTGGCGGTAGATTTCCTCACTGAGTTTCTCGGGATGTCCCTGCGCCTGACAGCAGGCAAAGAAATTATCCTTCACTTTTTGAAGCGCTTCCTTGGAGCGTCCTTTGCCTGACATGGCACGGCGCAGGATATCCCCATCCGCGGCGGGCAGCCCGCCGTAATGCAGGGCGATTTTGATCACGTCTTCCTGATAGACCATGATTCCGTAGGTTTCCCCAAGCTGCTGCTCGAAAACAGGATGGAAATACTCGAACTTATCGGGATGGTTGTGGCGGAATATATATTCCTTCATCATACCGCTTTGGGCCACACCCGGACGTATGATAGAGGAGGCTGCTACCAGGGTTTTATAATTGTTGCACTTCAGGCGGCGCAATAATCCCCGCATGGCAGGGCTTTCAATGTAAAAGCAGCCGATAGTGCGGCCAATACCCAAAAATTCATTGCAGCTGGCCTCATTTTTTGAAATGGCCGTATCACGGATATTCAGGCGGATTCCCTTGTTTTTCTCAATAAGCTTCACGCTGTCATCAATATGCCCGATGCCGCGCTGGCTCAGGATATCGAATTTTTCAAGTCCTATATCCTCGGCTATATGCATGTCAAAAAGCGCAATAGGAAAACCCTTTGGGGGCATCTCCAGTGGGGTGTAATTGGTTATGGGCTCCTCGGAGATCAGGATCCCGCAGGAATGCATGCTTCGCTGGTTGGGATATTTCTCCAGAAGCATCCCATACTGCTGTACCTCGCGCACCACTTTGTTGGTCGGGTGCAGCTCCATCGGGTTTTTGGTCAGGATATCGAGCTCTTCCTTGGGAAGACCGAACACTTTGCCTACTTCACGAAATATGGATTTGTACTTGAATTCCACGTTGGTACCGCAAAAAGCCACATGCTCATAGCCATAGCGGGAGAAAATGTATTCCAGGATATTGTCGCGCTCCTTCCAGGACCAGTCAATGTCAAAATCCGGCGGGCTTTTGCGGTTCAGGTTCAAAAACCGCTCAAAATACAGGTCCAGCTCCAGCGGACAGATATCGGTAATGCCCAGGCAATAGGCGATGATACTGTTGGCGCCGCTGCCGCGCCCGATATGCAGAAAGCCCTGTGAGTTGCTGAACCGGATGATATCCCATGTAATTAGGAAATATCCGCTGAATTCCAGTTGGTCAATGACTTTAAGCTCCTTGAACATGCGGGATTTGGCTTGGGCATTATTTTTGCCATAACGCCACTCCAGGCCCTTTTTGGCCAGTGTGGTGAGAAGGTTGATATCGTCTTTGCGGTTGTTGGTATAAAATTTCTTGTTTTTTGGCGTTTTGAAATCAAATTCAAAATTGCACTGGCCCATGATTTTTTCCGTGTTGGCTATAATCCCCGGATAATTCGAGTAGCAGGACAGAATCCTTTGAACACCTACCATCACTTCTGAACTGTGGCAGTAATCTGAAGGGGAGAGTTTTGATAAGATAACATTCAGGTCAATGGCCCGCAGCACCTTGTGAAGCTCATATTCCTTTGTGGTGCGAAAGGTAACGGGCTGGAGTACGACCATTTTCTGCTGCCTGTTTTTCCAGTCCGACAGGACGAGTTTTGGCAGCTCTTCGGGACGAATGCCGATGTATTCAACTTCCCGTAGGATATCCGGCGCGTTCTCCAGGGGATAAATGACAAAAACATCTGAAAAGTCGGGAGCTTCAAGGGGCAGGGGTGTTTGTTCAAAATTATGACCGGTCAGAAAACGGTTCATCTGGGCAAGCCCTGCAGTATTTTTAGCCAGGCCAATGTATCGCAGCTGATGGTCACAGCGAAATTCCATTCCCACAATGGGTTTGATCCCCATGCTCTGGCAGCCCTTTATGAAATCATAGATCCCGGTTACCGTATTTATGTCGGTCAGTGCCATGGCCTTTACGCCACAGGCGGCAGCACGGCTGATCAATTCCGGTAATGGAATTGTGCCGTAACGCAGGGAGTGAAAGGAATGGCAATTGAGATACATGGGCTTGGGTTTATTTATCGTACTTGCGTTTTAAAATTTCATTTTTATTGTTGGGTTTAAACGATGCCCCGGCGCAGCGCATCACCGCATCATAGCCATACCTTGTCTTCATCCGGTCCATGGCCTGATAAAGCGAGAGCATTTCCTGGGTATCCTCGAAAAGATCGATCTGGTAGGTGCCGCGTACCAGACCGCTGAACCTGACCCCGATAAGGCGCAGGCGCATTCTTCGCTGGTAGAGTTTTTCAAACAAATCAACAGCAATCTGGGTCAGGATATGATCAGCCGAGGTATACTGCACGCGGGACTGCCTGGTTTCGGTATCAAAGTTGGCATAACGGATCTTGACGGTAACAGTGGATGTGAGCCACTGCTCGGATCTTAGCTGAAAGGCCAGTTTTTCCACCATTTCCAGTATCACCCTTCGGAGCCTTTCCATATCAATTGTATCCTGCCCAAAAGTATGCTCGGTGGATATGGATTTCCGCTCCGTGTAGGGTTCCACCGGATTGTTGTCAATGCCGTTGGCTTTTTTCCAGAGTTCGATCCCGTTTTGCCCGATCATCTTCTGCAGGGCTTCCGGGGGCATTTGGGAAAGCGTTTCTATTTTTCTGATCCCGATTCGCGAGAGCAGCTGGAAGGTTTTTTCCCCGACCATGGGTATTTTCCGAATCGACAAAGGATTTAAAAAAGACCGGACCAAATGCTCGGGTATCTCCAGGTTCTGCTTTTGCTTGCCTTCGCCTGTTCCGATTTTCGATACCGTTTTGTTTACTGATAAGGCAAAGGTGAGCGGAAGGCCCGTTTCTTTTGTGATGGTATGCGCGAGTTCGTTTGTCCATTTGTAGCTGCCATGGAACTTGTCCATCCCGGTAATGTCCAGGTAAAATTCATCAATACTGGCTTTCTCCACCACGGGCGCTTTTTCCTGAATGATCTCGGTGATGTCATGGGATAGCCTCGAGTATAATTCCATGTCGCCTTTCATGATTTTGGCCTGCGGGCAGAGTTTCATGGCCATGTGGATGGGCATGGCAGATCGCACCCCAAAACGTCTTGCTTCATACGAGCAGGATGCCACAACACCCCTTTCACCGCCCCCAATGATCAGCGGTATACCGTTTAATTCCGAATTTGTCAGTCTCTCGCAGGACACGAAAAACGTATTCATATCGATGTGCACAACTGCCCTTTGCATAGTCTTCTCATTTTATACAGGACAAAATTATTACAGATCGTAACATTATTTAAAAATTTTATGTTCTAATTTGGAACAAATTTCTGTAACCAGTTTTTTCTGATAGGGCCATAGCGTGTAAATATTGAAAAATTTAAAAAACAGCAAGAGTAACAAAATGTAAAAATTTATTTTTTTAATGTGTTTTTTCTGAATTATGATTAACTTTATATCCCCAAAATCAAATTCAGGATATCATTTTGCAGTTTTAAAATGGCATGACCTTTACTTTGGAACATTGTTTATCCAAAGCAGCTTTCTATTTTATCGTTTAATGTAAATTGTAGTAAAATGGCATTTGAAAATTACAATTCCCACAGGCTTATTTACCTGGCCGATGACGACAGTGATGACAGGGAGTTCTTTGCCGATGCGGTCACAGAAATTGATCCCGGTGTTGTTTTAAAACAGGCACCCGACGGCATGCATTTAATGGATGACCTTCTTTCCCTTTCAGGTGCTGAGCTTCCCCAGTTTATTTTCCTGGATATCAATATGCCGGGAAAAACAGGACTGGACTGCCTAAAGGAGATTAGGAGCTGCGAGGGGGAGCTGGGGGAAGTGAACATTGTTGTGCTCTCCACCAGCAGTGATCCTGAGAATATCCAAAAAGCTTCAGAATTGGGCGCTACCTTTTATGCAGTAAAGCCCAGCTGTTTTGAGAAACTGAAATCAATACTGGAAGAAGTTTTGAGCATTAATCTGGTGGGGACTATTGGGGAAAAGAGAAAGTTTCTTTTGGTTTAGTTTTTGGGATGCTTATAAGTGAGCTTGATAAAAATTTAGGCTATTGAAAATGCGATTTGGATTAGCGGGCAGCTGCGGGCAGAATCATGATAAAGCTTTTTCTCTTTTTTGTGCAGAATTTTCCACAGCCTGAATTAATTGGCTATTGGGAATTTTTATCGGAATCTAATTTGAGTGACTAGCATCGTCAATTTTATTTAATATTATTTTTTAGGAGCTAATCCCGCTATCCGTTCCAATCTTTTGTGCCGAACACCGGCACAAAAGGATTTCCACTGCTATCGGGGCTAGGCTCCTGAGGAGCCCTGTTTGTTCTGAGAACTGATATTCGCCCTCAATTGTTTAACCTCTGATTGATATATTACATCTTTCAGATTTAATCGTTTTAGGATGCGAAGATTCAGCAGGAGATTAAATTTTAAGAACTTTAATTATAAAAATTTAAATCCATAATCGCATTGACCGAGAATGAGAATGGAATACCCTATATTTTTATAAATATTGAGGTGGTTTAATGCATTGTTTGCGGTATTTTTGTCTGGTGTGATTCGAAAAAAGGAAGCAAAAACAAAAAATTACCAAATATATTAATTAGTAATTTTTTGAATAAAAAATGGCGCTCATTGTATTCAATTGGCGCCATTTGGCTTGTTGTGACCTCGACGGGACAAATTTCTATAAATTTTATGGAGGATTTGAAGAGATTAGCTTACTACTGGTAAAGGCTGTCTTTCGTTGGCTTAAAGTATTTGGTTTGGATGTCCTGTCGGGGATTGATAGAAAATTATCAAAATTAATC
The DNA here is from genome assembly GCF_033657265.1 of Flavobacterium sp. MMLR14_040. Lineage (NCBI taxonomy): Bacteria > Pseudomonadati > Bacteroidota > Flavobacteriia > Flavobacteriales > Flavobacteriaceae > Flavobacterium > Flavobacterium sp. MMLR14_040. Next base: position 19,596 of record NZ_JAWVWO010000007.1, on the reverse strand, counting down.
CTTATACGGCTTAGTATTTTTTTGTTTTTATAAGTTTAAAAAAATGGTAGCTTTTTCTTATTTGAAACTAGAATTTTCAGTTAAAGGCTTCTTTTTATCCTATTATCAAAAAAAAGACGATACCGGCTTTTAATTCACTTTTTGCTTCATATTAACAATGTCCCTCCATCAATAACCAGGCTTTGTCCTGTCCCGTGCTGCTGTTTCATCAGATATAAGAATCCGTCGGCAACATCTTCAGTTTCGCCCACTCTTTTCAGGAGGAGAGTCTCTGCATAATACTTATACATATCCTCGCGATCGGCTTCGGGCATTGTATCCCACAAATTGCTTTTTAAAACACCCGGCACTACACAATTAACCCGAATAGGAGCTAATTCAACAGCCATAGCCCTTACAAAAGCCTCCATGGCCCCGCATATAGCGGACGCTACTGACCATCCCGCTGCCGGACGTGCATTGGCAGTTCCGCTGGTCAGGGAAATAGAACCACCCGGATTTATAAAAGGCGTAGCATATTTTACCGCCGCAACAGTACTCCAGAAACGCAGATCAAAAAATGATTTTGTAGTATCAATATCGGTTTCACTAATAAGGTTTAATTGAAGATTCTCACCAGCTGTATAAATCAGATGGTCAAAATTTCCAATTTTCGTAAAGAAGCTCTCGATATTACTCTCCTTACTTAAATCTATCGCAAAGCCTTCTGAATTTTTAGGCAGCTGACTTAGAGCAGTATTGATGCGATCCAGATTACTGGACACTATAATAACTTTTGCTCCCTCTTGCGCAGCGGCGATAGCAGTAGCTAATCCAATGCCGGAACTGGCACCCAATAAAATGATCTTCTTACCCGAAAGGGTTTTTAAATTTGTATTCATAAAACTAAATTTAGATAAATGGAGATTAGTAATAATTAAAAAGAGAAATTGGCATTATCGATATTTCTCAATTCCCATTATTTAATTATGATTGCAAAGCTCCTGAAAATAAAACTTGTGACACTTAACAAATGGTAAAAATGAAGCTGGTTTTTTGTCAGGTATTATTCAAAATTAATTTATAATTTTGAATACTTACTAATTGGTAACAACATGCCTGTCATCACTAATAACCTCATTTCTTTTTTACAGCAATATCATATATTTGACGAAAAAGAGAAAGAATTAATTTCAGAATATTTTATGGAAAGCAGCCATAAGGAAGGAGATTATCTTTTTTATTGTGGGCATGTACCAGATGAATTATTCTTTATCAGTTCGGGTGTGCTCAGAATTTTAGTGCAAAATGAAAAAGGTAATAATGTTACCCACTTCTTTTTAAAAGAAAATCAATTTTGCACCATTTTAAATAATTTTAAGAATGCGACAGTTGCTACAGAAAGCATTCAGGCAGCTTGTAATACCCGGGTTTTTAGAATTTCAAAAAAACAATTGGAAGTACTATATGTAAAGATTCCTGCCATTGAATCAATTATAGCACAAACTATTCAACAAACTCTTTTAGACAAGATTCTGATCCGCAATAGTTATCTGGGACAGGATTCAACAACCAAATATCGAAAATTCATGGAGCAGCAGCCCGATATTGCATCTCGTGTATCGCTAAGTGATATTGCAGCATATCTTGAAATAACACCACAATCTCTAAGCAGGATTCGAAGGAATATGAAGTAAATAGTCACCAATTAGAAGGATGATGAAAAAAACGAAGAAATCAATTTACGGGATTAGAACGAATTAATATTAGATTGTCAATCATCAATGCCAGTTCTTTTTAAGAGCAATTGCATAAGAACCATTCTCTTAAACTCATCTTTAATATTTGGATAAGAAAAATCAAATTGTTCAATAACTACAAAGCCTAGTTTTTCGTAAAATTTTGCAGCATCGGCATCTTCCATTGCTTTTAACCATATAGCTTTTTTATTTTCATTTGTGGCTAAATGCTCAATCATTTTAATGGTAGATTTTCCTAAACCTTTTCCAGCCGCCTCTTTTAGAAAATAGATTCTCTCAATTTCTAAATAGTCTGTATTGCTTGTTTTGTCTATATCTTTATTGTTGTTAATTTTTAATACACCGACAGGTAATTCCTCATCGTAAATGAGAAAAAATTGGGTATCATCTTTATTCATTTCTGATACTATTTTTTCTTGTGTGAAATTAGTTTTCATGTAGCTTTCGCCATTATCAGTCCACAAATAGAGGTAATGTTCTATATATGATTGTTTGTATATTTTCAAAATTTGTGGAATATCGCTCTCGGAGCAAATTTTATATCTAGGTTCTTTAATCATAGTAAATATTTTTTTTAAATGTAAATTTCTATTAGTAATGAAAAGAATAAATGTAAATAAATATCAAGAAGAAATGATAAATAAAATCATATACTAACTTCGTTAAAGTTAAACTGAATCCGTGCGGCAACCGCAACAAATTAGAGCGATATTTTATTAGAAGTGAAATATTTTTTTGCTATCTATTGAGCCAGGATTTAAACTCAGCTGCTTTATTTTTGCTTATAATAACATCAATTGCTGATTTTGGGATTACTTCAATTTTTAGCTGATTATTACCGTATTTAAGTATTTTATCTATTGATTTTATAGACAGAATAAATTGTCTGTTGGCCCTAAAAAAAACAGTATTATCCAGATCGGCATAAATTTCTTCAAGACTATTGTTACTTGTCGATATTTTTCCGTTTACATCTTTGACATAAGTAATTGTATTTTCCATATAGATATAGGCAATATGCTCAATTTCAAGGGTAACAATCTCGTTTTTTAAATTGGTTAAAATCCTTTTTTTATTGGGTAAAATTGAAACATTTTGATTATTTGTATTTTCATTTACATCCAATTTTATTTTATAGCTCGTCAGATCAGAATTGAGTTTTGATAAGCCTAAAACTTCATTAAAAAGCGTTTCATTTTTCAGTTCGAGTTTTCTTTCATAGCGGCTTCCGAAAAGGCGTATCATAAAAAAAGAAAGCAGTACAATTAAAGTTCCGGTGGTAAGATATACCAGGATAAAGTAAAATTTCAGATTTTGAACCTGCTCATTAATATTTTTCAAATTAGCATGAGAGGCAACAATCCAGTCCGTATCTTTTACAGGATACAAATAGATAATTTCAGATTCTCTTTTTTGGTCATTAAAGTTTCTAAGGCCACCGCCTTCTGTTTTATTTTTCAAATAAGAATAAAAATCCTCAGGATTCACTTCGCTATGAATATTGGAAATAAAAGACTCATCAGGACCAGTCATCCGTCCGATTTTTTCCGGGTTTGGATGACATATTTCTTTTCCCGTCTGATCAAACATACAAATAAACCCTGTCTGTGTATCGGTTTTTTCGATGCTTCGCTGAACATTATTAATAATGGCCTGCTTGTCACTGTTTTGCTGCGCCTGATAAGAAATCAGATTTGCCATTTCTTTGGCTTCTCTTTTACTGGACTCAATCTGGATTTTTAAAAACTGCTGAGAACTTAAGTCCACTAAATAATTCATACTGAAGTAACCGCAGATGTAAACAACAACGAGTAATGATAAAAAGGTAAAAAGATAAAGTTTGTCTTTTCTCATGAAGTTTTTCAATTAAAAAGCCAAATTTAATTAATAATATCTTTTAAATTGATAATTGTCTGTTAGAAGAAATTTTTAATTTTAGAAAAAGAATTGTGTGTAAATTTAATAGTTCTATTGACTTTTAATTTTTCCCTTTTAAGTTCATTTTTTCCCTTTCGCGTTATTTTTTTTGAATCCAACAGGAGCTGTGGCCTTTATTTGCAGTATGAATTTTAAAAGTCAAATTTTTTATCTGATTTGAATCTTTTACGAGTTTCGATTGAATTTGACTTTAGAGCTGTTATTAAAAATTTATAAAAAACAACCCTATGAAAAAGCAAAAATGGTATAAAAGAAAAATAATTGTAATTCCTTTAGCAATCTTGTTGATCATCCTCGCCGGAATGCAGTTTGTGCGCCCGGTTATTATAAATCCTCCGGTTACCGGAGATTTAAAAGTGCCTCATGAAGTACAGGTAATTTTAAAAAACTCCTGCTATGATTGTCACTCTAATGAAACCAAGCTAAGCTGGTATGATAAAATAACCCCGGCTTACTGGCTGGTTGCCCAGCATGTTGAGGACGGTAGAAGTGGATTGAATTTTTCTACGTGGGATCAATTATCGTCGGCAGATCAAAAGGCAAAATTATGGGAATCTGTAAATCAGGTCACTCTTGGTGCCATGCCCCTGAGCAGTTACACTCTGGCGCATCCCAAAGCAAAGCTTTCCGGGCATGATATTAAAGTGTTAAAGGATTATATATGGAATCTTAGGGTAAACAATGTGCCGGAGGATACCTCAAAGATAAAAGCATTGAAGAATCAGTCTGGGGAACTAAAAAAAGCAGAACCTGCAGTTACAGTTCCAAAAACACTTAACGGAATCTCCTATATACCCGATTATAAAAACTGGGCTGTTGTGAGTACAACCCAGCGTGTTGATAATGGAACGATGCGGATTATTTATGGAAATGATATTGCTGTAAAGGCCATCAAAAATAAGCAGATAAACCCATGGCCTGATGGCTCTATTTTAGCTAAGGCCGCATACGATGAAATCGAAGATAGTGAGGGAAATATTTCTCAGGGGGCTTTTAAGCAAGTTGAGTTTATGATTAAAGATCATAAGAAATATAAGGAAACAAACGGCTGGGGATTCGCCCGGTTTAAAACTCCGCAGCTGGTACCTTATGGCAAAAGTGCCGATTTTACAATCGAATGCATGCGCTGCCATCAGCCAATGGAAAAAAACGATCATGTATTCACACTTCCAATTAGACAATAGATATGAAAACAATAATTTATTTTGCGACACTTCTTTTTTTATTTACCGTTTTTTCCTGTTCAAAAGATTCAGGTGAGAAAGGTATTAATAAAGACGCATCACTTCCAGAGGCACTAATGAATAAAGTTTCGGGCTTAAAAGTGATTAATTCTTCTATCAACACAAAAAGTCATACAACTTCTTTACTGTATGGAAATCAAAAAGCAGTTGATAGGATAAAAACAAACAGTCTAAATATGCAGAGAGGTGAAAAATTTGTGTGGATTACCTGGAGTCAACAGCCGGATCCGAATTGGTTTGGAGCTTATATTCCCGGAAAGCTGCTTTCTTTTGAAATTATCGAGTCAAAAGAAACGATTGAATATCAAAAAATTACAGGAAACGGTACGCAGGTAAAAGAAGATTCCATTGATAATAGGCGTCGTATTCAGGTTCTGCTTCAACAAAAAATGAACGTAACTCCGTAATAAAAATATTAAATTTAAGACCTTATCTGCTGTTAGTGGATGTACCAAGAAAAAGAGAGATTGATTTATTAAAAAAATAACTTTTAGTCTATTGATCTGTTGTGTATATCCGAGGTTAACGCAATTAAGCTTCTTTTAAAAATGTATTACAGCTTCCCTCGGAAATATGTGTATATCTCAAGTTGTCAGGGATAAATATGTTCCCGAGGATTTAAGTAAACTAAAAACGTCTCACGGAGTACCAAAGCACGTACGGACTGATTCATGAACAGCAGCCTATGGTATTATGTTATATGGAACTATACTAAGCTTTTTAGCTCAATTCAAAGAAGAAATATAGAAAATTATTTTTTCTTAATTCTCTCTCTGTGCTGCTTTCCCCATTTCTCCATTGATTGCAATACGTCACTTATGCTGTGGCAATATTCAGTAAGAGTATATTCTATTCTTGCCGGATAATCATCGTAAACTTTTCGAACAATCATTTCATTTTCTTCCAAATGCCTTAATTCTTTCGAGAGTACACGATTGGTTATTTTGGGAATCGATGACAAAATTTCATTGAATCTTTTGTTTCGATGATATATGGAAATGATTATAGGCAGTTTCCATTTACCTCCAATTACATATTGTGTGTCTTGTACGAATTTGATTTTATCCTCAAAATTCCATTCTTCTATTTTACTCATTTAAGTATCCTTTTGTATACAGGTATCAAATGTATATCTATTTATTGATAATTTTGACTTTCAATTTAAATTAATCAAAAATGACAAAGTGTTTTCTGCAAGTGATCAGGCGGAATTTATCACGATAGCTTCATATTTGTGTCAGGAGAATTGAAATAAAATAATTTCTGAATAATATAAATTTTTAAAAACAATAAAAAATGGAAACAAATAACAAAGTATGGTTTATCACCGGTGCCTCCAATGGTTTTGGATTAACATTGACAAAACAATTATTAGCAGGAGGATATAAAGTTGCAGCAACTTCCCGAAATAAAAGAAGTATTGAAGAGAAAACCGGCAAGAATCCAAACCTGCTGGCACTCACTGTTGATATTACCAAAGATAACGAGGTAAAGTCAGCAATCGAAGAAACAGTAAAAACATTTGGAAAAATTGATGTTGCGGTGAACAATGCTGGTTATATGCTTCTGGGAGCTCTGGAAGAAGTTTCTGCAAAAGAGTTTACGGAATCCATGGAGGTGAATGTGTTTGCGTTCCAAAATGTAATCAGAAATGTAATGCCTTATTTCCGCAAGCAGCAGAGTGGACATTTTTTTAATTTTTCATCTTCTGCTGGCTATTCTGCCGATGCAAATGCAGGAACGTATAATGCTGTTAAATCGGCTGTAATAGCATTTTCTGAAGCATTGGCGAAGGAAGCAAAACCATTCAATGTGAAAGTAACTATTGTATCGCCAGGTCTTTTTAGAACCAATTTTCTGGGTGCATTTCCGGTAGCCCAAAACAGGATTGAAGCATATGGTACACAACATCTTGTTGATGCCATGAATCAATATAACGGACATCAGCCGGGAAACCCTCAGAAACTGGTTAAGATTTTAATTGATACTGCAGAAAAGGAAAATGCGCCTCTGCATTTGGTTATGGGAGGAGATGCGTATGAAAGAGCTGTCAAATATTACAAATCCCAGCTTGAAAATCTTGAACAAAATAAAGAGTTGAGTTTTTCTACAAATTTTGATTAAAATCCTGTATCTGAATACAATCCTAAGAGACTTGGATACAAACAGGTTTCTTAAAAGCCCCAACTTTGTCTTATAATTTAAAAACAAGTCTTATGAGCAATCATCAAAAAGTACTGACTGTGGATTATCACCAGGTACAGGAAGGGAAAAATAGGGTTTATTTTATGAGCCAGGGTTATAAACTGGCAGGAGATCTGTATTTACCAAAAGGATTTGATAGCGAGAAGAAGTATCCAACTATCATGTACACACGTGTAGGTACACAAGTTAAAGAACAAACTGGCGCAGTTTATGGTGATAAACTTGCTGCCAAGGGGTATGTGTTTTTGGTCTTCGATCCGAAAAATTTTGGAGACAGTGAGGGAGAAATCAGAAACTATGAATCGATGCACAATATGATTCCCAATACGACAGATGCAATAAGTTTTTTAAGAACTTTTAAGTTTGTTGACAGGGAAAAATTTTATGGATTGGGTGCATGTGCCGGTGCCCCATACATCTGCAATGTAGCTATTGGTGATGCCCGCATAAAAGCAGTGGCAACGCTGGTGGGTAATTTTGACGCGGCTGCCAGCTTATTTGGAGCTTATCCAAAAGAACTGCTTGATAAAATGCTTCAAACAGCTGCAGAAGCCAAACAGAAATATTATGAAACAGGAGAATACGAAACTGCATCTATGTTTGGCGGAATGCCTTTGCCTCCGCCAGATAGTGCGTCAAAAGCAATGAAAGATGCATATGGCTATTATTTCCTTAGAGCCGGGCAGGATAAATATGCAAACTATACGCCTAATTATCCTACTGTAGGTCTGCCTGTTGATCCGGCAAGGGTATTTGTGAATCAGGCAAAATATTTTACTACCCCATTTTTAGTTATTGCAGGGAGTGAAGCATTTACACATGACATGGATAAAGAGGTATATGAAATGGCAGCTGGAGAAAAGCAATGGGTGGTAATTGAAGGTGCATCACACATGGATTTGTATGATATTGACAAATTTCTCGATCCTGCATTAGACAACGTTGACGAGTTTTTTAAAAAGTATTAATTAAGTACAGCAGCAGGATTGCCTGAATAAGACATTCCTGCTGTTTTCATATGGTGTCAAATCATTAACTTTTCAACCAATCTATAATCAATCAAGGATATGATTTGAATTAAGAAGGATCATTTAAATAAAAATTATGAGTAATCAAAAAATCTGGTTTGTTACAGGGGCTTCAAAGGGAATGGGGTTACTGCTGACAAAATTATTATTAAATACAGGCCATAAAGTTGCTGCAACATCAAGAAATTTAGGTTTGTTAAAATCAAATGTTGGTTTAGAAAATGATCTTTTTCTTCCAATCGAATTAGATATTACAAATAGCCGGGATGTTAAATTAGCAATTAATCAAACAGTTCAATATTTTGGCGGATTAGATGTTGCTGTTAATAATGCAGGATTTTCATTTATTGGCAGTTTGGAAGAATTGACAGATGAAGAATTCAGAAAAGCTTTAGATATAAATTTATTCGGAACGGTAAATGTCATCAGGGCTTCGATGGCACAATTCAGAAAACAGCGATCAGGACGCGTTATAAACATTGCCTCTGCCGCAGGTTATATTGCCGGTCTCAATATCGGCAGTTATGTAGCATCTAAATTTGCGATAGTTGGTCTAACTGAGGCATTGGCTCTTGAGGCCAAACATCTTAATATCAAACCCACAGTAGTATTACCTGGTTCATTCAGGACTAATTTTTTAGATGAGGGCTCTTTGAATTATGCGAAAACCCCCATTGCTGAGTATGAAAGTGCAGATACATATAGGAGTTATGCAGAAAGAGCCGGAAAACAGCCTGGAGACCCACAAAAATTGGCTTTAGAATTGGTAAATCTGGCAAACATGGAGAACCCTCCAGTTCATTTAATCTTGGGTCCGGACAGCTTTAAAATGATTATGGATAAAAGAGCACAGGACCTGGAAGAATTCGAGGCCTTCAAAAAGATATCATTATCCACAAATTTCGAGTAAATTAACAGGACTAAATTGTGTTCAATAAAAATGAGTTAACATGAAAACAGAGAAACCGTACAATATAAAATCAATATCGGAATATCATGCCTTGTTGGGGGTTGAGAAGCCTCAGCATCCTTTAATCAGTTTGATCAGCCATGAAAACATTAAGAATTATACTGACGAAAAGTTAAAAAATAAAACTTACGATTTCTATACGATAAGCAGAAAAGTAAATTATGCAGGTACGATGAAGTATGGACAGCATTACTATGATTTTCAGGAAGGGGCAATGGTGTTTCATGGACCTAATCAGGTAATTGTTTCTGAACTCGCAGATAATGTCAACCTACAGGGCTGGACAATGTTGATACATCCTGATTTTATAAGAACCTATCCGCTGGCATCAAAGATTAGTCAGTTTGGATTCTTTTCTTATGCTGTAAATGAGGCTTTGCATCTCTCTGACAAAGAAGCAAAAATTATTGAAGAGGTAATGGACACTATTCGAAAGGAATACAGTTCAAGAATAGATATCTACAGCCAGGACATCCTTATTTCACAAATTGAACTGCTGCTGAATTATTGCAACCGTTTCTACAATAGGCAGTTTATAACAAGGAGAACGGCAAATAGCGAATTATTAATCAATTTTGAAAAATTGATAACAGATTATTTTGAAGGAGGGAACCTTCCTTTAAAGGGGATACCTACTGTCCAATACTTTTCCGGCGAACTGAATATGTCTGCTAATTATTTAACAGATATGCTTAGAAGTCTCACAGCATTAAGCACACAACAGCACATTCAGAAGAAAATAATTGAGAAGGCTAAACATATTTTGACCTCTACAAATTTGAGTGTTGGCGAGATCGCCTATGAACTGGGGTTCGAGTATCAACAGTCATTTAGCAAACTATTTAAAAATAAAACAGGTTTAACACCTTTGGAATTCCGTCAATCCTTTAATTAGTTGTAATAATGAATTTACCATTTGTTAATATTGCGCGAAAAATGCAGACGATATAAATTTCTTCAATTAGGAGATGTTTATGTGCAATAAGATGCATTAATGAAAAACGAAAACAAAAAATAAGCTAATATAATGTTTAATAAGTTTTTTAATTAAAAATGGCGCCAATTATCTTCAATTGGCGCCATTTGGCTTTGTGGTGACCTCTACCGGACAAATTTCTATAAATTTTATCGAAGATTTAAAGAAATTGGCTTACTACATTTAGTAGCTGTCTTTCATTGGCATTATGAATGTGGTTTGGATGTCCTGTTGGGATTGATGGAAAAATCTTTATGATTTCACAAATCAAGCTTAAGAAAAAAGTTATTAGATCTTTTATAGACAGCCTTAAGGCTTTGTGGCAAAAGAGGCATTCATTCCATTATGCAATCAGATGTATTAATACAAAAAAGAACTGAAGATTATTTTTTTCTAAAAAGTAATTATGGTAAAAAAAGATAACTACCCAAATACAATGTCTTGTTATCAAAGACATTTAACAGCACTTCCAAACATTACGATTGACAGATTATAAATCAAAAAGTAATAAAATTTCATTACTTGTCACAAGACAAGTGCCACAGGTTTTATTCACTCTTTCTTTGCATAGTATTAAACAAATAATATTATGGAAAACGAAAAAACAAACACACAGAACGAATTAAATTCTTCATCATCAAACAGTAAAAACACAATTGTAATTGTTCATGGAGCATGGTCATCTGCTAATGACTGGCATCATGTTGCGGGTCATCTTAACTCTAGAGAAAACAATCTAATTATTGTAAATCTTCCTGGTCATGGAACTGACCAAACACCCGTATCAAATATTAGTTTACAACTTTATGTATACGAAGTTTTAAAAGCTATTGGCAGCACAACAGACGTTACGCTTGTGGGGCACAGTTTTGGTGGAATTGTGGTAAGTGAAGTAGCGGAGCTGATTGCTCCGCAGATCAAAAAACTAATTTATATTTCCGCTTTTGTTCCTCAAAATGGAGACAGTTTATTGTCACTTGCACAAACTGATTCAGAGAGTCATGTAGGTAAAAATCTTATTGTAGATGAGCAAGCGGGAGTTGCCTCTATAACTAAAGAATCAATAACAGATGTCTTTTTAGCTGATGCGCCAAAACCAGTAGCAGAATATGTAACTAATAACCTGCGACCTGAACCTTTGGCCCCCTTATCTACTCCAGTTACATTAACTGAAGCTAATTTCGGCAAAATTAATAAGGTTTATGTTCACAGTCAAAATGACCATACTATTGGTTATTCACTTCAACAAAAAATGGTTGAAGATGCAGGGATCTTAAGAACTTACTCACTTCCTTCAAGCCACACACCATTTATAGTATTTCCTCAAATACTATCAGCAATTATAACTCTGGAATCTAAGTAAAACACATTTCACAAAATAAATAACACTTTAATATTACAATCATGAAAAAATTAAAATTGATTCAACTTTTTGTTATAGCCTGTATTTTTATCTTAACATCTTGTTCAAATGATGATAATCAGCCTGAAAATCCTAAAAATTATGTCCTTGTTCATGGAGCATGGCAAGCTTCCTTTGTGTGGAAGGGAGTAAAAGCTAACCTTGAAAAAAAAGGCAATAAAGTAATCGTTGTTGAGTTACCAGGCCATGGTAATGATAATACTTCTCCAGGTACAATAACACTAGATCTTTATAAAGAAAAGGTAATAGACGCACTTTCAAAAATCGATGGGAAAGTTATTTTAGTAGGTCATAGTCTTGGCGGTATGATAATTTCTTCGGTTGCAGAAGCGATCCCTTCTAAAATTGAAAAACTGGTTTATGTCGCTGCTTATTTACCACTTTCAGGCCAAACATTAGATAATCTGGCACATATGGATCCCGATTCTCAGCTTGGGGTTACAGGCAATCTAATTTTTAATTATGATCAAGGTATTGTAGATGTAAAACCGGACCAGATTGTTAATCTATTTATTCAGGACGGCACTCCGGAAATTCAAAACCTTGTAGTAAAGAACTATAGAACAGAGCCTTTAACTCCATTTATTAATCCTGTAACGCTTACTGAGCAAAATTTTGGATCAGTTAAAAAAGTCTACATCAAAACTTTACAGGATCATGTTGTGTCGCCGTATTTACAAAACAAAATGATTGCCACAGGTAAAGTTGAATCTCTATATCAAATAAATACAGGACATAGCCCATTTCTTTCACAGCCCGACGAGTTGTCATCAATATTGACAAAAATAGGAGCCAACTAAATAATAACAATTAATAAATATATCATGAAAAATTCAATTTTATTAATAGCAATGCTATTGCTTACAACTATTACAGCTTCATCGCAAACGAACAAAGCTAAAAACGAAAACACAATTGTAATCATCCACGGTGCATGGTCATCATCAAATGATTGGCAGCATGTTTCAGAAGATTTAATTGCAGGTGGAAACTCCGTTATTTCTGTTAACTTGCCGGGCCATGGAAGCGATAATACAGCAATTTCAACTATTAGTTTAAAGCTTTATGTTGAAGAGGTTAAAAAAGCCATCGGAAACAAACAAAATGTAGTGCTTGTTGCACATAGTTTTGGCGGAATTGTGGCAAGTCAGGTTGCAGAAGACATTGCGCCACAGATAAAAAAGGTAGTTTACATTGCTGCTTACGTACCCAAAAATGGAGAAAGCTTATTGTCTCTTGCGCAAACTGATGGAGAGAGCCATGTTGGAAAAAATCTTATTGTAGATGAGAAAGCAGGAATTGCAATTATAAAAAAAGAAGGTATTGCTGATGTTTTCCTTGCCGATGCTCCTAAGCAAGTTGCTGATTATGTAAGCAACAATTTAAAACCAGAACCATTAGCTCCTTTAGCGACTCCGGTAACTTTGACTGAGAGCAGATTTGGAAAAATCAGTAAAGTATTTGTTTACACTTTAAATGACCATACAATAGGTTATTCATTGCAGCAAAAAATGACAAAAGATGCAGGGATCGAAAGATTATATGCTCTTCCGTCAAGCCACACGCCTTTTATAATGTTCCCGCATGTTTTGGCTCAAATCATTGCTGTAGAAACAAAATAAATCTAGTTTAAATTAAATAGCACAGGTAAGAATCATTGTTAGTCAATAACAAACTTGAATTAAGCTTTCAGCGACAAATAGTGGTTCTTATCTCAATTATAAATAATATCTAAAAACAAATGGAAACAAAAGAAAATATTTTAGCATTGGATGAATTTACCCATAAAACAGCGCCGACAAAATCTATCAACGTAAATGGAGCCGATTTTACTTACCGCTCTTTTGGAAAGAAAGAAGGCATACCAGTTATCTTTTTACAACACTTCACCGGAAACATGGATAATTGGGATCCTGAAGTTACAAATGCAATTGCTAATAACTATCCCGTAATATTATTTAACAACAGAGGAGTTGGAAGTTCAAACGGAGTTACTCCTGAAAATGTAACGGAGATGGCACAGGATGCTGTAGATTTTATCCGTGCTTTAGGTTACAATAAGGTTAATATTTTAGGTTTTTCTCTTGGCGGTTTTATAGGACAGGAGATAGCTGCAAATTATCCGGAATTGGTGAATAAACTTATATTGGCAGGCACAGGATCAATAGGAGGAAAAGCGATTGCACAACTAGAGTCGCATTTAGAAAAAGCTTTTGTTGATGGACCAGACAGAGTATTGATTAACCTTTTTTTTAGCAAAACACCAAGCAGTATCAAAGCGGGTGAATCTTTCTTAGAAAGATTATCTGAAAGAAAAGTAGACAGAGATTCACCAACGAGTCAGGATACAATTGCAAGTCAGGCGAAAGCTATTATAAACTATGGTTTAGCAACAGATGAAAACAACACACAGCTTAAAGCTATTAAGCAGCCTGTGCTTATTGTTAATGGAAATCAAGATAATATGGTCGATTCGATCAATTCTTATGTAATGCTTCAAAATATTCCGAATGCAAAATTAGTACTTTGGAGTGATTCAGGTCATGGCGGGATTTTTCAGTATTCTAAAGATTTTTCTCAAGAAGTAAATTCATTCTTATTGAATTAAGATCAAATTGAAATATATAATTTATAAAAGAAAACCGGTTGCTGGACTATTGTTTGAGATGATGGTAGAAGAAATAGCAGCAGTAATCGGTTTAAAAAAAAACAATAAACGATTGGTTTATGCAATTCCAAAAAGAACATAAATTTTGTTATTCAATAAATATAATATTTCTGCTCATTTTTACGCTTCTGACCTTGATACAAAGGCAAAAAAAGCTAATAGCACAAAGAAGAAACTTAGAACTGGAAAGGCAAATTAGTGAAATGAATAGTGAACGGAAACTGCTTCACGAAGAAATTGAATTAAGAAACAGGAAACTTTCTGCCAGAGCATTATATCTTTCGGGTAGAAATCAGCTTATCAATAATTTGATTATGTCTATAGAAAATATACCAAAACTTTCGAAAGTCTCTACTTTGGATATACATATTCAACATTTAAAAGATTATTTAAAAAGCGATAATGAATGGGAAACATTTGTTTTTCATTTTGAAGAAGTAAATCCCGGTTTTCTGGCAAGACTTCGAAAATTACATCCTTCATTAACCTCAAATGATATGCGTTACATTGCCTATATCTATATGAATTTAACGACTAAAGAGATTTCAAATCTGTTGAGTATAACAATATATGCAAGTAAAAAGAGAAAAGAGAGAATTATTTCCAAGATAAAACTTCCTAATGATATAACTTTATACTATTATCTATCAAATATTTAGGAAAAATGTCTCTCATTTGTCCTTTAATAGTGTCTTTTTTTTCAGGTGATTTGAGATTGTGTTTTAACTAATTATTACGTAATTGATTATTTTTGACCTGCAACGGTCTTGAAAAGAAGCTGTTGCGTATAATATTAACAAATAAACCAATGGACAAACAAGGACTAAAAAATTACATCATAAAAAATTTACCATTTCCAGACCGTACTTTAGATGAAGTGGTAGAATTCTTTGAAGAGATTACTATTGAAAAAAACGAATTTTTTCTTAGAGAAGGAAAAATAAACGAGCATTATTTCTTTTTGCAGAGCGGTTTTATGAGAGCGTTTACACATGATATTGATGGAAATGAAATCACTACAAATTTCTATCAAAAGGATAGTGTGGTATTTGAAGTGTCGTCTTTTTATTTAAAAACCAAATCATCTGAGAATATACAAGCAGTTACAGATTGCCGAGGTTTTGTTATCAGTTATGATCAATTAAACGCATTGCTGCATACAGTTCCGGAGTTTAGGGCTTATGGGGTAAAAATGCTGGCTAAAGAATATATGATGTTTAAAAAACGTGCTTTGGAATTAATTAATCTTAGTGGTGAAGCCAGATACGAGAATCTTATTACGACCAATAAAGAAGTATTTCAATTTGCTCAGCTTAAACAAATAGCTTCTTATCTAAATGTTACCGATACATCATTAAGTAGAATTAGACGCGAATTTTCAAAAAAATAAATCAAATTTCCCTCATCATACACAATAATATAACTAATGAAAAAAATCATTTTTGTCCTTTTGCTATGCTGCCTGCACTTTTACGCTGCAGCGCAACAATCTTCAAATCAGGTATTTGAAAACATTCCAATATTGCATGGAGACACTATTGTCTTTCCTATTACTTTGGTTGACGCATTTCCTTTTGTATCTGTTGAAGTAAATGGCGTAAAAGGAAAGTTTATGTTCGATACTGGCCTTAATGGATCGATTAAGATTAATGACAATGCTGTGAACTTGCCAAATAAGAAAAAAAAAGGTACAGGGATTGTTGGCAGCGGGCAGACTTTTACGGATAATATCAATGACACCATTGTAGAAGTTAAATTTAAGAACGGCTTAACGTATCATAAT
Source organism: Flavobacterium sp. MMLR14_040 (assembly GCF_033657265.1). NCBI lineage: Bacteria > Pseudomonadati > Bacteroidota > Flavobacteriia > Flavobacteriales > Flavobacteriaceae > Flavobacterium > Flavobacterium sp. MMLR14_040. Next base: position 3,622 of record NZ_JAWVWO010000007.1, on the reverse strand, counting down.
TTACTTAATATTTCCAGCGCCAATTATGATTTTCTGCAAAATAATATCACTCCTGACTGTATAGGCTATATAGGATATGAGTTTTTTAAGGGATACACCTTCAAACTAGATTATGTAAAAAGGAAAATCACTTTTTATAAAAATACGGAGCAGCATAAATCCTCAAATGATTTTTTGAAAGACGAGAAGGTGCTGGGTATCATTAATTTTGAAACAAGGAGACTTCCTAATCATCCTTTGGTAAAAGTTAAAATAGGAAACATTGAACTCTTGGGATCATTTGATACCGGACAGTATGGATTAATACAATTAGAAGACAGCGCTAAAAAGATTCTAATAGCAAAATCTCTTGTCAGATATATGGGATTAGACGGTCACGGCGATGAGCAGGTTAACGTCAGCGATGTAAAAATTGACGGTACTTTTAAAACTGCAATAAAGGGAATTTATCCAATTACTATGGAACAAACAACACCGTTTAGAAAAGGTATACAGATTACAGAAGATAGTTACATATGTTTTGGATATAGGTTCTTTGAACAGTATAAAACAGTATGGGATTACGAGCAAAAGAAAATATACATATTGGAAAAATAATAATGTTTTTTTATTTTGGCAGGATGAGCTTAAATGTGCTCATAGAACCCTTTTCTCTTTTTAAGACCAGGTTTATTGATACAACAGCAGATGCGAATAAACCAATTTTTTGCCTCAGTTGGGCAACAACGAATAATTGATGTCTAACAGTAGAAAGTTCAAGTACTGGTGAAATGATAAAGTATTTTTAAATGATATTTCATTATTTGCCATTAAACATCAATTAAGAATAGTTTAGGATATTATATAGTCATAATTTCTCTTCCATTCTGAGTGTTCAAATCCTGTGAAGTTATCGCACTTTAAATTTATAATGTCTTTTATTTCTTAGAAAAAAGGAACGAAAAAAAAATCCACTAAGATATTGATTAATAGTTTTTTAAATAAAAAAATGGCGTCAATTGTCTTCAATTGACGCCATTTGGCTGTGGTGACCCCGACGGGACAAATTTCAACAAAATTTATGGAAGATTTAAAGAGATTGGCTTACTGGAAGTAGGGGCTGTCTTTGAATGGCATAATGATTTTGGTTTGGATGTCTCGTTGGGGATTGACGAGATTTTTTTAAAACTGAATTTTGTAAATTATCTGGGTTGTTGGGAATGCTTCAAGGAATAAGCTTACCATCATTATTTGAATGTCGTTCTTGCCACTAAAGTTGTTGGCTATTCCATTTTACCAGTTTTGGCTACTTAAATTATGGTTTTGGCTAAATTTTCTTTCCTGTATCTGCGCAAATTTGCAAACATAATAATACTAAAATAATCATTATGTCATCGCAAAGTAAAATTGCAGTAGTAACAGGAGGGAGCCGCGGTCTTGGAAAAGATATGGCGATCAATCTTGCCAAAAACGGATTGGATATAGTTTTAACCTATAACACTCAAAAAGAAACAGCAGAAAATGTTGTAAAACAAATTCATGATATCGGACAAAAGGCGGCCGCCATAAAACTAGACGTCTCAGATTCTTCTAGTTTTGATATGTTTAGAAAAGATCTTGGAGATGAAATAACCAATTACTTCCACTCAGATGGAATTGATTTTTTGGTCAATAATGCAGGGTTTATTCACTATGCAAATTTTGATGCTATCAATGAAGCTCAATTTACAGAAATGGAAAATGTACATCTTAGAGGTCCATTTTTCCTTACACAAAAATTATTGCCATTATTAAGAGCTTACGGAGGAATTGTAAATGTTTCTTCAGGACTAACCCGTTTTGCCACGCCGGGATTTGCAGCTTATGCAGCACTAAAAGGAGCAATGGAGACATTGACAAAATATCAGGCAAAAGAACTCGGTGCAAGAAACATAAGAGTAAATGTTATTGCTCCGGGTGCTATCGAAACCGATATTATGGGCGGTGCGGTACGTGACAATGTAGAAATGAACCAATACCTGGCTTCGCAAACTGCTCTTGGAAGAGTTGGACTACCCGAGGACATTGGGGGAGTGGTAGCCTTTCTATGCAGTGATGCCGGCGGGTGGATTAATGCTCAGCGAATAGAAATTTCAGGAGGTTCAAATCTATAATTAGACTTAAAAATAGTTGATCATAGTTGATAAGCTGAATGTTACATACAATTAAAAGAATATAAAATGGAAAAAGAAGATAAAGGAGTAGTCAAAGCTCTTTCCAAACAGGAAATAGATACCATTGAAAGGTTTTATGCAGCATGGAAACTTAAAAAGCCAGAAGTATTAGACGAAATTTGCATGCCTGACTGGAAAGATATTCCACTCGCACCACATCAAGAAGATAACCCAAAAGGACTGCAGGCAATTATGAAATTTTTGTTCGAATTATGTCCTGATATAGAAATCGTAATTCATGAGATATTTGGCAGCCACGAGCGTGCAGCTGTAAGAGCCTCACTGCAATTTACGCATATAAAGGAAATTATGGGAATCCCTCCAACGAATAAGAAAGTAACAATTGCACTGCATGAATTTCATTATTTGAAAAATGGCAAACTTACCCATACATGGCATTTAGAAGACTGGTTTGGTCTTTTGATGCAGAGCAAACAGGAATAAAAAATCAAATAGCATATGCGTATAATAATTTTTGAATATACTTTTAAAAGAATTCATCTGAATTTCTAGTGTCAAAAAAATGTAATTTTGTAACTATGGAAGTTATTAGAATAAAAAACATCACAGATTATCATCGTTTTAGAGGGCTTCCTAAGCCGGAACATCCTTTAATAAGCCTGGTCGATTATTCACAGGTAAAATTCCCTGATGATGAAAAAACGACAAACATTGTGATGGATTTTTACTCTATTGCTTTAAAAAGGGATATTGGAGCCAAGCTTTATTATGGCCAGCAGGTTTACGATTTTGACGAAGGTATAATGTCATTTATAGCACCGGGGCAGGTTTTGCGGCTGGAGCAGGATCCTGATTCATTACATAAAGGCGCAGGGTATTTATTGCAAATTCACCCAGACTTTTTATGGAATTCAGCATTAGCGAAAAACATAAAAAGCTACACGTTTTTTGATTATTCAATTAATGAAGCACTATTTCTTTCTGAAAAAGAGGAAAATATCATTGTAAATATTTTTGAAAATATAAGAGAAGAATACCACATCAACATTGATAGATTTACGCAGGATTTAATAATTGCGCAGATAGAATTGCTGCTCAAATATTGCGACAGATATTACAGTCGCCAATTTCTTACAAGAAAAATCAGCAGTCATCAAATACTATCAAAAGTTGAAGAGTTTTTGAATAATTATTTTGATGATAAAAACCGTGACCAAAGAAATCTTCTTTCTGTCCAGACTGTTGCTGATAATATGAATGTTTCTTCAGATTATTTAAGCAATTTACTGAAGCTTCATACTGGTCAGAATACGCAGCAGCATATTCACAATAAACTCATAGAAAAAGCGAAAGAAAAACTTTCTACTACTAGTTTGTCAATTAGTGAAATTGCGTATGAGCTGGGATTCGAACACCTTCAGAGCTTTAGTAAATTGTTCAAAAACAAAACAAACGAAACACCCTTAAAG